>CALKHQ010000273.1 GCA_937988735.1 uncultured Alphaproteobacteria bacterium
GGGTGCGGCCGGCCCGCGGCCGGCGCAGCCCGCGACCGGGCGCGCGGCACGGAGGCGCCAGGCCCGTCCCGACACCGGCTCTCTTGGCACAGGCCGGGCGCGCCGACAACAGGCGGGCGGGTCTGCAGGCGCGTTCGGAGGGCGGGCGGGAACAAGGGCGGGCTTCCCGTGCTTTCACGTCCCTGCGGCCGGCGGCTGGACGCTGGCGGCGCCGCGGGCTAGAAAGCGCGCGGCTGGCACCACGGGGCGTGCGTGCGCCCGGTCATCAGGAGCGGAAGCAATGCTGGATGCGCATTCGGCGCTGATCTACATCATGGTCATGTCATCGGCCGCGGATCGGGAGATGACCGATTCCGAGCTGATGACCATCGGTGACATCGTCCGGCATCTTCCGGCCTTCCGCGACTACGACCCCGAAAAGCTGCCCGCGACCGCCGCCGCCTGCGCCGAGCGGCTGAACGCGGACGACGGCTTGGAAGCGGTGCTCGAGGACGTCAAGGAGGCGCTGCCGCCGCGGCTGCGCGAGACGGCCTATGCGCTGGCCTGCGACATCGTCGCCGCCGACGACTCGGCGAGCCAGGAAGAGCTCCGGATGCTGGAGATCATCCGCCACCGGCTGGACATCTCGCGCCTGTCCGCCGCCGCCATCGAGCACGGCACCCGCGCCCGGCACCAGCGGGTCTAGGTCCGCGGCCGCCGCTGCGGCGTCAGCTGGCGTTGCCGACGCCGAGCTGGCGGGCAGCGCCGTTGAGGAAGCCGGCCAGCGTCTGGTGAAAGGCCGGCTCGTCCAGCAGGAAGGCGTCGTGGCCCTTGTCGCTGTCGATTTCCGAGAAGCTGACATTGGCGGCGACTGCGTTCAGCGCCCGCACCAGCTCCCGGCTCTCCGAGGTCGGGAACAGCCAGTCGCCGCTGAACGAGATGACGCAGAAGCGGACCGGCGTGTTGCGGAAGGCATTTGCCAGCGTGCCGCCGTGCTCTGCCGCCAGGTCGAAGTAGTCCATCGCCCGGGTGATGTAGAGGTAGCTGTTGGCGTCGAAGCGGTCGACGAAGGTGATGCCCTGGTGGCGCAGGTAGCTCTCTACCTGGAAGTCCGCATCGAAGCCGTAGCTCACCCGCGTGCGGTCCTGCAGCCGCCGGCCGAACTTCCGGTGCAGCGCCTGTTCCGACAGGTAGGTGATGTGCGCCGTCATCCGCGCGACCGCGAGCCCGCGGGTCGGGTTCTTGCCCTGCGCGGCATAGTCGCCGCCGCACCAGTCGGGGTCGGCCATGATCGCCTGCCGCCCCACCTCGTGGAAGGCGATGTTCTGCGCCGAATGGCGCGCGGCGCCGGCGATCGGCACGGCGGTCGCCACCCGCTCCGGATAGTCCGCCGCCCACTGCAGCACCTGCATCGCGCCCATCGAGCCGCCGATGACGCAGAACAGCCGCTCGATCCCCAGATGGTCGATCAGCAGCTTCTGCGCCCGCACCATGTCGCCGATGGTGATGACCGGGAAGTCCAGCGTCCACGGCCGCCCGGTGGCGGGGTTGATGTCCAGCGGGCCCGACGAGCCCATGCAGCCGCCCAGCACGTTGCTGCAGATCACGAAGAAGCGGTCAGTGTCGATCGGCTTGCCGGGGCCGATCACCATCGACCACCAGCCGTCCTTGCCGGTGATGGGGTGGACCTCGGCCGCATACTGGTCACCAGTCAGCGCGTGACAGACCAGGATCGCATTGCTCCGGTCCGCGTTCAGGCGGCCATAGGTCTGGTATGCGATGGTGATGGGCGACAGCTCCGCCCCGCAGTCCAGCACCAGCGGACTGTCCGTTGCCAGCCGGGCGCGGTGGCCGGGCAGGTCTCGGAAATAGAGGTCGGCGTTGCGGACGATCGAGATCTTGCTCATGGCGTCACGGGCATTGCGGGCGCGGGGGGACTATATAGGGCGGTCCGGCCGGCCGCAGGAAGCGGCGGAAGCTGACACAGCTTGCCCGCCCGGGCAAGGGCCGCCGTCACACCTGCTTTCCTTTTGCCTTCCGCAGGGCTGCTGGCTACTACTTGCCACGCTATCGCCACCACAAGACTGCACGACATGGCTGCCAACGTTCCGGACGACGCCACTACCGGCTCCGCGCCTCCCGACGCTGCCGTCACCGGGGTCGGCGGTCCGGAGCGACCGGGCGACGCGCCGGACCTGGCCGAGATCCGCACCCGGATCGACGCCATCGACGCCCGGCTCTGCGACCTGATCCGGCAGCGGACCGCGCTGTCGCGCCAGGTGGCGGTGGCGAAGAAGGTGCAGGGCAACAGCCGCCCGTTCCGCCCGGCGCGCGAGGCCCAGATCATCCGCACGATGGTCGCGCGGCTGCAGGGCGAGGTGCCGGTGCTCTCCGTCGCCCGCATCTGGCGGGAACTCATCGCCGGCGCAATCGAGGCGCATCAGGGCGGGCTCACGGTGCTCGTCTGCGGCGACGGCGGGCTGTGGGACCTCAGCCGCGAGCATTTCGGCTCGGCGCCGAAGCTGGAGCACTGCATGGACATGCCGGTGATCCTGCGCCGCCTGCGCGAGAACGAGCGCACCATCGTCGTGATGCCGATGCCGCTGGACGACGACCCGGCGCCGTGGTGGGCGCAGATGCTCGACGTGGACGGGCCGCAGCCGCGCGTGATCGCCCGGCTGCCGTTCGTGGTGCCGCCCACGTCGCGGATGGCCCAGGGTGGCGCGGTTGCGGTTGCCGCTGGCGCTGAGCCGGAGGCGAGCGGCGACGACAAGAGCCTTCTCGTCGTCGAGTTCGACCGCGACTACAGCCGGGCCAGCGTCGCCGACGGCCTGCGCCAGGCCGGGTGGATGGTACGCGACCTGATGTCCTGGCGCGCGCCGGAGACGTCCCCGCTGAACCGGGTGCTGGTCGAGCTGGACGACTTCATCGCGGTGGACGACGCGCGGCTGGAACGGGTCCGGGAGGCGGCGCGCGGCCACATTCACCGCATCGTCCACTTCGGCGGCTTCCCCGCCCCGCTGGACGGTACACGGGTTGAACGTCATGGCTGAGCGCACCAGCCGGTCCGCCGGCGTTCGGTCCAACGTCGCCGGGCCGGTTCCGCGCCCCGGCATTCTCGACATCGCACCCTATGTTCCCGGCGCCCGGAGCGCGGCCGGTCACGACGAGCCGGTCCGGCTGGCGTCGAACGAGAACGCGCTGGGCTGCTCGCCGCGCGCTCGTGAGGCCTATTGCGACCTCGCCGGCGATCTCCACCTCTACCCCGACGGCGGTGCGGTCGCCCTGCGCGAGGCGATCGCCGACGCCCACGAGCTGGAAGCGGACCGCATCGTCTGCGGCGCCGGTTCCGACGAGCTGATCGCCCTCTGCGCCCGTGCCTATGCCGGCGTCGGCGACCGGGTGGTGTTCAGCCAGTACGGCTTCCTGATGTACCACCTCTCGACCCTTGCCGTCGGCGCGACGCCGGTGGCGGTGCCGGAGGTCGACTACCGGGCGAGCGTGGACGGCCTGATCGCGGCCGGCAGCGTTCCCGGCACGACGATCGTGTTTCTCGCCAACCCGAACAATCCCACCGGGACCTGGCTGCCCTCGGCCGAGATCCGCCGCCTTCGCGCCGGCCTGCCGCCGCAGGTGCTGCTGGTGCTGGATTCCGCCTATGCGGAGTTCATGACCGAGGCGATCTACGATCCCGGCGCGTCGCTGGTCCGCGAGAGCGTGGGCGCGGGCGACAACGTCGTGATGCTGCGCACCTTCTCCAAGCTGCACGGGCTGGCGGCGCTGCGCCTCGGCTGGGCCTACTGCCCGCCGGCGGTGGCGGACGTGCTGAACCGGGTCCGCGGCCCGTTCAACGTCAGCACCCCCGCCCAGGCCGCCGGGATCGCCGCGCTGGACGATCTCGGCCATCAGCAGCGCTCTGTCGAGCACAACGCGACGTGGCGCCCGTGGCTGGCGGACGCGATGCGCGAACTGGGGCTGGAGGTCCCCGGCGATGCCGGCAACTTCGTGCTGGTCCGGTTCCCGAAACGCATCGGCAAGACGCCGGCCAAGATCGCCGGTTTCCTCGCCGAGCGCGGGATCCTGGTGCGGCCGGTCGGCGCCTACGGCCTCACCGACGCGCTGCGGATCACGGTCGGGCTCCCCAACCAGAACCGCGCCCTCGTTGACGCGCTCCGTGCGTGCCTGCAGGACTGATGGACACCCCGGCTCCCCTGTTCGAACGGGTCGCCGTGATCGGCCTCGGCCTGATCGGCGGCTCGCTTGCGCTCCGCGCCCGGCGCGAGGGCGCGGTTGGCCATGTCACCGGCTGCGCCCGGTCCGAACGTACGCTCGCCGTCGCCCGCGAGCGCGGCATGGTCGATGCGGCCACCCTCGACCCGCGGGACGCGGTGGCGGGGGCGGACCTGGTGGTGATCGCGGTGCCGCTCGGCGCCTACCGGGCGCTCGCGGCAGAGATCGGGCCGGCGCTGACCGCCGGTGCTGTCGTCACCGACGTGGGCTCCGTCAAGGCGACCGTCATCGCCGATCTGGCGCCGCACCTTCCGGAAGGGGTGGCGCTGGTGCCCGGGCACCCGGTGGCGGGAACGGAGAACTCGGGGCCGGAGGCCGCCTTCGCCGAGCTGTTCGACGCGCGCCGCTGCATCCTGACGCCGCCGAAAGGGACCGATCCCCAGGCCGTCGCACGGGTGAAGGCGCTGTGGGAGCGCTGCGGCATGTCGGTGGAGCTGATGGACGCGTCGCACCACGACCTGGTACTCGCGCTGACCTCTCACCTGCCGCACGCCATCGCCTACACCATCGTCGGCACTGCCACCGACCTGGAGCACGACCTGCAGGCGGAGGTGATCAAGTTCTCCGCCGGCGGCTTCCGCGACTTCACGCGCATCGCCGCCTCCGATCCCACGATGTGGCGCGACATCTTCCTCGCCAACCGCGAGGCGGTGCTGGAGGTGCTGAGCCGGTTCGACGAGGACCTGACCCGCCTCAAGCGCGCGATACGCCGCGGCGACGGACCGGCGATGTACGAGCTGTTCGAGCGCACGCGCCAGATCCGCCGCTCGATCCTCGCCGCCAACCCGAAGCCGTAGGCTCCGCGGCCAGGGTCGCCGTGCTCAGAATGCGCTCGTGACGGCGCGGCCCGGGGTCTGGCCGATGCGCAGCACCCGCTGGACCGGGACCGGCTCCGCCAGATCGCCCGCGTCGCCATGGCGCTCGCGCGCCAGGGCGGCGACGCTCTTCAGCGATGCCAGCGCTGCTGCCCCGGGGACGGCCGGCGCCTCCGCATAGTAGTCGTACCAGGGCAGGCCGGCGGCGGTGTAGTCGCGGGCCGATACCGGCGGCTGCGGCGCGGGGCTGCCGGTGGCGGCCGCCCAGTCTGCGCTGTTCAGGATCGCGACGTGGCAACGGAGGCCGTGACGCTGGTCCCAGACGTCCAGCGGGCGGCGGTCGCGAACGATCACCTGCCGCATCCGCCCGCCGGGCGCGAGGCCCATGGCGGCGCTTTCGGCCACCATCGGCGCCCGCATGGCGTAGACCCGCATCTCCTTGGCCCGCCGGCGCCGGAGCTCCTCCCAGCGTTCGGCCTTCATCGGATAGGCGACGATCTGCACGCCGCCCCATTCCGCCGCGCCGGTGAGCTGTTCCTCGGCGGTGTAGCCCTGGCCGAGCGGCATGGCGACGAACTGGCGGATGACGCCCCGCTCCACCGCATAGCCATCGAGCCACGGCTGTTCCGGCAGCACGCAGTAGTCCTGCGGGTCGCGGTTCAGCCCGGGCGACCAGCGCTCGCCGCTGACCGCGTTGATCTTGCCGGCCGCGATCTTGACCGCGAAGGGATAGCCCCCTCCCGAAAACAGGATCCACATCGCCTCGGCCTGGTACATCGGGAACATCACCCCGCCGCGCGTGACCCAGCCCTGCGGCAGCCGGTCGGCATGATCCTCGACATGGCGCAGCGGAAAGCGGCCCAGCCCCGGGGGCAGGGGGTGGTCGCGGCCGTCGTCGGGAATCCGCAGCGTCCGCTGGAAGGCGAGCGAGAAGCGCGCGTCCGGATGCACGTCGTCGGCGTGGAAGATCAGCTCGTCGCGGTCGAGATATACGGGCATCGTCGCCTCCTCCTTGATGGCGGTGCAGCAGGCTCACCAGTCGCCGTCCTTCACCTCGCGGACCAGGCGCAGGATGGCGTGGTCGGGCGCTTGCTTGAGCTGGCGCAGCAGGTCGGCGAACAGCCGCGGGCGGCGCAGGATGATCTCCTTCAGGTCGCTCGACACCTTTCCGGCGAGCGCCAGCAGGACATCGGTGTCCTCGTCCAGTTCGCGGGCGAGCGCCCGGATCGTCTCCTCTCCCGGCGGCGCCGTCTCCCCGCGCTCGACCTTGCTGAGGTAGGCGGGCTCGACGCCGATCCGCTGCGCGACCTGCCGCAGGCTGTATCGCCTGTCCTGCGTCAGCTTCGCCTCGCGGGCCTTGCGGACATGGGCGCCGAAGTCGCTCACCCCTTGTTCCCTTCGGTGATAACTGTGTCCTATATAGTACACATGCGCGTCGGCGCAAGGGCGCGATCGAACGCCCGCCGGGCGCATCGCGGTTCGCGAAGACGGCAGGTGAGGTTCCGGCCGGGCGGGTGTCTCAGTAGGCGTGTTCGCGGAACAGCGGCTCGATGCGGCCGCCCCAGCGGGTGCGGTAGGCCTCGAGCTTGCGCTCGGCGGGGCTGAGGCCGGTTTCGACGATGTCGAGCAGCGGCTCGAGGAAGGCGCGCTCGTCGCGGCCGAACCCGTCCTTGCGGGCGCGGGCCTGGAGCCCGGCGGTGCTGATCGTCAGCACGTCATGCGCGATGTCGCGGACGGTGCGGTTGCGGTGCCGGGCGTGGAGTCCCTCGCGCGGAACGGCGTCG
>CALKHQ010000274.1 GCA_937988735.1 uncultured Alphaproteobacteria bacterium
CCCTGATCGAATGCGCCGCGGTCGCCTGTGCGGCTTCCGGCAAGTCGGGCGGCTTCCTTGCGCTGGACTGGTGCGATGGCAGCCCGCTCGCGGCCCTCGCCCGTCGCAGCTTCGCCCTCCACGCCGATCTCGCCTCGGAGCTGGATGGCGCTGCCCGCTGGGGGTACCGCCGGCTCGACACCTACGCCGGCTTCGCCGGACCGCGGCGCCGGGCCGTCGCCGGGGGGAGTCGGCCATGGCTGTCGTCGCAGGTGACGCTGACCCGGCGCCTCGGCGGGCCGGACACGACGGCGCAGATCCACCCCGCCCTGTTCACCCGCACGCTGGCCGCCGAGGCCGAGGCGGCGGGGGCGGAAATCCGCATCGGCCGCATCACCGGCCTCGTGCGCGCGGGGGACAGGGTCAGCGGCGTCCAAGTTGGCGGCGTCACCGTGCCGGCGGACGCAGTGGTCGTCGCCATGGGCCCGTGGTCGGTGCTGGCGGCACGCTGGCTGCCCCTTCCCGGTGTGTACGGGCTCAAGGGCCACAGCCTGGTCTTCGCCACCGGCGAGCGGGTGCCGGCGGAATCCCTGTTCCTCGACTGGCGCGACGATACGGGTGCATGGACGCCGGAAGTGTATCCGCGCCCCGACGGCACCACCTATGTCTGCGCCATTTCCAGCGAGAGCCCGCTGCCGGTCGACCCGTCGGCGGTGGCGCCCGACCCCGGCGCGATTCCGCGACTGGAGGCGATGTGCCGGGCGCTGTCGCCGGTGCTGGCCGACGCCGAGATCCTTGCGGCCCAGGCCTGCTTCCGGCCGGTGACCCGGGACGGGCTGCCGCTGATCGGCGCGGTGCCGGGCGTCGCGGGCGCCTATGTCGCCACCGGCCACAGCGTCTGGGGCATGCTGAATGCACCGGCAACGGGCGAGGCGATGGCCGAGCTGATACTCGACGGCGCCGCCGCACACGTGGACCTCACCCCTTTCGACCCCGCCCGCCTGCCGCCCTTCGATCCGGCGCGGCTGCGCGGCTGAGGTGCTTCGGGCGGTCAGTCCTCCTCGAACACCTCGTGCGGGTAGACGCCCCAGATGGCGGTCCGCTGGACCCAGCCCTCGTGGCCGCCGGCGTCGATCTCGCACCAGTCGCTCCGGCAGGCCAGCAGGTCGCCGACCACGCCCGGCTCGGCGATCGCCACCGCGGCGGCGCCGGGGTCGGGCTCGCGGTGGAGGGTGGCGGCGCTGCCGACGACGATGACGCGGCGGCGACTGGTCAGCAGCGCCTGGAACACCCAGCCCTCGTCGCCTTCCCAGTCGCGGATGCGCCGCCAGTCCTGGTGCTCGGCGATCACCTCCACCGGCAGCAGGGGCTGGTTGTACACCCACAGGATCTCGTGATCGCGCCCGGGCCCGCGGCGCACGTTGGCCGGACTGGACTTCAGCGACATGAACCGCGGCAGGTTCGGCGCGCCCGCATCGCCGCTCGCATCCCGCCCCGGCCCCAGGCCGGCGGCAAAGAACGCCATCGCCAGCAGTACCGGCATCGCCCCCCGCGCCAGCCGGCGCGCCAGCGGCCACGACCCGCGGCTGCGGGCATCGGGCTGGCCGGTGGCATCGAGACTCATGCGTCCATTCCTGGGCGGATCGACTCGGAGCGGCGGGGCGCGGGGAAGGCCATCATCTGTGCACGCCGGGCCGCGCGGCGGTCAACCCGCCGCCCGCCCCCGCGCCGGGGCGCGGCTGGACATCGGTGCCCCGGCTTGCTACCGCAGGCCCTTCGAGGAGGCACAATGGCCCATCGCGACCTGAAGGTTTTCGTGACCCGCAAGCTGCCGGAGCTGATCGAAACCCGGCTGATGGAGCTGTTCGACGCCCGGCTGAACAGCGACGACCATCCGATGAGCCAGGACGAGCTGAAGGCGGCGGTGGCCGAGGCGGACGTGCTGGTGCCGACGGTGACGGACCGCATCGACGCCGATGTGATCGCCGCCGCCGGGCCGCAGCTCAGGCTGATCGCCTCCTTCGGCACCGGCGTCGATCACATCGACCTCGCCGCGGCGACCCGGCGGAAGATCGCGGTCTCCAACACCCCGGGCGTGCTGACGGAGGACACCGCCGACATGACGATGGCGCTGATCCTCGCGGTGCCGCGGCGGCTGGCCGAGGGGGAGCGGCTCGTCCGCTCCGGCCGCTGGGCCGGCTGGGGGCCGACCACCATGCTCGGCCGGCGGATCTCCGGGAAGCGGCTGGGCATCGTCGGCATGGGACGGATCGGCCAGGCGGTCGCACGCCGCGCGCGCGGCTTCGGCCTCTCCATCCACTACCACAACCGGCGGCGGGTGCATCCGGACATCGCCCGGGCGCTTGAGGCGACCTACTGGGAGAGCCTCGACCAGATGCTCGCCCATGTCGATATCGTGTCGGTCCACTGCCCGCGCACGCCGGCGACCTACCACCTGCTCAACGCCCGCCGGCTCGCGCTGATGCAGCCGCACGCCTATCTGGTCAACACCTCGCGCGGCGAGGTGGTGGACGAGAATGCGCTGGTCGAACGCCTGATGTCGGGCGAGCTCGCCGGCGCCGGCCTCGACGTGTTCGAGCACGAGCCGGCGATCGACCCGCGGCTGCTGAAGCTGGAGAACGTGGTGCTGCTGCCGCACATGGGCTCGGCCACGCTGGAGGGCCGGATCGCGATGGGCGAGCGGGTGCTGCTCAACATCCAGAGCCACGCCGACGGCCACACCCCGCCGGACCGGGTGCTGACGACCGAATATTGACCGCCCCGGCGCGCGGGTTCACGCTGCTCCTCTCGCTCGATGCAGGGCTTCGGCTGAGGGGGGCGGACGCCATGCGATGGTGGCTGGCCGCGACGGTGGCAGTGATGGTGGGCGCGACGGCGCAGGCGGAGGAAGCCCGGCCGTCGCCCGGGGTTGTGGCCCCGCAGGACCAGGTGATCCTCAATCCCGAACCCGACCATACTGCGCCGTCGCCGGTGCGGCAGGTGATCGGCGACCTCGCCGGCCTCGCGCCGGAGGCGGGCGCCGCAACCGCCTGCGCCGAGGCGGGCGGCTGGCGGGTCGTGGTGGTGCGCGGCAGCCAGGCCCCGGACGTGGTCCGGGGCCACATGATCACGATCGCGGATCCGGACTGCTGACGGCACCGGCGCCGCACAGCGCGCAGTCGGGGTCGCGCCCCGCGCGCATCATGGTGAAGCGCGGCTCCAGCGCGTCGTAGAGCAGCAGCCGGCCGGAAAGGGATTCGCCGAGGCCGAGCAGCAGCTTCAGCGCCTCCGTCGCCATCAGGGTGCCGGCGACGCCGGCAACCGCGCCAAGGATGCCGGCCTGGTCGCAGCGCGGCACCAGGTCGGGCGGCGGCGGGGCCGGAAACAGGCAGCGGTAGCACGGGTGCGGCGGCCCCAGATGGGCCTGGAACAGCCCTATCTGTGCCTCGAACCGCAGCAGCGCGCCGGACAGCAGCGGAATGCCGAGGCGGTAGCAGGCGTCGTTGGCGGCATAGCGGGTGGCGAAGTTGTCGCTGCCGTCGAGCACCAGGTCGTGGCCGGCCAGCAGCTCTCCCGCATTGTCGGTCACCAGCCGCTCCGGCCGCGTCTCCACAGCGACGTCCGGATTGATCGCGGCCAGCATCTCCCGCGCGCTTTCGGTCTTCGGCCGCCCCACCTGCTGCGTGGTGTGGATGATCTGCCGCTGCAGGTTGGACAGGTCCACCGCGTCGTCGTCGATGATGGTGAGCCGGCCGACGCCCGCGGCCGCGAGGTAGAGCGCCGCCGGGGCGCCGAGGCCGCCGGCCCCGATCAGTGCCACCCGGGCGGACAGCAGCCGCGCCTGCCCCTCGTCGCCGACCTCGTCCAGGATCAGGTGGCGGGCGTAGCGCTCGAACTGGGCGTCGGTCAGCTCCATCTCAGCCGAGATCCTCGAACAGGGCGGTGGAGAGGTAGCGCTCGGCGAAGGACGGGATGATCA
>CALKHQ010000275.1 GCA_937988735.1 uncultured Alphaproteobacteria bacterium
ACCGGCACTCCGGCGGCGGCAAAGGCGGTGGCCGCCACCTCCGGCTCCGCCGCCCGTGCGGGCTTGCCCATCGCCGCCGCCGCACAACCGCCGGGGACGACGATGGCGGCGTCGCGGACATAGAGGCTGTCGATCGAGAGCCGCGGGCCGCCCGGCAGCCAGAGGATGGCGGCCCCGTCGGCCTCCAGCGCGGCGACGAACGCATCATATTCGGCGATCGCAGCATCGAAATCGGGCGCGGCGTGATAGCCGAGCGCGCGCCATTCGGCCGCGATCTTCTCGCGGCTGGCAAAGGCGTCCCGCGGGTGGCGGAGCGCCACCAGCGCAAGCGCGCCGTAATCGTTGAGTGCGCCGGGACACGCGGCGACGTCCGTCCGTGCGCCTTCGGGCATGGCACCTCCGCCTGATGGACTCGGGCGATTGTGCCACAGCCCGGGCGGATGCGGCGCTACCAGGTGCGGACGCGACCGGTATCGACGTGGACGAAGTTGCTGCTGGGGTAGTAGCCGACGCCGCCCGCCTGCAGCGCCACCGCCGCCCGGTGCAGCGTCGCCAGCGGCGAGCCGGGCAGCGTGATGTCTACCGCCTTGCCGTACATGTGGAGGCTGTCGCGGGCGACGCCGGTGTGACCGGTGCGGATCAGCATCTCGTTCGTGGCCCGCGAGCGATAGGCGGAGAGCACGGTGAACTCGGGGTCGCGGCCGATGGACTGCCCCAGCGACCACAGGATGTCGTAGAGCTTCGGGTCCATGCCGATGATCTCGTCGGTGCGCCAGTCGCGCATGAAGGCGTTGAGCCGCGCGACCTCGAGCTGGTCGTAAGCGCCGCGCTGCCAGTAGGTGGCATCCACCCGTTCACCGGTATGGGCGTGGACGAGGCCGATGGTGCGCGGCCCGAGCCCGAACTCCGTCGGCCCGCGCCAGGGGCTCGCCGTCTGATCCGGCCCGAACAGCGGGCCGACCGACGGGCGGGTGACGGAGCCGAACACGCCGCCGTTCGCCCGGTAGATGGATGGCCCGCTGGCGGAGGCGGGACCGGCAAGGCCAAAGGCGGCCGCCAGCCCGGCCGCGCCCGCGAGAAATCCGCGACGGCTGAGACCGCGTCCGCGCGTCGTTGCGTTGCTGCTCATGGCACGGGCGTAGCAGCCCGTGGTGAAGGCCCGGTTAAGAGGCCGGCAACCGGTCGCAGGAGCGGACGCGCGGGCGCCGCGCGGATTGCCGCACGCAACGACCGCCGGCGCCGGTGGAACCTTTCCCCGGCCGCCGATTTTCCCTCGGTAATGCCCGCAATCGAGGACTACGGCTTCATCGGCAACATGGCCACATGCGCGCTGGTCGGCCGGGACGGCTCGATCGACTGGCTGTGCCTGCCGCGCTTCGACTCCGACGCCTGCTTCGCCGCCCTGCTCGGCACCGCCGAGAACGGACGCTGGCTGATCCGGCCCCGCGGCCCGGTCCGCGCGTCCAGCCGCTGCTACCTGGCGGGAACAGCCATCCTGGAGACGCGGTTCGAGACCGACGACGGCGTCGTCACCGTCACCGACTTCATGCCGCCGGGCGCCTCCGCCGAAACCGCGGAGCTGGTCCGCATCGTGCGTGCGGTCGAGGGCGCGGTGCCGATGGAAATGGAGCTGGTGCTGCGCTTCGGCTATGGCCAGGCCGTGCCATGGGTGCGCAAGCGCGACTACGGCTTCCGCGCCGTCGCCGGCCCGGACGCGGTGGAACTCGCGACCAACGTGCGCATCCACGGCGAGAACCTGAAGACGGTCGCCAGCTTCACCGTCACCCCCGACGAGCGGGCGCTGTTCACCCTCGCCTACCACCCCTCCCAGAGCGAGCCCCGGTTCGTCGAGGACCGCGAGGTGGCGCTGCAGCGGACGGCCCACTGGTGGCGCGAATGGTCCGGCCGCTGCAGGCTGCCCGAAGGCACGCCGGAAAGCTGGCGCGACGCGATCGTCCGCTCGCTGATCACCCTCAAGGCCATGACCAACCGCCTCACCGGCGCGCTGGTCGCCGCGCCGACCACCTCGCTGCCGGAGGAGATCGGCGGAGAGCGCAACTGGGACTACCGCTACTGCTGGATCCGCGACGCGACGCTGACGCTCTACGCCTTCGTCAACGCCGGCTACTTCGCCGAGGCGAACGCCTTCCGGGAGTGGCTGCTGCGGGCGGCCGCCGGCCATCCGGAGCAGCTCCAGATCATGTACGGGCTGGCCGGAGAGCGGCGGCTGACGGAGATCACCCTGCCCTGGCTCGCCGGCTACGAGGGCAGCCGGCCGGTGCGCATCGGCAATGCCGCCCACGGCCAGGTCCAGCACGATGTCTACGGAGAGCTGATGGACTCGCTCCACGCCGGCCGCCGGTCGCACATCGCGCCGTCGAATGCGGCCTGGCATTTCCAGCGTGTCCTGCTGCGCAACCTGGAACGCGCCTGGCGCGAGCCGGATGCCGGAATCTGGGAGGTCCGCGGCGGGCCGCAGCACTTCACCTACTCCAAGGTCATGTGCTGGGTCGCCTTTGACCGCGGGATCCGGGCGGTCGAGGACTTCGGCCAGGAAGGGCCGGCGGACCGCTGGCGGGCGATCCGCGACGAGATCCGCCGCGACGTGGAGACCCACGGCTTCGACCCGAAGCGCAACTGCTTCGTCCAGCACTACGGCGGCGACGGCCTCGACGCCTCGCTGCTGCTGCTCGCCCCGGTGGGGTTCCTCGCGCCCGACGATCCCCGCTACCGCGGTACCGTCGAGGCGATCGAGCGCGAGCTCCTCGTTGACGGGCTGCTGCACCGCTATCGCGTGGAACGGACCGACGACGGCCTGTCCGGCGGGGAAGGCACCTTCCTCGTCTGCAGCTTCTGGCTGGTAGATGCCTATGTCCTGCTCGGCCGCTACGGCGACGCGCGCCGGCTGTTCGAGCGCCTGCTTGCCGTGCGCAACGACCTGGGACTGCTGTCGGAGCAGTACGATCCGCGGGCAAAGCGCCAGCTCGGCAACTTCCCCCAGGCCTTCTCCCACGTCGGGCTCGTCATCTCCGCCCAGAACCTGCTGACCGCCCGCGGGCCCAGCCGCCAGCGCGCCGGCGGCGAGGAGCCGCCGCATTCGACCGACGAGCCGGAGGAGCCGGCCGCCCGTGACCGCGACTGAGGCGGCGGGGGCGTCAGCCGAGCGCGCGCGCCGCCCGCGCGGCCGTCTCCACCGCCGGCCAGTCGCCAGCCGCCGCCCGGTCCTTCGGGATCATGAAGGTGCCGCCGGTGCAGACCACGTTCGTCTGCGCAAGGTAGTCCCGCGCATTCTCCATGGTGATGCCGCCGGTCGGGCAGAAGGCGACGTCCGGGAACACCGGCGCATAGTCCTTCAGCGTGGCGATGCCACCGGAGGATTCCGCCGGGAAGAACTTGAGGAGGGTAAAACCTGCCTCCCGCGCCCGCATGATCTCGGACACCGTCACCGCCCCCGGCAGCAGCGGGATCGCCGACTGCGCCGCGGCCGCGATCAGCGCGTCGGTGAGGCCCGGCGACACGGCGAAGGCGGCGCCGCGCGCCTCTGCTTCCTTCAGCTGCGCCGGCGTCATCACCGTGCCGACCCCGACCGTCGCCTCCGGCAGGGCCGCTTTCACCGCCGTCAGCGCGTCCAGCGCCACCGGCGTGCGCAGCGTGATCTCGAGGGTGGTGAGCCCGCCGGCCGCCAGCGCGCGGCACAGCGCCACGCCCCGGTCCACGTCGTCGATGGTGATCACCGGAATGATCCGGCTGGCTCTGAATGTCTCGCGCAGCATCGGCTCCCGTCCTCCTGCGGTCCGGCCCGGACATTGGCGCAAAGCTGCCCCGGCCTCAACCGCGTTGCCCGGCGCGCCGCGGATGTGGGCGAACCTATCCCAGCGCCTTGTGCGCCGCGGCGGTCCGCACGTAGTGGCCGACGTTCCAGCCCAGGTAGCCGCGCTCCTCGTCGGTGAGGTCCCGCTTGTACCGGGCGGGGTTGCCGGCCCAGAGCTGGCCCTCCGGCACCACCTTGCCCGGCGCGACGACGGAGCCGGCGGCGACGAGCGCCTGGCGCTCGATCACCGCGCCGTCCAGCACGATCGCGCCGATGCCGATCAGACAGCCGTTGTCCAGCCTGCAGCCGTGCAGCTTGGCGCCGTGGCCGACGATCACGTCGTCTCCGATCTCGGTCGGGAAGGTGCTGCGCCCGTCGTTGAACACGTGGATGATCGTGCCGTCCTGGATGTTGGTGCGGGCGCCGATCCGGATGGCATGGTCGTCGCCGCGCACGACGACTCCGTACCAGATGCTCGACTGCGGCCCGATAACGACGTCGCCGATCACCACCGCGCCGGGCGCGATGAAGGCGCTGTCGTCGATCGCGGGCCACACGCCGCCGAACGGCCGGATGATGGCCTGTGGAAACTTCGTCGCGTAATCCGTTGCAATTGCGTCTGTCGTGGACATCCTATCCCCCTGAGGCGCGCTCAGCATAGCGGCAACTGTTGTGGCCGTCGCCCGCCATGTTATTGATGCCGGCGACGCAAGGAGCGCCGGGAGGAACGACCATGACGGGGCCGCTGGACGGAGTGCGCATCCTCGACCTCAGCCGTATCCTCGCCGGGCCGACCTGCACCCAGATGCTCGGCGATCTCGGCGCGGACGTGGTGAAGGTGGAGCGTCCGGGCTTCGGCGACGACACCCGCAAGTGGGGTCCGCCCTACCTCAGGGGCCCGGACGGCGAGGACACCACCGAGAGCGCCTACTACCTCTCCTCCAACCGCAACAAGCGGTCGATCACCATTGATCTTGCCCACCCTGCGGGCCAAGCTCTGGTCCGCCGGTTGCTGGCCAGGGCGGACATCCTCATCGAGAACTTCAAGGTCGGCGCGCTCGCGGCCTACGGGCTCGGCTATGATCAGCTCAAAGACGAGTTTCCCGGTCTAGTCTACTGTTCCATAACGGGTTTCGGTCAATACGGCCCCTATGCCGACCGACCGGGTTACGACCTTCTTGCCCAGGCGATGGGCGGCATCATGAGCATCACCGGCCAGCCCGACGGACCGCCGACCAAGGTCGGCGTCGGCATCGCCGACGTGATGACGGGAATGTACGCCGCCACCGCCATCCTTGCCGCGCTCCGCCACCGCGACCGCACCGGAAAGGGCCAGCACATCGACGTCTGCCTGCTCGACTGCCAGATCGCCTGGCTGATCAACGAGGGCACCAACTACCTGATTTCCGGGGTCAATCCGCATCGCCGCGGCAACGAGCACCCGAACATCGTGCCCTACTCCGTCTTCGCCGCCTCCGACGGGCACGTGATCCTCGCGGTCGGCAACGACGCACAGTTCCAGCGCTGGTGCCGCTTCGCCGGCGCCGCCGACCTCGCCGCCGACCCCCGCTTCCAGACGAATGCCGACCGGGTCCGCAACCGGGAGGCGCTCTACGCGGCGATGCCGGCCTACATGGCCCGCAAGACCCGGGCCGAGTGGATCGAGGGTCTCGCCGCCGTCGGCGTCCCCTGCAGTCCGGTCAACACCATCGCCGACGTGTTCGCCGACCCGCACACCGCCGCGCGCGAGATGCGCATCGCCATGCGCCACCCGGCCGCCGGCGGCGACGGCACGGTGCCGCTGATCGGCAGCCCGCTGAAGCTGTCGGAGACGCCGATCACCTACCGTCATCATCCGCCGATGCTGGGCGAGGACACCGAGGCGGTGCTGGCCGACTGGCTGGCGCTGGACAGTGCGGCGATCGACACGCTGCGTGCGGAGGGTGCGCTCGGCTGACCGCACGCGACGAGGCGTGGACCACAATCCCGGGGCCTCCAGAGGGAGAACAGCGATGAGCGATGTGCGGATCCGCCGGTGGCGGACAGGAAGTGCGGGCCTTGTCGTCGGCGCCTGTCTGGCGTCCGTCGTCA
>CALKHQ010000276.1 GCA_937988735.1 uncultured Alphaproteobacteria bacterium
CTCCCGGTCGAGCAGCGGGCGCAGCCGCCGCTTGTCCGCCAGCGCCGCCGCCTGCCGCAGGATCTCGCCGTGGCGCTCGCGGCCGACGCCGTGGATCAGCGGGATCAGCATGAACACGACGTGCAGCGACAGGCCCTTGCGGTGCATGGTTCCGAGGTCCGCGCTGTACTGGGAGACGATGGTCACCACCTGCCCGTTCAGCCGGGCCGCCTCGAACGACCGCTCCAGGTCGCTGCCGCCGGTCGCGTCAAGCACGACATCGAAGCCGACCCGGTCCGTGAGCCGGCGCACGTAGGTCTCCACCATCTCGCCGCGGTAGTTGATCGTATCCTCGGCGCCCAGCTCGCGGACGATACGGGCCTTCTCCTCGCTCGACACCGTGGCGAACACCCGGGCGCCGCGCTCGGCCGCGAGCTGGATCGCCACATGCCCGACACCACCGGCCCCGCCGTGCACGAGCACGGTCTGGCCAGGCTGGATCGCCGCCCGGTCGAACAGCGCCTCCCACGCCGTGATGGTCACCAGCGGCAACGCCGCCGCCTCGGGAAAGTCGAGGCTGGCCGGCTTGTGCGCGATCAGCCGCGCGTCGGCCAGCATGTACTCGGCATCGGCGCCGGTCTCGCCCCGGACGCTCCCGGCGCAGCCATAGACGGCGTCGCCCACCGCGAAGGCCTCCACGCCGGGCCCGACCGCATCGATGATGCCGGCGACGTCGAAGCCCAGCACCCCCGGCAGGTCCGGCGCCCAGGGCGGCCCGGCCCGCCGGATCTTGTAGTCCACCGGGTTGACGCTGGTCGCCTTCACCCGGATCCGCACATAGCCCGGCTTCGGCTCCGGAACGGGCAGCTCCTCCAACCGGAAGTTCTCCACGCCGCCAAACTGATGCAGGACCTGCGCCTTCATTGCCTTCTCCATTTCGCCCTTCAGCCCCGTCCGCCGGGCCGGAACGGAAGTGATAGGACGGCCGGCAGCGCCGGTCCACGCCCCATCGCCCCTCCCCGTTCCGCGCCGGATGCGCTACTGCTGTCGCCTCACCCCGAACAACCCGAGCAGGACCATGCCTTCGCTTCCGACCACCAACCGCCAGATGGTCCTCGTCGCACGCCCCTCGCCCACCATCACGCCGGAGCTGTGGGAGCTGCGCGAGGCGCCCTTGCCGGAACCGGCCGAGGGCCAGTTCGTGGTGCGCAACCGCTTCCTGTCGATCGACCCGGCGATGCGCGGCTGGATCGCGGCGGGGGCCAACTATGCGAAGCCCGTGCCGCTCGGCACCCCGATGCGCAGCTTCGCCGTCGGCGAAGTGGTCTCCTCGCGCAGTGGGCACGTTGCCGAGGGCGAGACGCTGATGGGCCGGTTCGGCTGGCAGGACTACTGCGTCTGCGACGGCAGCGAGGTGGACATGCGCGTCGATCCCGGGCTCGCGCCGATCTCCACCGCGCTCGGCGTGCTCGGCATCAACGGCGCGACCGGCTATCTGGGTCTGACCATGATCGGCCAGCCGCGGGAAGGCGAAACGGTGGTGGTCTCGACCGCTGCCGGCGCGGTGGGCAGCGTCGTCGGCCAGGCCGCCCGCATCGCGGGCTGCCGTACCGTCGGCCTCACCGGGTCGGACGAGAAGGTCGCGCAGTGCCTCGACCTGTTCCGCTTCGACGCGGCGATCAACTACCGCACCGAGCCCGATCTCGCCGCCGCCATCGGCCGCGCCTGTCCTGACGGGGTGGACGTCTATTTCGACAACGTCGGCGGCGCGGTCAGCGACGCGGTGATGGCGCATCTCAACGAGCGCGCGCGCATCATCGTCTGCGGCACCATCGGCATCCCGTCCGACCCGCCGCCGCCGGGCCCGCGCTACAACCGGACCCTGCTGGTCAAGCGCGCGCGGATGGAAGGCTTCCTGGTGCTCGACCATCTCGACCGGCTGCCCGAGGTGGTGGAGACGCTCGCGCCCTGGGTGCGCGACGGCCGCATGCGTTACCTCGAGGATATCGTGGACGGGCTGGAGAATGCGCCGGCGGCGCTGCTTCGTGTGCTCGCCGGTGAAAATAAGGGAAAGCAGCTCGTACGGCTCCACGCCGACTGATCCAGCCCGCGACCGTTACCACCGTCATCCATGCACCGCCTGCAATGCTGCATCGCAGCATCCGCAGGCGCATGCCTGCTGCATTTCTCCGCCTAACTCCCTAGATTATCAACGTTCCTGACACGCGGACCATCGTTCTGCACCTGCGAAAATCTGGAGAGACAAATGGCTGAGATCACCCTGAACGGCGTTGCCGGTGCCCGGTCCGGAAAGAGCCTGTTCGCCCAGTTCCGGGCCTGGATGCACAAGCGGGCCGAGTACTACCGGACGCTGCGCGAGCTGCAGTCGCTCGACGCGCGCACCCTCGCGGACCTCGGCATCTCGCCGGCCGACTTCCGCGCCATCGCCCGCCGCGCCACCTTCGAGGGCTGACGCGCGGCCGACCCCGCGGCTGCGAAGCGGGGCCGGCGACAGAACGCCGGACCGGCCCCCGATACCGACCCCGGCAGCGCACTTGACTGGGGGGCAAGGGGTCCAGAACGGACCGTGCGACTGCGCGCTGCCCCGGCAGCGCGCGGGTCGCGATCTCCGTCACGCACGAACCGCGCCGAAGGCAGGGTTCATGCCACTGCCACACGGAAAGCGTTTTTCGCCTATGCGAGAAATGCAACGCTGCACCGCAACATCCGCAAGGGTGTCGGTGATGAAAAATCAAGCCACAATGCCTACATAACGGCCGTTCCTGAAAGCCGATCAGGCTTTCGCAATTGCACAATCCGGAGCCCCAACATGGCTGATATCTCTCTCAACGGCGTCGGCCGCGCCGACGCCCCGGGCCTCTTCGCTCGCATCCGCAACTGGCTCACCGCCCGTGCGGAGTACCGGCGCACGCTGAACGAGCTGCGCAGCCTCGACCAGCGCACCCTGGATGACCTGGGCCTCAGCGCTGCCGATCTCGAGGCCGTGGCCCGCGGGCGCGTCATCCGGCGCTGACGCCGGAACGCCTGCGGGCAAAAGAGGCGGCCTTCGGGCCGCCTTTTTCGTTTCCGGCCCTCAGTGATGCAGCACGCCGTCGGGATGGAAGGCGGCGAAGGCGAAGGCGAAGGTGATCCCGTGCACCACCGGCTCGCCGTCATGGTTCATCACCGTGACGTGGCCGATGTCGCGACCGTTCGGAATCCACGCCTCGTCCAGGGCCGAGGCCATGCCGGGACGCCATTCGATGATCAGGCTGTCGGTCTCGATGCGGCCGACCCGGCTCAGCAGATCCAGCGACCAGCCCTCGTCACCCACCGCGAGCACGTAGTCGAGCGGTGCCAGATCCCGGTCGTAGTCGCCGTGGAACATGAACGGCCAGTCGGCGCTGTCGTAATAGGCATAGGGATTGCGGCCGTAGGCAATCGCGCCGCCCGGCGGCTGCAGCACCTTGCCGTGGGGGTAGCTGGCGGCGAACAGACCATAGGGCATCACCCGCGACGGCATCATGCGCAGCCGGTGGCCCGTGAGCTCGCCGACGATGGCCTCGCCGACGAACTGCTGCCACCAGCTCTCTGTCTGGCGGTCGTACATGATCAGGTCGGAGTTGCGCAGCTTGCCGGTGGTGCCGAAATCGAGCACGCGCCCGTCCACCCGCCGGTCGAACACGATCGAGGCGTTGCACAGCGGGCAGTAGGAGACGGCGATCGGAAGCTCCCCGATGATGTCGTTCACGATCTCGTGGAACATCAGGATGCGCAGGGGATAGGCCCGCGCCTCCTCCTCGTAGGCGCAGGCGATCACCGGCTCGTTGTCGGCAAGCTCGATCCGCGGGTCGCCCACCCGCCGGAACTGGGGATCGTCGATGGCCGGAATGCCGTCGCGCGGCGGGCCGCCGGAGGTAATCTCGTCGAAATCGACCGTGCTGCGGCTGAAGTCCGTGTGCGGCCATTCGAGCCGCCACATGTCCGGGCCGCCCGCGACCGCCGGGCCCGTGGCCGCCAGCAGCCCCGAGAAGGCGAGGCAAGCAAGTCTCAACATGGGGGCTGACTTTGCACCCGCGGACGGGGGAGGGAAATCAACTTGCGGTGACGCCCCCCGCCCCGCGCGCCACCCTCCGGAACGTTTCGGACAATGCTGGCCCGCCGGTACGTTCCGGCGCTATCCTTCCGCTGCCGCGAGCGTCGCCGCGCCCGCGGCCGAGGAGAACGCGCCCGTGCCAGCAGAGATCGCCCTGCGGCGTCGTCCGGGACGCCGGCTGCTCAGCTTTGCACCGGAGGCACCCCCGCGCGTGCTCGACGGGCATCCGCCGCTGGCGCGCCTGCTCGCGCTGTGGCTCGACTGGCGCGGCGACCGGCCGGCGCCCGAGCGGCGCGACGTCGATCCGCTCTCGCTGCGCGGGCTCCTGCCCCACGTCTTCCTGCTGGACGTGCTGGACGACGACTTCCGCTTCCGTCTGGTCGGCGAGGCAGTGAATGAGCGCTACCGTCATCGGCCGAAGGGCCGGACGCTGCGCGAGCTGCTCCACGGCGCGGCGCTGGACGAGACGCTGCACGAACACCGCCTGTGCGCCGAAGGGCTGCAGGCGGTGCTGGCGCAGAACGACCCGGAGGCGGCGAGCCTGGAGGACATGAAGCTCTACGCGCGGCTTCTGCTGCCGGTCGACATCGACGGCGGCCGGGCCCGGCACATCATCGGCGCGATGACCTTCCATCCCTTCGACGCCTGAGCGGCGCCGGCGTCAGCGAGACGACGGGAGCGGCTGCCCGCGGCGCGGGTCGAGGTGCGCGAGCTTGTCCGGGTTGCGGATGACGTAGACGGCCGTCACGAGCCCGTCGCGGATATCGAGCGTCACCGCCTGCAGCAGGCCGTCCGCCTCCCGGGTCACGATGCCGGGCAGCCCGTCGATCGGCCCGCGGTAGATGACCTGCGCCACGGGGCCGGGGGCCTTGCGGGCGAGGCCCGCGTAGAAGCGGACAATCCTCTCGCGGCCGCGCAGCGGATTGAGCGCCGCCATCCGCTTGCCGCCGCCGTCGGAGTGGAGCACGGCCTGCTCGGCGAGGAGCTGCTCGAGGCGCGCGACGTCGCCGGCCCGCGAGGCGGCGAAGAACGCATCGACGATCGCCTGGCCCTGGTCCGGCGCCACCGGATAGCGGGGCCGCGCGTCCCGGACGCGCCGGCGCGCCCGCGCCGCGAGCTGGCGGCAGGTGGCCTCGCTGCGGCCGAGGTGCGCGGCAACCTCCCGGAACTCGAGGTCGAACACGTCGTGCAGGAGGAAGGCTGCCCGCTCCAGCGGCGACAGCCGTTCGAGGACGAACATCAGGTGATAGGTGACGTCGTCCGCTCCGCCCTCCGCCTCGGCCTCGACCCATGGCTCCGGGAGCCAGGGGCCGGGATAGGTCTCGCGATGCCGGCGCGCGGACTTGAGTTCGTCGAGGCAGAGCCGGGTCACGGTCCGGGCGAGGAAGGCCTCTGGATCCCGCACCATCTCGCGATCGGTGCCGTGCCAGCGCAGGAACGCCTCCTGCACCACGTCCTCCGCCTCTGCCACCGAGCCCAGCATGCGGTAGGCGAGCCGCTTCAGCCGGGGCCGGACGGCCTCGAAGGCCGCCGCCGGGTTGGCGACGGCCTCCGGGCGATCGGTGGTCGCCGTCTCCGTCACGCGGCCACGGCCTCCCCTTCCGTGTCGGGCAGTGGTTCGGCGCGGAAGCCCACATTGAACCGGTTCCAGGCGTTGATGACGCAGATCAGCAGGGTCAGCTCCGCCTGTTCCTGCTCGCTGAACTCGGCGGCGAGCGCCGCGTACACGTCATCCGGCGCCCCCTTCTCCGGCAGCAGGGTCAGGCACTCGGTCCACGCCAGCGCGGCACGCTCCCGCGGTGTGAAGAAGGAGGGCGCCTCGGCCCAGGCGGCGACCAGATGCATGCGCTCGTCGCTCTCGCCCAGGGCCCGCGCATCGCGGGTGTGCATGCACAGGCAGTAGGCGCAGCCGTTGAGCTGGGAGGCGCGGATCTTCACCAGCTCCTGCAGCGGCTTCTCGATGCTGGTGACAGCGGCGGACGCCTGCAGCAGGGCCTGCACCACCTTCGGCGCAGCGGCAAGGTAGTTGGCGCGATGAATGGCCGCCTTCGGCATGCCCGCCGGCAGTTTCGGCATCGTGGTCATGGCACGGGTCCTTTCGCTTGGTGACCGATGCCGTGAAGACGATGCAGCGGCCCCCCGCGTGACATGGCGGCGGGAAGGCCGGCGGCAATGGCGCGGAACGGGTCGCCCGGGCGGCGGGCGACCCCGGATGCGCTACGGCAGCCTCGCCAGCGCCTCGTTGATCAGGGCGAAGAAGCCGTCGTCGTCCACGCTGTGCACCCAGGTGGCATTCTTCGGCTTGCCGGTGACGCCCCACCAGTCCACCACCGTCTGGCCGCGGGACAGCGTGCCGCCGCATTCCACGTCCACGTGCACCTGCTTGCCCTGGTACAGCTCCGGCTTCAGCAGGTAGGCGATGCAGTTGGCGTCGTGCACCGGCCCGCCGTCCATGCCGTACTTGCTGGAGTCGTAGCGGTTGTAGAAGTTGAGCATGCCATAGACCTGCTGCGCCGCGCGGGTGCCGATCGCGGCAATCGCCTCCCGCCGGGCCTTGGTGCTCAGCGCCTTGTGGGTGACGTCGAGGCTCAGCACCGTCAGCGGCCGGCCGCAGGCGAACACCGCCTTCGCCGCCTCCGGGTCCACCAGCACGTTGAACTCGGCGACCGGCGTGCTGTTGCCGCCCTCCCAGTAGGCGCCGCCCATGATCACGATCTCCCGCACCTTGGGCAGGATGTCCGGCGCCATGGCAAAGGCCGTGGCGAGATTGGTCATCGGGCCGACCGGCACCAGGGTCACGCTGTCGTAGTCCGCGGCGCGGAGCGTCTCGATGATGAAGTCCACCGCATGGCGGTGCTGTTCGGGCAGGGTCGGATCGGGAAGGTCGGTGCCGTCGATGCCGGTTGCGCCGTGCACCTCCTCGGCCGTGATCAGATGGCCGACCAGGGGCCGGTGACAGCCGCGAAACACCGGAACGTCGGTGCGGCCGGACAGCTCCACGATCTTGCGGGCATTGGGATAGGTGAGCGTGATCGGCACATTGCCGGCAACCGTTGTCACCCCCAGCAGGTTGAGCGCGTCCGGATTGGCCAGCGCAAGGAGCAGCGCCACCGCATCGTCCTGGCCCGGATCGCAATCGATGATGATGTCGCGTGCCGCCATGGAAAGATTGCCCTCTGTCTGCACAGCAGGGTCAGAGGCATACAGGCGTCGCGGGCGCCGCGCACCTGGAATCTTGGCGATGCGGTCGGCGAAAGGTCGCGAGAAAGGCCGGGCGCTGGCGTGTCGCACCGGCCGCCGGAGGTCACCCGGCAGCGGTGAGGCGCAGGCGCGGACGGCCCTGTGACGGCGGGCACAGCGCTCGCTGAACCCGCGCTTCCGGCCACGCGACGTCAGACCCGGTCGTCCACGGCGGGAGGGCGGGAGAATGTCCTCAAACCGGTGCTGCCCGGCTGCTGGGGAATGCTGGTGCTTGTGATGCTGGCCCTGCTGCCGGCGGTGATGCCGTTCTGAGCCTTGCTGGCAGATTACGGCCGCGGCATTGTGCCGGCCATGATCCGCGCGTTCCTGTTCCTCGTCCTTCTCGTCATCGCCTCCCCTGCCCTCGCCCAGTCGCTGGACGGCACCTGGCTGCTGTTCAGGGACCCGGCGGACGCCGAACTCACGGCACTTGAAGCGGCCGGCGGCCGCCTGCCGGCAGAAGAGATCTCCCGGCGGGCGCGGATCGAGTTCGCCGGCACCGCGGCGACGGTTCACGCCGGCGGCGCCGAGGTGCGGATGACCATCGCGCCGACACAGACGGAATGGGGTGTCGATGCCCAGGTGAGCCGCCTCGAGGGAACGGCCGCGCCCATCACCTTCCTGCGCATCCAGCGGTCGGGGCCCGACCGGGCGACCCTCACCTCCTACACCGGGCAGACGCCGCTCGAATCCTTCGTCATCCTCCGCGTGCGGCCGCAGCGCTAGCGATCAGCCGGCGCAGCACGGCGAAGATGCGCGGGTCGGCCGACTGGGCGACGTTGAAGCGCAGGAACCGGCCGGCCGTCTGACCCACGCTGAACACGTTGCCGGGTGCGAGCACGATGTTTTCGGCCAGCGCCGCCCGCGCCACCGCCGCCGAGTCCAGCCCCTCGGGCAGCATCGCCCACACGAACAGCCCGCCCCGGGGCCGCAGCCACGGCGTCAGCCGCGCCTCGGCCAGCCGCTCCAGCGTGCGCGCCATCAGCGGCGCGAGCCGGGTGCGGATCGCCTCGACATGGCGGCGGTAGCTGCCGTCGGCGAGGAGCGCGTGCACCAGCCGGGCCGACAGGTCGGCATTGCCGAAGCTGGTCGCGAGCTTGATGTCGACCATGCGCTCGATCAGGTCCGGCCGGGCTGCGACGAAGCCGCAGCGGACGGAGGCGGAGAGCGTCTTGGAGAAGCTGCCGACGTAGGCCACCCGCTGCAGTCCGTCCAGCGCCGCCAGCCGCGGGGGCGCATCGGCAAGGAAGTCGGCGAAGATGTCGTCCTCGACGATCGCGATGTCGTGCCGGTCGGCGAGCGTCAGCAGCCGGTGCGCCTTCGCCGGCGACAGCGCGCCGCCGGTGGGATTGTGGATGCTGGCGGTGGTGACGTAGAGCCGGGGGGACAGCGCCTGCGCCGCGCCGGCGAAGGCGTCGAGGTCCGGCCCGTCCGGGTTGTAGGGCACGCCGTGGACGCGCACGTGGTGCGTCGCCAGCATCGAGCGGAAGTTGTAGTAGCACGGGTCGTCGATCAGCACCGCGTCGCCGGGCCGCAGCAGCGTGCGGCAGACGAGGTCGATGGCCGCGGTCGCGGAGTCGGTCAGCAGGATGCCGTCGGGGTCGGCGACGACGCCGCGCTCGGCGAGGCGGCGGGAGAGCTGGCCCCGCAGCGGCCCGTGGCCCAGCGGCGGTCCGTAGTTCACCAGGTCGGCGCCCGGGTCGCGCGCCACCGCGCGCAGGTGGCGGCGGATCGCGCTGTCCGGCAGCCAGTCGGCAGGCAGCCAGCCGCATCCCGGGCTGAGGGTCCCGTCGGGCGGCGCCGCCAGCGCCTGGTGCATGATCCAGAACGGATCGACCTCCCGGTCCCGCCGGGGCTCCCGCTCGGCCATCCACGCCGCACCGGCGCCGGCGACGTAGAAGCCCGAGCCTGGCCGCGACACCAGCACCCCTTCGCCCACCAGCCGGTCATAGGCTTCGACCACCGTCGACCGCGCCACCCCGCAGGCGGCCGCCATCCGGCGGATCGAGGGGACGCGCGCCCCCGGCGGATAGACGCGCGCCGCGGTCCGCTCCCGCACCAGCTGCATCACCTGCTCGATCCGCGTCAGCGCCGCGGCCAGCGCCCGCTGCTCGGTCATCCGTACCCTGCTGCGTACCAGTACAGTCCGGCACAATTGTAGCGGACCGTCCCTCGCGGGGGCGAGTGCAATCGGCGACAACCGGTGCGACAGTCACACCGGAAGGGGGCAGGGATGACGGCGGCACGGCTCGGGCTCATCAACGGCACGCTCGGCATGCTTATCTTCAGCGCCTCCCTGCCCGCCACCCGGCTGGCGGTGCTGGAGTTCGACCCGCTGTTCCTCACCCTCGCCCGGGCGAGCCTCGCCTCCGCCTGCTCCGGCGCCTGGCTCGCCTTCGCCCGCGCGCCGTGGCCCGCATCGGGGGACATGGCGCGGCTGGCGGTGGTGGCGCTGGGCGTGGTGGTCGGCTTCCCGCTGCTGACGGCGCTCGCGCTCGAGGAGGTGACGGCGGTGCGCGGGATGGTCTTCATCGGCCTGCTGCCGCTGGCGACGGCGCTGTTCGGCGTGCTGCGCGGCGGCGAGCGGCCGCGCCGGGCCTACTGGCTGTTCTCGGCGTTCGGCGCGCTGCTTGTCGCCGGCTTCGCCGTCGCCACCGGAGGCAGCGAAGGCACGCTGCGCGGCGACCTGCTGCTGCTGGCGGCGGTGCAGGTCTGCGGCATCGGCTATGCGGAAGGGGCTGTGCTGTCGCGTCGCCTCGGCGGGGTGCAGGTGATCTCCTGGGCGCTGATCCTGTCGCTGCCGGCGATGCTGCCGCTCGCCATCCTGTTCCGGCCCGACAGCGTCACCGGCGTCGGCGCCGCCGGCTGGCTCGGCCTCGGCTACGTGTCGCTGTTCAGCATGTTCATCGGTTTCGTCTTCTGGTACCGCGGCCTCGCCCAGGGCGGCATCGCGCGGGTGTCGCAGGTGCAGCTGCTGCAGCCGTTCTGCGGCATGGCGCTGGCGGCCCTGTTGCTGGGAGAGACGCTGGACTGGCCGGTGGTCGTGGTCGCGGCCGGCGTCACCGGCTGCCGCCCGCCGCTTCGCCCGCTGAACCGCCCACCCGGCATCCATGAACGTTCCGTCAGCGCGGGAACGACCGGCAGACCGGGCGCGTTGGACGGGAGGTACCGGGCGTCGCGCGCCCGTCACATCCCCACCAGAGGACGGCGACATGGAGCCTGCATCCGCGATCCGACTGCGTTCCGGCAGCAGCATGCCGGTCATGGGACTCGGCACCTGGCAGCTCGAGGACGACACCGCCGGAATCGTCGCCCACGCGCTCGCCACCGGCTACCGCATGATCGACACCTCGGGCGACTACGGCACCCAGCCCGGCATCGGCGAAGGCATCCGCCGCAGCGGGGTCGATCGCGACGACTTCTTCCTAGTGACCAAGGTTGAGGAGACCGACGATGCCTATGAGGCGACGCGGCGCAACCTGGACCAGCTCGGGCTCGGCCGCGCCGACCTCATGCTGATCCATCGCCCGCCGGTGAACGGCGCGGGGGTGGACCTGTGGGAGGGCCTGATCCGCGCCCGTGACGAAGGCCTCGCCACCGACATCGGCGTCAGCAACTATCGCACTGGCCAGATCGATGCGCTGGTAAGCGCGACTGGCGAGGTACCGGCGGTCAACCAGATCGAATGGAGCCCGTTCGGGCACAGCGACGCCATGCTGCGCTACGCGAAGCAGAGGGGTCTGGTGATCCAGGCCTACAGCCCGCTCACCCGGACGAAGCGGCTGGACGATCCGACCCTGGAAGAGATCGCCCGCCGCCACGGCAAGACGCCGGCCCAGGTAATCCTGCGCTGGGACCTGCAGCGCGGCGCCGTCCCGCTGCCGAAGGCGAACCGGCCCGAGCATCTGGAGGAGAACATCGACGTGTTCGACTTCGAACTCCCGGCCGACGAGATGACGAAGCTGAACCGCCTGAACGAGCACTGGTCGTCACTGGGTGCCCTCCCCTACGACTAGGGGCTCTGCAGCGTCTTTGGGTCTCGCGGGAGCCTTGCCAGCGGGGGCGCTGACTTCCCCCTTCCTCCTGCCCTCGGGGGCAGCCCCATCGCGAGTATCTGGGTGCGCCGCGGCTTCCGGCCCGTGGACCGTCCGGTCAAGCCGGATGAGACGGCGTAGGGGCCCCTAGGGCTTACCCTGCCCCGGTCGTCATCGCGCCGCCCCCCCCAGGGCTGTGGCCCGGTTCGGCCGGTTCAAGCCGCCTACCCGTCCCCGGCGGACTGGGCAAGAAGGCTCGCGTTGCCGCCGGCGGCGGCGGTGTTGATGCTGACGGCGCGCTCGACGGCAAAGCGGGCGAGGTAGTGGGGGCCGCCGGCCTTCGGGCCGGTGCCGGAGAGGCCCTCGCCGCCGAAGGGCTGCACGCCCACCACCGCACCGATCATCGAGCGGTTGACGTAGATGTTGCCAACCGGCAGGCGTTCCGCGAGCTGCCCGGCGCGGTCGTCGATGCGGCTGTGCAGGCCGAAGGTAAGGCCGTAGCCGGTCGCCTCGATGGCCTCCACCACCTCGTCCAGTCTGCGGGCGTCGAAGCGGATAACGTGCAGGATCGGGCCGAACACCTCGCCGCCGATCCGCGCAAGTCCGTCCACCTCATAGGCGCGCGGCGGAAAGAACCAGCCATCGAACTCCGGCGCCGGACAGGCGTGGATCAGCTTCGCCTCACGGTCCATCCGCTCGGCGTGGCGGGTGAGCATGGCGTGGGCGTCGGCGTCGATCACCGGCCCGACATCGGTGGCGAGATCGGCCGGGTCGCCGACGCGGAGCTCCGCCATCGCGCCGGCAAGCATGGCGATCAGGCGGTCGGCGACCTCCTGCTGCACGAACAGGGCGCGCAGCGCGGAGCAGCGCTGGCCGGCGCTGCGGAAGGCCGAGGTAAGCACGTCGGCGATCACCTGCTCCGGCAGCGCGGTCGAATCCGCGATCATGCAGTTGAGGCCGCCCGTCTCCGCGATCAGCGGGACGATCGGACCGTCACGTGCGGCAAGCGCGCGGTTGATCGCGCGTGCCGTCTCCACCGAGCCGGTGAAGCAGACGCCGTCGATGCGGGGATGGCTGGTGAGCGCTGCACCGACGGTCTCCCCCCGCCCCGGAAGGTAGTGGAGCACGTCGCGCGGCACGCCCGCCTCGTGCAGCAGTTCGACGGCGCGGTGCGCCATCAGCGGCGTCTGCTCCGCCGGTTTCGCCAGGACGGCATTGCCGGCCACCAGCGCCGCCGCGACCTGGCCGGTGAAGATGGCGAGCGGGAAGTTCCACGGGCTGATGCAGGCGAACACGCCCCGGCCGCGCAGGACCAGCGTGTTGCGCTCGCCGGTCGGCCCCGGCAGCTCGCGCGGCGGCCCGAACAGGCCGCGGGCCTCGGCAGCGTAGTAGCGCAGGAAATCTTCCGCCTCGCGCACTTCGGCGACCGCATCGTCCAGCGTCTTGCCCGCCTCGCGCACCGCCAGCGCCATCAGCTCGGCGCGGTGGACGCGGTAGAGATCCGCCGCCCGTTCCAGCACCGCCGCCCGCTCCTCCACCGGCCGTCGGCTCCAGGACGCGTGCGCCGCCTTCGCCGCGGCCAGCGCCCGCTCCACGTCCTCCGCCGTCGCCTCGATCACCGTCCCGACCAGCACCGACCGGCAGGCGGGGTTGCGAATCTCGACCGGAGCACCGGACGCCGCCCTGCCGGCAATCATCGCCGCCGCCTCGCGCGGCGCGGTGTGGCGGTCCATCGCTGCCGCCAGCGCCGCCAGCCGCGGCCGGTCCGACAGGTCCTCGCCGGCCGAGTTGCGGCGGACGGTGCCGTACAGGTCGGCCGGCAGCGGGATTGCCGGGTTGGCGATCGGCCGGGTCTCCATCGTGCGGCGCACCGGGTCCGCGATCACCTCGTCGATCGGCAGTTCGTCGTCGGCCAGCCGGTTGACGAAGGAGGTGTTGGCGCCGTTCTCCAGCAGCCGCCGCACCAGATAGGCGAGCAGGTCGCGGTGGCCGCCGACCGGCGCGTAGATGCGGCAGGCGACGCGCGCCTCCGGCGCCGCCTTCTCCACCACCGCCTCGTAGAGGGGCTCGCCCATGCCGTGGAGCCGCTGGAACTCGTAGTCGCGAAGCCCGGCGGCGCTCGCCATGGTCATCGCCGCCGCCAGCGAATGGGCGTTGTGGGTCGCGAACTGCGGGTAGAAGGCGCGGGGGTTGGCGATCAGCGCCTGCGCACAGGCCAGCCAGGAGACGTCGGTCGAGCGCTTGCGGGTGAACACCGGATAGCCCTCCAGCCCGTCCACCTGCGCCCGCTTGATCTCGCTGTCCCAGTAGGCGCCCTTCACCAGCCGCACCATCAGCCGGCGGTTCGCCTTCTCCGCCAGCCCGGCGAGCCACGGCACGAGATGGATCGCCCGCTTCTGATAGGCCTGCAGCGCCAGCCCGAGGCCGTCCCAGCCGGCGAGCGCCGGCTCCATCGCCGTCGCCGCGATCAGGTCGAGCGACAGGTCCAGCCGGTCGGCCTCCTCCGCGTCGATGCAGATGCCGATGTCGTGGCGCCGCGCGAGCTCGCACAGGCTGACGATGCGCGGCAGCAGCTCGGCCATCACCCGGTCGGCCTGGGCGACCTCGTAGCGCGGGTGCAGCGCGGAGAGCTTGATCGAGACCCCCGGCCCCTCGACCGGCCCGCGTCCGGCGGCGTGCCGCCCCACCCGCTCGATCGCGGTCGCATAGGCATCGTGGTAGCGGGCGGCGTCGGCCGCAGTCATCGCGGCCTCACCCAGCATGTCATAGGAATAGCGGTAGCCTGCCTTCTCCGCCGCGCGGGATTCCTTCAGCGCGGCGTCGATGGTCTCGGCCAGCACGAACTGGCGGCCCATGATCCGCATCGCCTGGATCATCGCCTGGCGAATCACCGGCTCACCGCTGCGCTGGACGACCCGGCGCAGCACCCGGTTGAGCTCCCCCGAGTCCGGTGCGTCGTCGCGGAGGATGCGGCCGGAGAGCATCAGCGCCCAGGAAGAGGCGTTGACCAGCAGCGAGGCGCTCTGGCCGACATGCTCGGCCCAGTTCCCCTCCGCGATCTTGTCGCGGATCAGCTCGTCCACCGTGCCCGCGTCGGGCACCCGGAGCAGCGCCTCGGCGAGGCACATCAGCACCACGCCCTCGCGGGTGTCGAGGCCGTATTCCTGCAGGAAGGCGTCGATGCCGCCGGACCGCACCCGCCGTTCGCGCACCTGCTGCACCAGCCGCCGCGCGCGGTCGGCGATGGCGGCCCGGTCACCCGCCGTCAGGTGCAGGCGGGAAAGCAGCTTCTCCACCGCCTCCGCCTCGTCCATCCGGCAGGCGGCGTCCACCGCGCGCCGCGCCTCGTCCAGCCGCGCGCCCCACGACGGCCGCTGCGGCACCCTGAATGCCCCTTCCTGCCGTTCCTGCAGCGTCTGCATGGCTTTCCAACTCCCGGTCCCCGCACAGTAGCACGACCGCCGTCCCGCGCGCTCACCCTTGACGCCGCCGCAGCGGAACGGCGCCATGCGGACGCGGTTGTGGCGGAAGGACAGCTGGACCCGGATGCGGCGCCGCTTGTGACGGAAGGCACAGAACCGCATCCTCGTCCGGGCCTATCACCCCGTGCCCGAACCGACGCCGGACCCGCAGCTTGACCTCCTCCTCAGCGAACCTTCGCGGTGCGCTTTACATGACGCTGGCGATGGCGGCCGGCGCCGTCAGCGACACGGTGGTGAAGTCGATCGCCGCCGAGATGAACATGGGCCAGATCATGCTGCTGCGCGGCGTGGTGGCGACGGTGCTGATCTGGCTGTTCGCCCGCCGGCGCGGGGCGCTGCGGCCGCTGCGGGTCGCCGCCCACCCGATGGTGGTGCTGCGCAGCCTGGGCGAGATCGGCGCAACCGTGACCTTCCTCATCGCCCTCGCCCGCATCCCGCTCGCCAACGCCTCCGCGCTGCTACAGGCGATCCCGCTGGCGGTGACGATGGGCGCGGCCCTGTTCCTGCGCGAGCCGGTCGGCTGGCGGCGGTGGACCGCCATCGCCGTCGGCTTCATGGGCGTGCTGATCGTGGTCCGGCCCGGGATGGAGGGGTTCACCGCGGACTCCCTGCTGGTGCTCGCCACGGTTGCGTTCGCCGCCGTCCGCGACCTCGCCACCCGCAGGATCCCGCACGGTGTCCCGTCGCTGTTCATCTCGACGGTGACCGCACCGGCCATCGCCGTCACCGGCGCGCTGCTGGTCGTCCCCCTGGGCGGCTGGCAGCCGGTGAGCCCGCTGGCGGGAGCCGAGCTGGTGGCGGCGGCGGTGCTCCTGCTCGCCAACTACCAGTTCATGACCATGGCGGTGCGCGCCGGCGACCTCTCGTTCGTCGCGCCGTTCCGCTACACCAACCTGCCCGCCGCGATCCTGCTGGGGTTCCTCGTGTTCGGCGAGGTGCCCGACTGGCTGATGATCGGCGGCGCCGCGATCATCGTCGGCTCGGGCCTCTACGCGCTCCACCGCGAACGGCGGCTGGCCCGCAGCCTCGTCATCGGCAGCACGCCGCCCGTGCCGCGCTGACCGGTACAACCGGAAGCAGTGGATGTGACCGCCGTCACTTGACTTCCCGGGCCCGTCATGCGAGCCGCTGCGCCCCTGGCCAGCAGAAGGCAATGACCATGCATCAGCCCAGCGCGCTCGCCATCGAAACCAGCGGTCTCGTCAAGAACTTCGGCGAGACGCGGGCGGTTGCCGGCATCGACCTCGCCGTCCGGCGCGGCAGCATCTACGGCCTGCTCGGCCCCAACGGCGCCGGCAAGACAACCCTCGTGCGCCTGCTGGCGACCCTGCTCCGGCCCGATGCCGGCTCGGCGCGCGTGCTGGGGCACGACATCGTGCGCGCACCGCAGGAAGTGCGCCAGCGGATCAGCCTCACCGGCCAGTTCGCCTCGATCGACGAGGATCTGACCGGCATCGAGAACCTGGTGCTGCTCGCGCGGCTGCTCGGCTTCGGGCGGCGCGAGGCGCGGACGCGGACGGACGAGCTGATCACAGCCTTCGACCTCGCCGACGCCGCGAAGAGGCAGGTGAAGACCTACTCCGGCGGCATGCGCCGCCGCCTCGATATCGCGGCCAGCATCATCTCGACGCCGGAGCTGCTGTTCCTCGACGAGCCGACCACCGGCCTCGACCCGCGCAGCCGCGGCCAGGTGTGGGAGATCATCCGCACGCTGGTCGCCAACGGCCTGACGGTGCTGCTGACCACCCAGTATCTCGAGGAAGCCGACCAGCTCGCCGACCGGATCGCGGTGATCGACCACGGCCGGGTGATCGCCGAGGGCACCAGCGCCGAGCTGAAGGCGCAGATCGGACGCGCGGTGCTGCACGTGCGACTGGCCGATCCCGCCGACCGCGCGGCGGCGGAGCGGCTGCTCGCCGCACGGCTGGGCGACCATCCGGTGCAGGGCGACGGCGATCCGCGCGCGCTGGCGGTGCAGGCCCCTGACCCGGCCGAGGCCGCGGCCGCGCTTGGCGCGATGCAGGCGGAGGGCATCGTGGTGACGGAGTTCTCGCTCGGCCAGCCCAGCCTGGACGAGGTGTTCTTCGCGCTGACCGCTCATCCGGCCGCCCCGCCGGAATCGGCGCAGGCGGAGGAGCGACAGACGGAGACGGTCCGATGACGATGGCGCAGGACGAAAGCCTGCTGCAGGCGGCGCTGGCGACGCGGCCGCGGCCGGCGGCCCCGGGCGCGGCCAGCCACACCTTCACCTTCGCCTGGCGGGCGCTGCTCAAGATCAAGCACGGGCCGGAACAGTGGTTCGACGTGATCATCACGCCGGTGATGTTCACGGTGATGTTCACTTACATCTTCGGCGGCGCGCTGGCCGGATCGACCGACGACTACCTGCAGTTCCTGCTGCCGGGCATCCTGGCGCAGACGGTGATGTTCACCTCCATCTACACCGGCATCACCCTGAACGCGGACATCTCGCGCGGCGTCTTCGACCGGTTCAAGTCGATGCCGATCTGGCGGCCGGCGCCGCTGGTCGGTGCGATGGTGGGGGACACCATCCGCTATACGGTCTCGTCGCTCATCGTCTTCGCCATCGGCCTGGCGCTCGGCTACCGCCCGGAGAGCGGCGTGGTCGGCGTGGTGCTGGCGATCGTGCTGCTCGACCTGTTCGCCTTCGGCATCGGCTGGATCTTCACCACCCTTGCGCTGGTGGTGAAGAGCGCGTCCAGCGTGATGACGCTGAGCTGGCTGGTGCTGATGCCGCTGACCTTCCTGTCGAACATCTACGTCGATCCGGCGACGATGCCGGGCTGGCTGCAGTGGATCGTGTCGGTCAACCCGGTGGCGCTGCTGGTGACTGCGGTCCGCGGCATCATGGCCGGAACGGCCGGCGGCGCCGACATCGCCTGGGCGCTGCTGGCCCCGGCCGTGGTGGTGGTGATCTTCGCTCCGCTCGCGATGCAGCTCTACCGCCGGGAACGGTGACGCACCCCGATTGACCCGGAGCGCGGGGTGGTGTTCACCTGCGCGCTCCCGAAACCAGCGGACAATCGGCCGTGACCATCATTTCCGGACACGGGGCCCCGCCCGTGGCCCCGTCATGAGCGCGCAGGCACGCGGGCTCGCGCTCGTCGCAGCGGCGGCGCTGGTGTGGAGCACCGGCGGACTGATCGTGCGCAGCCTCGAATCCGCCGACAACTGGACCACCATCTTCTGGCGGTCCGTCAGCGCCTGCCTGTTCCTCGCGCTGTTCCTCCTCGTGCGCGACGGCCGCCAGGCGCTCGGACTGTTCCGGCGGATGGGACTGCCGGGGCTGATGGTCGGCGCCGGCTTCGCCTGCGCCTCGATCTGCTTCGTGGTGGCGCTCAGCCTGACGTCGGTGGCCGAGACGCTGATGATCATGAGCTCGGCGCCGCTGATGGCGGCGCTGCTGGGATGGGTGGTGATCGGGGAGACGATCCGCCCGCTGACCTGGGCGACCATCGCGGCGGTCATGGTCGGGATCGCGCTGATGGTGTCGGACTCCGAAGGCGGCGGCTCGCTGCTGGGCGACGCCTTCGCCCTGCTCAGCACCTTCGGCTATTCGGTCGCCGTGGTCACCACGCGCCGCCATCCGCAGATCCGGATGACGCCCGCGGTGCTGACCGGCGCGGCGATAGCGGCGCTGGTGGCGCTGCCCCTCGCCACGCCCTTCGCGGTCACCGTCCACGACGCGCCCCTGCTGCTGCTGTTCGGCGCCGGCCAGCTCGGCGTGGGCATGGCGCTGTTCGTGACCGGCGCGCGCCTCATCCCGGCTGCCCACACCGCGCTGACGGGAATGCTGGAGACGATCCTGGGGCCGCTGTGGGTGTGGCTGGCGCTGGCCGAGCGGCCGGGAGCGATGGTGCTGGTCGGCGGCGCCATCGTCATCGTCAGCGTCCTCGCCAACACGCTGCTCAGCCTCGGCGCCCGGCCGGAGCCGCGCAATGCCGGTGCTTGAGCCGCAGGCCTTCGTCGCGGCGGTGGCGCTGCCGGCCCGCCTGATCGGGCTCGACCTCGGCACGAAGACGATCGGCGTTGCGGTTTCCGACGGCGGCTGGGCCGTCGCGACCCCGGTGACGACCATCCGCCGCGTCAAGCTGCGGCCGGACCTCGAAGCCCTGTTCCGGCTGTACGACGAGCGCCGCGCCGGCGGCATCGTCCTCGGGCTGCCGGTCAACATGGACGGAACCAGCGGCCCGCGCGCACAGGCCACCCGCGCCTTCGCCCACGAGCTGCTGAAGCACCGGGACGTGCCGCTGCTGCTGTGGGACGAGCGGCTGTCGACCAGCGCCGTCGAGCGGCAGATGATCGAGGCGCTGGACATGTCGCGACGAAAGCGTGCGGCGCAGGTGGACCAGGCCGCCGCCGCCTACATCCTGCAGGGCGCCTTGGACGCGTTAAAGTTGTATTTGTCGCTCTAGGCACGCCTGCCCCTTGCCCGCTGCACCGCCGGCCGCTATGACCGTCGGCGACCCCGTGAAGGAGCCGGAATGCCTACCCAGCTTGCCATCGACCACGGCCTGACCGGCCTGCTGATCTCGGCTGCAGCCGCCTATCTGCTGGGATCGATCCCGTTCGGGCTGATCGTGGCGCAGATGGCCGGCCTGGGCGACATCAGGACCATCGGCTCGGGCAACATCGGCACCACCAACGTGCTGCGCACCGGGCGCAAGGGGCTGGCCGCGCTGACGCTGCTGCTCGACGCCGGCAAGGGCACGGCGGCGGTGCTGCTGGCCGCCTACCTGCTCTACGCCATCGATGTCGATCTCGACGGCGCGATCGCCGCGGCCGACGGCAACGTGGAGTTCGCCGACATCTCGCTGTCGATCAGCGCGGCAATGGTCGCGGCGCTGTTCGCGGTGCTCGGCCACATGTTCCCGGTGTGGCTCCGCTTCCGCGGGGGCAAGGGGGTGGCAACCGGCCTCGGCTGCTATCTCGCGCTGTCGCCGCTGGTGGGCTTCGCCTCGCTCGTCGTCTGGCTGCTGGGCGCCCTGATCAGCCGCTATTCATCGGTCAGCGCCCTGATCACCTTCCTGGCCGCACCATTCCTGTTCTACCTGCTGGGGCCCGCCGTCGCGGCGCCCATGGCGGTGGTGGTGATGGTACTGGTCTGGGTACGGCACCACCAGAACATCCGTCGGCTGATCCGAGGGCAAGAGAGCCGGATCCGCCTGTTCAGCAGGGAGTGACGGCGATGGCGGCCAGGCTGGACGATGCGGAACGGCTGGCCTGGCTGCGGCTGATCCGGACCGAGGGGGTGGGGCCGGTCAGCTTCATGTCGCTGCTCGCGCGCTTCGGCACCGCCGACGAAGCGCTGAAGGCGCTACCGGAGCTGGTCCGCCGCGGCGGCGGGCGGCCGCCGGCCATCCCGAGCCGTCGGGACGCCGAGCAGGAGCTGGCGGCGGTCGCGAAGCTCGGCGGCCGCGTGCTCTGCCTTGCCGAGGACGACTACCCCGAACCGCTCGCCGCCATTGCCGACCCGCCGCCGGTGATCACCGTGCTGGGCGACGTCTCCCTGCTCCACCGGCCGATGGTCGCGATCGTCGGCGCGCGCAATGCGTCGGCCAACGGGCGCAAGCTCGCCCGCGGCATCGCCACGGAGCTCTCCGAGGCCGGGCTGGTGGTGGTGTCGGGCATGGCGCGCGGCATCGACGCGGCGGCGCACGAGGGCTGCCCCGGCTGCCGCACGGTCGCGGTGGTCGCCGGCGGGGCCGACGTCGTCTATCCGCGCGAGAACCAGGGGCTGTACGAGCGGATCGTCGCCGGCGGCTGCATCGTGGCCGAGCTGCCGGTCGGCACCGAACCGCAGGCCCGCCACTTCCCGCGGCGCAACCGCATCGTCGCCGGGCTCGCGCGCGGCGTGCTGGTGGTCGAGGCGGCCCTGCGCTCGGGCTCGCTGATCACCGCGCGCATGGCGCTGGAACAGGGGCGCGAGGTGTTGGCCGTTCCGGGCTCGCCGCTCGACGAGCGCAGCCGCGGCGCCAACAACCTGATCCGCCAGGGCGCCGTCCTGACCGAGAGCGCAGGCGACATCCTGGAGGCGCTCGGGACGGGCGCAACCCGGCCCGCGCCGCGGCGGCTATCGGTCCCGCGGACGCTCCCGCTGCCGCTCGATCCGCCGGCGCCGGTCGCCTCCGGTGACACCCCCGGCACCAGGCTGGACGACGCGCGGCTGCGCATCCTGGAGCAGCTTTCACCGTCACCGATCGCGGTTGACGAACTGATCCGCGAATGCCAAGTGTCTGTCCCGGACGCGAATGCGGTGCTGCTGGAGCTGGAACTGGCGGGGCGGATCAGCCGCACGCCCGGCAATCTGGTTGCACTCGTCGTTGCGGAAGCGTAGATCGCCCCTCCCCCGGCCCCGGGCGGGGAGAACGGTGACAACCATTTGGCCCCCCGATGAACGTCGTCGTTGTAGAGTCGCCCGCCAAAGCGAAGACAATCAACAAGTACCTGGGCAGCGACTACCGGGTGGTCGCGTCCTATGGCCACGTCCGCGACCTGCCGGCAAAGGACGGGTCGGTGCGGCCGGAAGCCGATTTCGCCATGGACTGGGAGGTCGACGCGAAGTCGGAGAAGCACATCCGCGCGATCATCCAGGAACTGAAGAACTCCGACCGGCTGTATCTGGCCACGGACCCGGACCGCGAGGGCGAGGCCATCTCCTGGCATGTGCAGGAGGTGCTGCGCCAGAGGCACGCGCTGAAGGACGTCAAGGTCGTCCGCGTCACCTTCAACGAGATCACCAAGTCCGCCGTCCTCGACGCGATCGCCAATCCGCGCGACCTCGACCAGGCGCTGATCGACGCCTACATGGCGCGCCGCGCACTGGACTATCTGGTGGGTTTCACCCTGTCGCCGGTGCTGTGGCGGAAACTGCCCGGCAGCCGCTCCGCCGGCCGGGTGCAATCGGTCGCGCTGCGCCTGATCTGCGAGCGCGAGGCCGAGATCGAGGTCTTCAAGCCGCAGGAATACTGGTCGATCGACGTCGTGCTGAAGACGGCGGACGGCGCCGACCTGCCCTGTTCGCTGGCGGTGCTCGACGGCGAGAAGCTCGAGAAGTTCTCGATAGCAAATGCCGAGAAGGCGCGCGCCGCGGCCCGCCGCGTCGAGGAGGCCGGGCATTTCACGGTCAGCGCGGTCGAGCGCAAGCGGGTCAAGCGCAACCCCTACCCGCCCTTCACCACCTCCACCCTGCAGCAGGAGGCCTCGCGCAAGCTCGGCTTCTCCGCCACCCACACCATGCGGGTGGCGCAGCGCCTCTATGAGGGGGTGACCCTCGGCAGCGAGGCGGTCGGCCTGATCACCTACATGCGGACGGACAGCGTCACGCTCGGCACCGAGGCCATCGGCGCCATCCGCAACACCATCGCCGACATCTACGGCGACCAGTACCTGCCGCCGAGCCCGCGCCTCTACAAGACCAAGGCGAAGAACGCGCAGGAGGCGCACGAGGCGATTCGCCCGACCGACATGCGGCGCACGCCGAAGGACGTCGCCCGCTACCTCGACGAGGACCAGCGCCGGCTCTACGACCTGATCTGGCGACGGACGATGGCCTGCGAGATGGTGAGCGCCGAGATCGACCGGGTGGCGATCGACCTCACGGATGCCTCCGGCTCGCTCGGCCTGCGGGCGACCGGGTCGGTCGTCGCGTTCGACGGCTTCATGAAGGTCTATCGCGAGGATCACGACGACCCGGACCCGGAAGAGGCCGGCGAGGAGGGCCGCCGTCTGCCCCCGGTCCGCGAGGGCGACCGCACCGGCGTGGACAGCGTTACCCCGAACCAGCACTTCACCCAGCCGCCGCCGCGCTACACCGAGGCATCGCTGGTGAAGAAGATGGAGGAGCTGGGCATCGGGCGCCCCTCCACCTACGCCTCGATCATCCAGGTGCTGCAGGACCGCGGCTACGTCACGCTGGAGAAGAAGCGGTTCGTTCCTGGCGATCGCGGGCGGTTGGTCACCGCGTTCCTCGAGGGCTTCTTCCGCCGCTATGTCGAGTACAATTTCACCGCCGACCTCGAGAACCAGCTCGACGAGATCTCCGGCGGGCGGATCGACTGGCGGGTGGTGCTGCGCGAGTTCTGGGAAGCGTTCCGCGCCGCGGTCGAGCAGACCAAGGAGCTGACCATCGGCCAGGTGCTGGAGGCGCTGGACCGCGACCTCGGGCCCCACTTCTTCCCCGCCCGCGACGACGGCAAGGACCCGCGCGCCTGCCCGGCCTGCAGCTCGGGCCGGCTGTCGCTGCGGCTGGGCAAGCACGGCGCCTTCATCGGCTGCAGCAACTATCCGGAATGCCGCTTCACCCGCCCCCTCGCCATGCCGACCGAGGAGGAAGGCAACGGCGCCGGCGCCGGCGAGGGCGTGATCCATCTCGGCGACCACCCCGAGACCGGGCTGCCGGTCTCGGTGCGCAAGGGGCCCTACGGCCACTACATCCAGCACGGCGAGAAGGCGGAGGGCGGCAAGGAGAAGCCGCAGCGCGTTGCCCTGCCCAAGGACCGGCCGCCGGCGACGGTGGACCTGGACTTCGCGGTGAAGCTGCTGGCCCTGCCGCGGCTGGTCGGCCGGCATTCGGAGACCGGCGAGCCGATCTACGCCGGCATCGGCCGGTTCGGGCCGTACCTCAGGCACAACACGACCTACGTGAACCTGCGGTCGATCGACGACGTGCTTAACATCGGCGAGAACCACGCCAATGCGCTGCTCGCCGAAAGGGTGCAGAACCGCGGCGGCGGCCAGGCGGTGCTGGCGACGCTTGGCGAACATCCCGACGGCGGCGAGATCACGGTCAACAAGGGTCGCTACGGCCCCTATGTGAAATGGGGCCGGGTGTTCGCGTCCATTCCGAAGGACCAGGCGCCGGAGACGGTGACGCTCGATCAGGCGGTGGCGCTGGTCAACGCCAAGGCGGGGGCCAAGGGCAAGGGCCGGACCGCAAGGGCAGGCGGCAGGAGCGCCGGGGCAGCGAACGCGAAGGCCGCGGACCGCGAGACGGCGCAGGCGAAGAAGCCGGGCGCCAGGACGAAGGCCGCCGCGAAGGCGGCGCCGGCAAAGAAGACGACGGCCCGGAAGGCAACTGCGAAGAAGTCCGGCAAGGCGGCGTCGGCGGGCGGTTCGTGACGGAACACCGCAGGCATGGCCGCCGTTCTCCGCCCATGAGCCGCCGCCGCACCGACCGCCTGCAGGCCTTGTGCTGTCGACGCCCCCGGAGCCGGGGCCGGACAGAGGCATCCGTCATCGCACAGCGGTCTGCGTGATCCGATGGCGAAGGCGCGCAAGAAGGCGACCTCCTTCCCCTCGCGCGAGGACATCATCGCGTTCCTGCAGTCGGAGCCGGGCAAGGTCGGCAAGCGCGAGATCGCACGCCACTTCGACATATCCGGCGCCGACCGGCCGGCGCTGAAGGAACTGCTGCGCGAGATGGAGGCCGACGGCCAGATCGAGCGTAGCGGGCGCAGGGCGCTGCGCACCTCGGGGCAGCTTCCGGCGGTGTTCGTCGGCGAGGTGGTCGCCGTGGAGGACGATCTCACCCTCGCCCGGCCGGTCCGCTGGCCCGGCGACGGCGAGCCGCCGCTGGTCGAGGTCCGCCCGGGCCGCGGCAAGCCCGCGCTTTCTCTCGGAGACCGCGCGCTGCTTCGCGTCACCGGCCGCGACGACAGCCGCGCCGTCACCCAGGTGCTACGCCGGTTCGACCGGGAGACGCCCGGCATCGTCATCGGCCAGTTCGGGATCGGCCCCGACGGCCCGCGGATCACGTCGGCGGAGAAGCGGGGCCTCGCCGACTTCGCGGTGCCCCCCGGTCAGGAGGGCGGCGCGGTGCCGGGGGACCTGGTCGAGGCCGAGATCCTGCCCGGGCGTCGCGGCGGGCTGCCCCAGGCGCGGGTCAAGGCGCGCCTGGGCACGCTGGCCGATCCCGGTGCGATCAGCCTGATCGCGATCCGCGCCCACGACCTGCCGACGAGCTTCCCG
>CALKHQ010000277.1 GCA_937988735.1 uncultured Alphaproteobacteria bacterium
TCAGCATGCAGCGGCAGGCCGCCATCCACAGGTTGAGGAAGAAGCTCGGCCCCTGCTCGAGGAAGCGCGCCTCGGCGCCGCCCGGGGCAGGGGACAGCTGCTGCCGCAGCAGGGCGGTCGCCGCGACGGTGCGGCCGTGACAGTCATCGCCGGCGGCCAGCGCCCTGTCGGCCAGCGGGATGAGCGGGATCGGGTGGCGCCGCGCCTCGGCCAGCCAGGCGGCAAACGAGCCGTTCAGCCAGCGCAGATGCTCGACCACAGCCATGTCGCGGCGGCCGAGGCGCGGGGCCGGGCCGCCGCCGCCATTGATCGGGGCATAGCTGACGGCGCGGCCGGCTGCCGCCGCGTCCCCGACCTCGTGCAGCAGCATCGAGGCGGACACGACGGCGGCGAGCGGGGTGACAATTCCATGGTCCTGCGCCGGCGCGAGCCGGATCGCCCCGGCCGCAATGGCGCGTTCGGCCTCGTCCAGCGTGGAGGCCAGTCCTTCGAACACGGCGGCGACGCAGGCGGAGTTGAGGATCGGGGCCGGCGGCAAGACGCTCCCGGCGAGCGGCGGCCCGGCATGCAGCAGCACGTCGCGGGGCAGGCCCACCAGCGCGCCGGCGGTCCCATCCCGGCGCCACATCGGCTCGGCCGCCAGCAGGCGCGCAAGCGCCTGCCGGTCCGCGTCGTGCAGCATCCGCCAGTTCATGCGTCCGCCGCCGTTCAGCGATAGCGCGCCGTGAGCGCGACCGCGGCGTCGCCCGGCGCCTCGCCGTCCACGGCCTCGCCCAGATCCGCCTGGGCTGCCTCCAGCAGCCGCCGCAGTTCCTCGGGCTCGTCGAAGGGGACGTGCCGTCCCTCGGTCAGCGAGGCGTTGATCATCGCCCGCATGCGGGTCAGCAGCAGCTGGTTTGCCGTGACGTTGCGGCCGTAGCCGAGCTCCTCCAGCCGCCTGCCGATGACATAGGTGGGGGCCCAGCTCGGGGTGACCTGATAGCCGGGCCTGCGCCCGATCAGCGCCGGGTCGAGGTCGCGCGGCTCGTCGGTCTGCTCGAAGTACTTGTCGACGTAGCGATAGGCGCGCTCGCCGACGACCGGGGTGTTCGGGGGGATCGGCGCGCGGTCCTGGATCTGCCACATCCGCTCCGCGACCTGCTGGAAGCGCTCGGTGTTGAAGAGCGCGCGCACCCGCGGATTGCGCGCCCGCATCAGGTTGGTCAGCATCATCAGCGCGGAGCCGTGGCCGCCCTGCGCCGCCTGCGGGGTGAACCCGGACCAGACCCCGTCGCCGCCGGCGAGGATCGCCTCCAGCACCGCCGCGTCCTCGGTGCCGTTGGCGGTGTGCGGGTGGGCGAGGATCTTGCGCGGGCGGGGGTGATAGCGGCGCATCATCCGCACCAGCGCGTAGGTTTCGAACGGGAAGCGCGTTCCCTTCACGTCCTCGAACAGCAGGCCGGTGATCGGCTCCTCGCCGAGCCGCCGCACCACGCGCACCAGATAGGCCGGGTCCTCGTCATAGGTGTCGAACGGGTCGGCCAGGCGGACGTAGATGCGCCCCACCCGGTCGGTCTCCGGCGGCAGCAGGCGGCGGTAGTGGGCGATGTGGGCGCACAGGCTGTCGAGGGCCCGGTCGGGCGTGAGCCCGAGGGCGGCGACGGTGGAGGGCCGTGTCTCGACCAGCAGGATCACGTTGGGAATGCCGTAGTGCACCGTCTGGCGGGCGGCCGGTCCCATCGGAAAGGGCTCGCCCTCGACGACCGGCTCGACGGCGATGGTGCTGAAGAACGGGTCGAGCGGCAGGGCGCGTTCGAGGAGCGTCTCGACGAACTGCTCGGTGACGGAGGGGAAGGCGAAGAAGTTCGGCAGCCCGAAGTCCCGGAAGCCGAGGTCGCAGGCGAGCTCGTAGAGGGCGAGCTTGTCGTCGAGCGTGTGGCCCCAGGCGGACGAGAGCGTCGCCTCCCGCGCCGACATGTCCAGCACACAGGGCTCCACATCGCGCAGGATGGCCACCCGCTGCTCGATGTAGTCCATCATTTCCTCGAGCGTCGCCCGGTCGCCCGCGTCGAGCTCCTGCGACGTCGCGTGCTGCATGGGCGTCTCCTGCGCGGGAAGGAAGCGGCATGCCGCCGCTGTACGCGCGCAAGAATACAGCGAATATGCAAATGGTCAACGTGACGCGGCACCGCCGCGATGGCTAGCGCCTGTCGATCGCCACGGCGTTGCCGAGGGTGGCGCTGAGCCTGGCGAAGATGCGGTCACGGAAGGCGGTGATGTGGACGTGCGCCAGATGGTCGGCATCCTCCGCCCGCCGCTCGCGGATTGCGCGCACGATCTCGCGGTGATCGGCGACGGTGCGCTCGATCTCGTCGCTCTGCTGCCCTTCGGTGAAGTCCTTGTACCAGATCCAGCCGATGCGCATGCCGAGCACCGAGAGCTTGAGCACGAAATCGCCCATCATGCTGTTGCCGGCGGCCGCGGCGATGGCCTGATGGAACTCCAGGTTGCGTTCGCTCATGGCGAAGGCGTCGTTCGCCACCACCGCCGTTTCGTAGGCGCGCTGCGCCTGCTCGATGCGCTCGAGGTCGCGGGCGCTGCGGCGCAGGCTCGCCCAGTACTGCAGCGCGCGGTGGGTCAGCTCCAGGGCCTCGAAGTAGCTGGTGAGCTCGAGCGCATCGAGCGGCGACACCTGGGCGCCGCGGTTGGGCAGGATCGTCGCCAGCCGGTCCGCGGCCAGGCGCACGATCGCCTCGCGCACCGGGGTGCGCGACACGCCCAGCCGCCGCACGATCGCCGCCTCGTCGATCTTCTGGCCTGGCGCGAGCTCCATCCGCACGATCATGTTGCGGAGCGCCAGATACACGTAGTCCGTGCCCTTCCCCCGGGGGGGACGGCTGGGCGCGCGGCCGCGGTCGGCGGTCATCCCCCGGTCCGGCACCTCGACGTCTTCCTTCATGAAACGGTTCACCTCTCGCGGCCGCGGCTGCCGCGAATGTCCCTTGACGCCCGTACGGCGTCCAGATAATTCCGATTGCTGCATTCAGCCAGTATACAGCCTCTGCTGGCCTGCGTTCGAAGGAGGGCGCATGGACGGCGCCGAGCGGGCCCCGGCCGTCAATACCGACCGCACGACCGTCGCCGCAGCCGACGTGGCGCAGAAACTCGTCGGACGCCAGGCCCTGCGCAGCATGATGCGGCGCGAGAACCGGGCGGGGCTGTGCTTCCTCGCGGGGCACCTCGGTCTGATTGCGCTGTCGACAACCCTGGTCCACTTCGCGATCGGCAACTGGCTGATCGTGCCCGCGACGCTGCTGCACGGCTTCTTCATCGTGACCCTGTTCGCGCCGCTGCACGAATGCAGCCACGGCACCGCCTTCCGCAGCCGGCCGCTGAACGAGGCGGTCTACTGGGGCGCGGCGCTGGCCCTCGGCCTGCCGCCGCTGTACTTCCGGCTGCAGCACGCCGACCACCACACCTATACCCAGGACGTCGAGCGCGACCCGCAGATGATCCGCCTCGGCGAGCGGCTGTGGGGCTACCTCTTCTACGCCTCGGCCATCCCCTATTTCCGCGACATCGTGCGCACGCTGCTGCGTCACGCGTCCGGGCGGCTGACTTTGGCCGAGCAGCGCTACGTCTACCCCCAGGCCCGCCGCGCGGTGTTCTGGCAGGCGCGGATCATGCTCGCGGTCTATGCGGCGATCGCGATCGTGTCGGTCGCGACCGGAAGCTGGGTCCCGCTGACCTACTGGCTGATTCCGCGCATCGTCGCCGAGCCGCTGGAGCGCCTGATCCGCCTGTCGGAGCACAACGGCTGTGCGCGCACGCCGGACATGCTGGAGAACACCCGCACCGTCCACACCTGGGCGCCGCTGCGGCTGCTGTCGTGGAACATGCCGCTGCACACCGCGCACCACATGGCGCCGCTGGTCCCGTTCCATGCCCTGCCGGCGCTCGACCGCGCCATCGCCGGCCATGCGCGCGAGGTGCGGGCGGGCTATCTGCGCGCCGTCGGGCACGAGCTTGGCCGGCTGGCTGCCGCCGAGCGGCAGGCGCGCGCCCGTCTGCGCGCGGCGCGATGACCGAAGATGCCTGCGGCGGACGACGCCGATCGGCCGGGGTAGAGTGACACGACACGGAGGGACCGGGAGATGCTGTCGATGAGGGGAGTCGTTGCCACCGCCGCCGCGACGGCGATCGCGCTGGCGCCGGGGGCGGCGCAGGCGGAGCTGGACGAGCGGGAAATCCAGGTTGTCGGCACCTGGAGCAACCTCTCGCAGTGGTCGAAGTACGAACAGCCGTTCTGGCAAGGTCTGCCCGAGAGCTCCGGCGGCCGCCTGACCGCCAACGCGAAGCCGATGGACGAGCTCGGCCTGTCCGGCTTCGAGCTGATGCGCCAGCTCGAGCTTGGCGTGTTCGACGTCGTCCACACGCTCGCCTCCTACTCCGCCAATGACGTACCGGTCGCCGGCGGCATCGATCTGGCCGGCCTGATCCAGGACCGCGAGGCCTACGGCAAGATGATCGAGGCGTACCGGCCGGTGCTGGACGCGGAATTCCGCGCCAGCTACAACGCCCGGGTCCTCGCCCTCTACAGCTTCTCCAGCTACAGCATCCTCTGCGACCTGCCTGACGACCGCTCGGTGGACGACGGCATCGACGCCCTGGCGGGCCTCAAGATCCGCAGCCACAGCATCTCGATGGGCGACCTGATCGAGGGGCTGGGCGGCACCGCCGTGACGCTCCCCTTCGCCGAGGTGGTGCCCTCGATGCAGCAGGGCGTCGTCGACTGCGGCGTCACCGGCGTGCTCTCCGGCTACGAGGCGAAGTGGCACCAGGTTACCGACAGCTACCTCGGCGTGCCGCTGGGCTTCGGCACCGTGGTGGTCGCGGCGAACCTGGACTTCTGGAACTCGCTTTCCCCCGACACCCAGGCCCATCTGGAGGCGCAGTTCGCAAACCTGGAAGCGGAGGTGACCGCCGGCTCGGTCGCCGAGGACGAGATGGGCATCGCCTGCTACGGCGCGGGTCCCTGCCCGCTGGGCGAGCCGGGCAACAACGCGGTGATCGCGCTCGACGACGAGGACCGGGCGAAGCTTGCCGGGGTGGTCCGCTCGGTCGTCCTGACCCGCTTTGCCGAGCGCTGCGGGGCCGACTGCACCCGGCAGTGGAACGAGACCGTCGGCGCCGCCCTCGGCGTCACCGCCGGCGAATAGCCGGCGCCGCCACCGGAATGCGGGGCCGGATCCGCCCATGACGGGCCTGCTCGGTGGCTTCGAGCGGGTCGCGCGCGGCGCCGTCTGGGTGTCCGGTCTCGCCCTCATTGCGCTCGCCGTGCTGGTGAGCGTGGACGTCATCTGCCGCAAGTGGCTCGGGGTGACGCTGGCGGGTTCCGACGAGATCTCGGGCTACGTCCTCGCCTGCGCCGCCGCCTGGGGCTATTCCTTCTGCCTGCTGCGCCGCGGCCACATCCGGATCGACGTGATCTACAACCTCGTCGGCCCGCGGGCGCAGCGGATTCTGGACCTCCTGGGGCTGCTCGCGCTTCTCGTCTTCATGGCGCTGCTCACCCACCGGGCGGTCGGGGTGCTGGCGAAGACCCTCGACAGCGGCGCGGTATCCAACACGCCGCTGCTGACCCCGCTGTGGATTCCCCAGTCGCTGTGGGTCGCCGGGCTGATCTTCTTCACCGCGACCCTCGCGCTCGTCACCGCCCGCACGATCCTGCTCCTCGTCCGCCGCGACTATGCCGGCGTGGGGGCGCTGGCGGGAATCCCCAGCGTCGCCGAGGAGATCGCCGCCGAGGTGCCGGCCGGGATGCGGGCGTGCCGTGACGGCGAGGAAGGCCCGGCGTGCAGGCGCTAACGCTCGGCCTCCTGCTGCTGTTCGTCTTCGTCGGGATACCGGTGGCGGCCGCCCTCGGGCTGCTGGGGATCAGCCTCGACGCGATCTACATGGACAGCCGCCTGGTTCGCGGTCTCGGCGAGTTCGTCTGGGAGCGCGGCAAGGACCCGCTGCTCGTCGCCATCCCGATGTTCGTCCTGCTGGGCGAGATCATCCTGCGGGCGGGTATCGCCCGGCGCATGTACGACGCGCTCGCGATGTGGATGTCGTGGCTGCCGGGCGGCCTGATGCACGCCAACATCGGCACCTGCACCATCTTCGCCGCCACCTCCGGCTCCAGCGTCGCCACCGCGGCGACCGTGGGCACGGTGGCCTATCCGCAGATCGCCATCCGCGGCTACCACGAGGGGCTGTTTCTCGGGACGATTGCTGCCGGCGGCACGCTGGGCATCCTGATCCCGCCGTCGATCAACCTGATCCTCTACGGCATGATCACCAATACGTCGGTGCCGGAGCTGTACCTGGCGGGGCTGATCCCGGGGGTCGTGCTGTCGCTGCTGTTCCTGGCGACGATCGTGGCCGTCTGCGTCGCCCGGCCGGGGCACGGCGGGGAGCGGATCGTCGCTGCCTGGGGCGAGCGGATCCGCGCGCTGCCGTACCTGATCCCGCCGCTGATCCTGTTCCTGCTGGTGGTCGGCTCGATCTATGCGGGGCTGGCGACCCCGACCGAGTCCGCGTCGATCGGGGTGGTGGCGGCGCTGATCATGGCCTGGACCAGGGGCGCGCTCACCCGGCAGGTGCTGCGCGACTCCGTCGAGGGCACCATCCGCACCACGGCGATGATCTTCCTGATCGTCACCGCGGCGATGTTCCTGAACTTCGTGCTCGGCTTTCTCGGCGTGACCCAGGCGCTGACCGGGCTGCTCCAGCGCTACGAGCTGTCGCCGCTGGCGACGATGGCCCTCATCGTCGTGTTCTACATCATCCTCGGCATGTTCATGGAAACGCTGTCGATGATGCTGACCACGGTGCCGCTGGTCTACCCGGTGGTTGCCTATCTCGGCTTCGACGGGGTCTGGTTCGGCATCCTGATCACGCTGCTGATCGAGCTTGCGTTGATCACGCCGCCGATCGGGCTCAACCTGTTCGTCGTCCAGGGCATCCGCGCGCGCGGCGGGCCGTTCCGCGACGTCAGCCGCGGCGCGCTGCCCTTCGCCGGCACCATCCTGGTGATGATCGGGCTGCTGATCGCCTTCCCCGGCATCGCGCTCTGGCTGCCCGGCCTGATCTACTGACCGCAGGAGGGCTCATGCCGGCAACCAGGGGATATGTCCGCACCCACTGGGGCCTCTACGAGGCGGCCGGCGACGGCGCGGGACTGACGGAGATCCGCCCATTCGTCGAGGATCCCGATCCATCGGACATCGGCCGTTCGCTGCACGATTCCCTCGATCACCCGGCCCGGGTGCGCAGGCCCGCGATCCGCCGCGGCTGGCTCGAGGGCCGCCCGGACTCCGGGCGGCTGCGCGGCCGCGACACGTTCATCGAGGTGGACTGGGAGCAGGCCCTGGACTGCGTCGCCGCCGAGCTCAACCGGGTGCGGACGACCTGGGGCAACGGCGCCATCTTCGGCGGCTCCTACGGCTGGGCGAGCGCGGGGCGGTTCCACCACGCCCAGAGCCAGCTCCACCGCTTCCTCAACACCATCGGCGGCTACTGCGCCCACCGCTTCAGCTACAGCGCGGGGGCGGCGCACGCGATCATGCCGCACGTGCTCGGCTACGGGTTCAACGCGCTGCTCGAGCGGCACTCGCCGTCGTGGCCGGTCATCGCCCGCCACACGCGGCTGTTCGTGATGTTCGGCGGTCTCGCCCCGAAGAACGCGCAGGTCACCCCCGGCGGCAGCGGGCGGCACGAGACCACGACGTGGCTGGGCCGCTGCCGCGATGCCGGCGCCCGCTTCGTCAGTATCAGCCCGGTGCGCACGGACACGTGGAGCGGCCTCGACGCGGAGTGGCTGCCGGTCAGGCCGAACACCGACACGGCCCTGATGCTGGGGATCGCCCATGTGCTGGAGACCGAAGGGCTCGCGGACCGGGCGTTCCTCGCCAGCCACTGCGTCGGCTACGAGCGGTTCCGGCCCTATCTCCTCGGCGAAAGCGACGGGGTGCCGAAGGATCCCGCCTGGGCCGAGGCGATCTGCAGCGTTCCGGCCGACAGGATCGTGCGCCTCGCCCGGGAGATGGCGCGGGCGCGCTGCCTGATCACGGTGACCTGGTCGCTGCAGCGCGCCGAGAACGGCGAGCAGCCGTTCTGGATGGCGACCGTGCTGGCAGCGATGCTGGGCCAGATCGGGCTCCCCGGCGGCGGGATCGCCTTCGGCTTCGGTTCGATGGGCGGCTACGGCAACCCGATCCGGCCGGTGATGGGGCTCGCGCTGCCCCAGGGCACGAACCGGGTGAAGGATTTCATCCCGGTCGCCCGCATCGCCGACATGCTGCTCGACCCCGGCGGCACCTACCGCTTCGACGGCGCCACGCGGACCTATCCCCACATCCGCCTCGTCTACTGGTGCGGCGGCAACCCCTTCCACCACCACCAGGATCTCAACCGGCTGCGCGAGGCATGGACGCGGCCGGAGACGATCATCGTCCACGAGCCGTGGTGGACGGCGACGGCGCGGCACGCCGACATCGTGCTGCCCGCCGCCGCACCGCTCGAGCGCAACGACATCGGCCGCGCCGCATGGGACCCCCATGTTGTGGCGATGAAGGCCTTCGCCCCGCCGCTGGACCGGGCGCGGACCGATTACGCCATCTTCTCGGCGCTGGCGGAGCGTCTGCAGGTGGCGCGCGCGTTCACCGAGGGACGCGACGAGATGGGGTGGCTGCGCCATCTCTACGAGACCTTCCGGCTGGACGTGGACCCGTCAGGGGGCGCCATGCCGGACTTCGACCGGTTCTGGGAGAAGGGGCTCGTCCGCCTCGACATCGAGCGCGCGGAGCTCGCGGTGAACGGGTTCGACGCCTTTCGGGCCGACCCTGCCACGGCGCGGCTCCCCACGCCGTCGGGACGGATCGAGATCTTTTCGGAGACGATCGCCGGGTTCGGCGCAGAGGCCGGGCACCCCCGCTGGATCCCGCCGGAGGAGTGGCTGGGAAGCCCTGCGGCCGCGCGTTACCCGCTCCACCTGCTCTCGCCGCAGCCGGCCGGGAGGCTGCACAGCCAGCTCGACTTCGGCCGGGCGAGCGCGGAGCGGAAGCTGGCAGGGCGCGAGCAGGTGCTGATCAGCGCCAGCGACGCGGCCCGCCGGGGCATCTCCCACGGCGCCGTCGTCCGCATCTTCAACGACCGCGGGAGCTGCCTCGCCGCCGCCCACGTCACCGACGCGGTGATGCCGGGCGTGGTCTCGCTGCCGACGGGCGCCTGGTACGACCCCGTGTTTGCGCCCGACGGATCGGTCGTCCTCGACCGCCACGGCAACCCCAACGTCCTCACCCCGGACCGCGGCACGTCGGAAATCGGCCAGGGCTGCAGTGCCAACTCGGCCCTGGTGGAGGTGGAGCTCTACCGCGGCCCGCCCGCGCCGGTGCAGGCGTTCCAGCCGCCGGACCTGCGGACGCTCACAGCGGAATGAGTGTTGCCACCGCACGGTCGGACGGCCGGTCGCTGGCGGCAAGGCCGGCGGTGACGCCGCGGCGGTCCGCTTCCGGGCGGTTCTGGCTCATCTTCCGCTTGCCCTCGATCCGCGTGACCGGGATGCGCAGACCGACGATCCCGCGGAGCTGGGCGGCGATGAAATCGGCCGGCGCGTCGCTGACCGCCCAGGGGTGCTCTCTCGTCGCCTCATGCTTCGCGGTCAGCCGCGTCACCACCGCGAGCAGCCGCTCCGGCTCGTCGAAGAACTCGACCGGGCCGTAGGCGTGTACGGCGACGTAGTTCCAGGTCGGGACGACCTTCCCCGTCTCCCGCTTGGTCGGGTACCACGACGGCGTGATGTAGGCATCCGGGCCCATGAAGATCGCCAGCGCCTCGCCGAGCGGCGGGATCTTCCATTGCGGGTTGGCCCTGGCGACATGCCCGTAGAGCGTGCCGTGCGCACCCTCGTCCTCTGCGAACAGCAGCGGCAGCGGCGTCGCGACGGGGCCGTCGACGGTCGCCGTCACCAGCGTCGCCAGCCCGGCGGCGCGCAACATGGCGCGGATGTTCTCGGGATCGTCGCGGAAGGCCGTGGGCGTGTACATCGGCGCTCTCCTTGCTCGCGTCCGCGCTGGTGCCGATCTCGCCCGCACCGGGGGCAGGGTTGCAAGGGATTCGATGGGGGAGGCGCGGCCGGCGGCCGCACGGTGGCCCTGGGCAACCGTCAGGTCGGCGAAATCAGGCGAGGAACACCGGAGCCCGGGAGGAAGTGGCGCGCCCGAGAGGATTCGAACCCCTAACCTTCTGATCCGTAGTCAGATGCTCTATCCAGTTGAGCTACGGGCGCATTCCCGGGCGGAACCGCGGTCCGGCCCGGTGGAGAGGGGGCGGACCCTACGCCATGTCGATTCCGATGGCAAGCGTGGTGTCGAGGGCGCGCCGCAAAGCCGCGGCAACGGCCCGGAAGCGCTTGAATCCGGACGGAAAGGGCGTACTTGTCCGGCTCCTGCGCGTTCGCTATGGTGCCGCTTGCCTTCGACGCCCACTCTCGCCATGAGTCGCATGCCCCAGACTCGCGCAAAGCAGCACAATCGCATGCCTTCATCTCCGATTCGAGCGCCCCGCCCCGCGGGGCGAATCGGGGCTGTCGTGCTGCTGTGCGCGGCGCTCGCGGGCTGCGCAGACGCCTTCACGCCGTCCTTCACCGCGGTCGATCCCAGCGGCGCCGATACCGGCGGGCTCATACTCGGCACCACCTCCTTCGTGCCCCGCGGCGTGACCCCGGGACAGCCGACCGGCACGGTGGTCGGCAGCCGCATCGCCGAAATGCGCAGCCAGCTGCAGCAGGTGCAGTCGGAGGTGGTGGCGGAGAACAACGCGCTGCAGAGCATCCGCGCGGAGAGCTATGCCGCCGCCGCGCGCTACCAGACCCGGCTGGCGGAGATCCGTACCCGGCTGCAGATCGGCACCACGCCGGGCAACCCCGAGCTGGTCGGCCGCTGGAACGAGGCGCAGGCGGATCTCGACCGGTTCGGGAACGTCATCAACCAGCTGACCCAGCTTTCCAACCAGGTCGCGACCACCGCCGCCAGCGCGTCCTACCTGCTCGCGACCGCCCGCGCCACGTACGGGCTGACCGGCGCAGTGGACGAGGATCACCGCCAGCTCGCCGTGCTCGAGGACGAGACCAACCAGACGGTGGTGCTGATCGACCGGCTGCTCACCGAGCTCACCGAGGATCTGGGCCGGCAGACCGCCTATCTGGGGCGGGAGCGCGACAATCTGCGGGTGGCCTCGGTGGCGATCCTGAACGGCGAGTGGTTCGGCAACAGCCTCGCCACCGCGGCCTACAACGCCGGGCCGATGGCGGCGACGGCGCCGATGGGCATCGCTGCGTCGCGCCCGCTGTTGATCATCCGCTTCACCGGCCAGAACGTCGATTACGACCAGGCGCTGTACACGGCCGCCCGCGACGTCATCAACGTCCGCCCGGACGCTGCCTTCGAACTGGTCGCCGTCGCGCCGGCGCAGGGCCTGCCCGCAGAGCAGGCGCTCGCCGCGTCCGCCGCGCGGCAGAATGCGGAGAGCGTGCGCCAGCGGCTGACCGAGTTCGGCATTCCGCCGCAGCGGGTTGCTCTGACCGAGGCGTCGAGCACCGCTGCGCTGACCAACGAAGTTCATCTGTACATCCGCTAGCAACATGCCGTTGGACACGAGTATCGCTCGGAGCCGGCGGCAAGTTGTGTCAAGCAGACATCGGCTGCGATGCAGAGTCCGGAATGTGCGGGCCTGGGCATCTCGGGCGCCTTCTCTTCCGGGGCTCTGACCGGCCAAGTGGTGCATCAGTCGTGTCGCGGCGGGGCCTGCACAATGGCTGCAGGATGCGCCGCGCGCCGGGAAAGGTGCGGTTGTTGCAGATGAGACGCAGGCTCGTCGGCGGACGGTGACGATTGGTTAGGGCTATTGCATTACAGTCTGATCATGATGTGATATGCGCGCAACGCAGCATGCCATTCGTACGCCGGGAGTCGCTTGTGCGGGGCGCAGGCTGGAACCGAGGCGGGAAGGTAGCCGGTTGGCGGGGTCGACTCTAGACGGACGCGGGCAGTCAGGCCGGAGAAGCACCCGGACGGGGGGCCGCCCGACGCACGTTCGCCTCTGCCGCCAGGAGGGGGAGCAGATGGAGCAGATGGGCTCTGGGTTGCAGGTGTCGCTCGCGCGTCGGGTCGGCGTGGGATCGGCAATCGTTGCAGCGCTGGTCGCGCTGGGCGCCGGACAGGCGCTGGCGGACGCGCGGTCGGAATCGGTCGAGCAGCGGATCCGGCCCGAGTACGAGCCGCTGGGTCTGCCCATGGACCTGCTGTTCTGGGAAGCGGGCCGCCTGTTCTCGCCCGATTCCCCGCGTCCGCGGGAAGGGGGCTCGGCGCTCGGCTCCTTCATCGTCTTCCCCTCGCTCGACACCTCGCTCGAGTTTGACGACAACGTCTATCGCGAGGAGGACGACACCAACTCGGACTTCATCTTCCGGGTGACGCCGCTGATCCGGCTCGAGTCCGACTGGGACAACCACTTCTTCGCCTTCCAGGCGGGCGCCGAGTACGGCAAGTACTTCGACCTGTCGGACGAAGACTACCTCGACCTGCTGGCGGCGGCGGAAGGGCGGATCGACGTCACCGAAGACCTGTCGTTCAACGCCTTCGTCGACTACCGGCGGGCGCACGAGGGCCGCGGCGACGTGGACGACCCGGGCGCCCAGTTCGAGATCACGACCTATGACCGCTACGGCGGCGGCGTCGGGCTGAACTGGGATACCGACCTGGTGACGATCACGCCCGGCTACGAGTATTTCCGCTACGACTACGACGATGCCGAAGGCCCTGGCGGGGTCGTCAACAACGACGACCGCGACCGCAGCGAACAGCGCGCCTATGTCCGCTTCTCGCGCACGGTGTCGGAGGGCCTCGTTGCCTTCGTCGAGCCGTCCGCCAACTGGATCCGCTACGACAACACTCCGGACGACGAGGGCTTCAACCGCGACAACAACGGCTATGCCGTGGTCGTCGGCGTCGAGTGGGATCCGGACGAGATCTGGGAAGTCCGGGCCGGCATCGGCTACCAGTACCAGGAATACGACGATCCCGCGTTCGACTCCATTTCCGGCGTCACCTTCGGCGGCAACGTGCTGTGGAACGCGGACGAGCTCCTGACGCTGCAGCTGGGCTTCGACCGCTATATCGACCAGACCACGCTCGACGACTCCGCCGGCAAGATCAACGACCAGATCGCGTTCATCGCCGACTACGAGCTGCTGCCGAACTGGATCCTTTCGGGCCAGGCGCTGTACCGGCGGGAGGACTTCAGCGGCATCGACCGCGTCGACGACTACTATGGTGCCGGCATCTCGACCGACTACTATCTGGGCGAGAACGTGGTGCTGGGCGCGGAGTACTTCCACGAGCGCCGCGAGTCGGATGCGGCCGATAGCTCATTTGCATCCAACAGCTTCATCGTGCATGTGCTGCTGCGGATGTGAGCGCTACGATGAGGGACCAACAATGACCTACTTCGGTCGACGCTTCGCCAGCCTGCTCGCAGTCGCCGCCCTTCTGTTCGTGTCGGCCTGTGTGGACGGGACTGGCGGATCGTCCGGGCCCGCCACCACTACGGGCGATTCCGGGATCGCGACGGCGAGCGGGGGCGCCCCCGGCCAGCCGCCGGTGTACCTGGTCGGGCCGGGCGACGAGCTCAACATCATCGTCTTCGGCCACCCCGATCTCTCGGGGAACTTCGTGGTCGATCCGCAGGGCGACCTGACGATGCCGCTGATCGGGCGGATGCCGGTGCGCGGCAAGACGGTGGACCAGATCACCGACGAGGTGCGGGCGGCCTACGGAGGCAGCTTCCTTGTCGATCCGCGGGTGAGCGTGGAGCTGCTGAACTCGCGGCCGTTCTACATCCTGGGCCAGGTCAACACGCCGGGCGAATACCCCTATGTCCGCGGGGTCACCGTGCGCCAGGCTGCGGCGATCGCCGGCGGCTTCACCCGTCGGGCCGATACCGAGGAGTTCATCATCTACCGGCAGACCGAGACCGGCAGCCAGGAGATCCGGGCCACCGCCGACACGATCGTGCTGCCGGGCGATACGGTGGAAGTGCTGCGGCGCCTGTTCTGACGCCGCGGCATCGCGGCATGCAGGCCGCGGGGACGCATATCGGGGGTTGTGACGGGCCGGTCGTCCGCGTCCCCAGGGTTGACTGGCGTCCAGGCATGTAACATGCAGGGGGCGCCCCGGATCGTGGCCCGGGCGCAGGCGGCAGCTGCGGGGAGAGCGTCGCGCAAATTAGGATTTTGCACATTGAACGCGTCTAAAATGCGGGTTTCGCCGATCTGCGGCCCGCATGGCGTCAGGCCGGCGGCGCAGACGGCGGCGTCGCCGGGCGACGCGGATGACCGGAAGAGTTGGGGCGCGAGATGAGTCTGCCGACAGTTACCCAGTTGCCCGTGGCGCGTCAGAGCCACGAGCTTGCCGAGCCGGTCTATTACGCGCCGCCGCCGCCGCCGGTGGAGGATGACGGCGGCCTAGACCTGAAGCGCATCCTCGGCGCGGTGAAGCGGCGCAAGTTCTTCATCCTCGCCGTCGTCCTGCTGCTCACCGGGCTTGCGTACCTGTTCATCCGGCAGATCACCCCGATCTACGAGGCCAAGGTGACCCTGCTGGTCGAAGGTGAGCGCATGCAGCTCATCGAGGCCGACCGGGTCATCCTCAACCAGGATCCGGACCTCGTCACCCGCGAGACCGAGGCCGCGGTGCTGCGCTCGCGCCAGGTGGCGACCCAGGTGGTGCGCGACCTCGACCTCACCTCGAACCCGCTGTTCAACCCGACCCTGGTCGAGCAGAAGGACTCGATCCTCGACTCGATCATCGGCGGCATCACGTCGCTGTTCGGTGGTGGCGGTGAGGCCCAGGCCGGGGCGGAGGATGCGCTTGCCGCGCGGCTGGCTGCAGCCGGCGGCGACCCGGCGGTGCTCGCCGCGCCGCTGTCGCCCGAGGAAATCGAGAAGATCACGGTCGACAACTTCCTGGCCGGGCTGGAGGTGAAGCCTTCCGACCGCGCGCGGGTGATCGAGGTCGTCTACTCCTCTTCCGACCGGTTTCTCGCCGCCCAGCTCGCGAACGCCGTCGTCCGGACCTACATCACCGGCCAGATCGAGGAGCGCAGCTCCGTGGTCAGCGAGGCCGGCGCCTGGCTGGACGAGCGGGTGCGCGAGGCGGAGGCGCGTCTGCTCGCCGCCCAGCAGGCGCTGGCCGACTTCCAGGCCGAGACCGGGCTGATCAACGTCGGCGATACCACCCTCATCACCCGCCAGCTTGCCGAGCTCAGCGCGTCGCTGATCGCGGCCCGTACCCGGACCCAGGAGGCGCAGGCATCCTACGACCAGGTGCAGGCGCTGCTGGGCGCGGGCAGCAGCATCGATTCCATCCCGGCGGTGATGGACAGTCCACTGATCGCCGATCTGCGCCGGCAGGCGGCCGAGGTGCAGCGCCGGGTGGCGCTGCTCAGCGCGCAGTACGGCGACCAGTATCCCGAGCTGGTGTCGGCCCGCGCCGAGCTCGGCAACATCCAGGCATCCATCGGCCACGAGATCCGATCGATCGGGCTGCGGCTGGAGCGCGACCTGGCGCTCGCCCGCGCCAACGAGGAGGCGCTGCAGGCCGAGGTCGACCGCCTGCAGGCCCAGCTCGAGGAACAGACGGGCGCGCAGGCCGAGCTGCAGCGGCTGCAGGACGCCGTCAACAACGCCAACCAGTTCTACCAGGCACTGCTCACGCGCCAGAACGAGGTCGGCATCCAGACCCAGGAGGCGCGGGAGGCGAACGCCCGCGTGATCGAGGAGGCCGTCCCGCCCGAGAAGCCGGCCTTCCCCAACGTCAAGCTGATGCTCGCCGCTGCAGTGGCGGGGTCCGCCGTCATCGGCATCGTGCTCGCGATGCTGGCCGAGTTCATGGACAGCGGCTTCCGCAGCATGACCCAGGTCGAGGCGATGACCGGGGCACCGGCGATCGGCCTGATGCCGATCTCCAAGGGCAGCCTCGAGCCGCACCGGGTGGTGATCGAGAAGCCGAACTCGGCCTACGGCGAGGCGGTGCGAAGTCTGCGAACGGCGCTGCTGCTTTCCAGCGCCGACCGGCCGCCACGCACCGTCTGCGTCACCTCGTCCCTGCCGGACGAGGGCAAGACCTCGACCGCGCTCTCACTTGCCGTGCTCGGCGCGAAGTCGGGGCAGAAGGTTGTGATCCTCGACTGCGACCTGCGCCGGCCTTCGGTGCACAAGGTTCTCGGCAAGGAGAACCGGCTCGGCCTCGCCGACTACCTCACCGGCAAGGCGCCGCTCGCCGACGTGCTGGAGATCGATCCGGAGACCGACCTCCACTACATCACCGCGGGCAGCAAGACGCCGAACCCGCCGGAGCTACTGCAGTCGGAGGCGATGCATCGGCTGCTCGCCGAGCTCGGTGCCACCTATGACCTGGTGGTGCTCGATTCCCCGCCGCTGATGGCGGTGTCGGACGCGCTGCTGCTGCTGCGCCGCTGCGACAAGACCATCTACGTGGTGCGCTGGGAGAAGACGCGGCGCGCGACGGCGATCGCCGGCGTGCGGCAGGCCTATGACGCGGGCGGCGACCTCGCCGGCGTGCTGCTGACCCAGGTCAACGCGCGGAAGATGGCGCAGTACGACTACGCCGACTCCGGCTATTACTATTCGAGCGCCTACAAGAAGTACTATGCCGACGACCGGTAGGGCGGCGGGCCCGTGTTCCTGAAGCGTCTCGCTCTGCTGGCGATCGCGGGGGTCGCGGTCCTGCTGGTGGCGATCGCGGGGCCGCGGCTGATGGCCGGCATCCAGCTCGCAGGCGCCCAGGACGTGGTGCGCCAGATCCGCAGCGGCCAGGGTGCCAGCTTCCAGGGCATCATGCGGGCGATCGACACGCGCCGCGCCGCGGCGCGTTGGGACCCGGGACCGCGGGCCCAGTCGGAGCTGGGCGAGATGCTGCTGACGCTGGCGGCGCTCGACCAGCCTGAGGCGGCCGAGCTGCGGGCCGAACTGGCCGCCGAGGCGCAGGCCGCAACCCAGGCCGCGATCCTGAAATCGCCGACCCAGCCCTTTGCCTGGACCCGCTATACCCAGGCCCTGGCATTGCGCACCGAGACCGAGCGGGTGCGGGCCGGGGCTGCCGCTGCGGACGACGGCGGGATCAGCCCGGTGGATGGCCCGCTGGCGATGGCCATCGTTACCGGCCCGTGGCAGGCGGAGCTGGTGCCGACGCGGGTGGAGATGGGCCTCTACTTCTGGTACCGGCTCAGCGACTTCACCCGGCGGCTGGTGGCCGGGCAGATCTTCATCGCGGCGCGCCAGGATCCGGAGCGGCTCGCCGCGGTCACGCGCCGGCAGAACGCGCTCCGCGAGGTGATGGCGATCCTGCTGGTGGAGAACGATCTGCTGCAGGAATTCACCCGCACCTACTACTACACCCAGTCGATCGACCGGGAGCGCAGCGGCCGCGGCGCGGCCGGGGCCGGATCGGCGCAGTAGCGGCGGCTCAGCGAGCGGCGTAGCGGTGGTGCAGCAGGCCGGCGAGCACGGCGGCCGCGGCCTGCCGGTCGTCGAGCTGCCAGCCGGTCGTGCTTCCCGCGACCAGCGCCGGCTCCGGCGTCCACAGCGACGTCCGCGCACTGCCCGGGCTGCCTGCAGCGCCGGATGCCACCGGCTGGGTCACCAGCACCGCGATGCAGCCGGCTGCGGTGAGGCTGGCGAGGACGAGCAGGGCCCGAAGGAGCCTGTCCACGGGATTGCGGGGCGGGAGGCGGCGCTCGCTCGGCATCATCGGTCCTCCTTGCGGTTCGGGTTCTCGCGGAGGCGTCGGTCCGGGTTAGCGGGTGGCGATCTTGCCCGTCTCCGACCGGTGGAGCATGCGGGCGAGGACAACGGCAATCGCCTGGTCGGGCCGGCCGGCCAGGCTCCCGTCCGCGTCGATGCGGTTGACCCGCGGTGCCAGCAGCCCGCTGTCGCCGATCCAGGCCTCGGTCGTGCCGGCCGCGCCGGCGGCATGGGCGTGGAACGTCCACGCCAGCAGCCCGGCCGCGCCGCCAAGCGACATCACGATTCCAAGCACCAGCACGGCAGAGGTGAGCTTCATCGGCAGGCTTCCGGACCCGACTGTTCCCGGAAACTGTGTCGCCGCACCGGGCCGCCGGGTTCTACGCCCGCGGCGACTCCCGTGTCGGCGGCTGCAGCCGCGCGGCGTCAGAGCGGATGGCCGGCGGCACGCATTTCCGCGAGCAGCGCTTCGGCCCGCGCGAAATCGCCGTCCGCGACCATCAGCCGGCGCTGGATGGCGGCGATGCTGCCGTCGAGGATGCTGGCGTGGGTGTCGAAGATGACGCTGTCGATGCCGGCATCGCGCAGCACGGCGGTGAGCCAGGACAGGGCCACCGGATCGTTGGTCCGCATCAGCTCCTTCATCGCCCCGCCCTGTCCCGTCGCAGGTGCGCTTGCGGCAAGGCGTCGCCGCGCAAGACGCCGCTTGCGCCGCAGCTTGACCGGTCAGCCCTGCCCTCTATGCTCCGTACTCGCGCACAGCGTCAAGCAAGGCGGCGGTGCTGGGGAGGAACGGGACACACGTGACCGGCGCGATCAAGACCCGGCCCATCGGGCAGGGCCAGGCAGATGGGCCGACGCCGAAGCCGTCGCTCGACGGCTTGCTCGCGCTGGTCGGTGACGACCTCGCACGCGTCAACCAGCTGATCCTCGACAACATGCACAGCCCGGTGCCGCTGATCCCGCAGCTCGCCGGGCATCTGATCGCGGCCGGCGGCAAGCGGCTGCGGCCGATCCTCACCCTCGCGGCGGCGAAGCTGTGCGGCTATCGCGGCGAGCGGCACCTGGGGCTCGCCGCCTGCGTCGAGTTCATCCACTCCGCGACGCTGCTGCACGACGACGTGGTGGACGAGAGCAAGCTGCGCCGCGGGCTCGACACGGCGAATGCGGTGTGGGGCAACCAGGCGAGCGTGCTCGTCGGCGACTTCCTGTTCAGCCGCGCCTTCCAGCTCATGGTCGCCGACGGCTCGCTCGAGGTGCTGGAGATCCTCTCCACCGCCTCCGCGGTCATCGCCCAGGGCGAGGTGCACCAGCTCGCCACCGCCAACAACCTGGAGACCACCGTCGAGGACTACATGACGGTGATACGCTCCAAGACCGCGACGCTGTTCGCCGCGGCCGCCGAGATCGGCGCCGTCGTCGCCGAACGGCCGGCAGCAGAGCGGGAGGCGCTCCGCGACTTCGGCATGAACCTGGGCATCGCCTTCCAGCTCGTGGACGACTACCTCGACTATGCGGCCTCCCAGGATCTGCTTGGCAAGACCGTCGGCGACGACTTCCGCGAGGGCAAGATGACGCTGCCGGTGGTGCTGGCGGTGGCGCGGGCCGACGGGCCGGAGCGCGCCTTCTGGCACCGCACCCTGTCGGAGCTCGACCAGCGCGAGGCCGACCTCGCCCAGGCGATGCGGCTGCTCGACGACTGCGGCGCGCTGGAGGACACCTTGATCGAGGCACGGCGCTTCGGCGAGGAGGCGCGGCGTGCGCTCGCCATCTTCCCCGACAGCCGCGCCCGCCGCGAACTGCTGGGCGTGGTCGATTTCTGCATCGCCCGCACCGCCTGACGATATCCGCGATGGCTCACGACCTGCTCGCACACTTCCGCCAGTGCGCGACCTACAACCGGCGGGCGAACGAACGGCTCTACGAGGCCTGCGCCCGCCTCTCCGACGGGGACCGGCGCCGCCCGCTGGGCAGCTTCTTCGGGTCGATCCACGGGACGCTGAACCACATCATGGTCGGCGACCGCATCTGGATGAGCCGCTTCGCCGGCGAGACGGTGCCGTCCACCGGCCTCGACGCCATCCTCCATGACGATTTCGCCGCGCTCACCGAGGCGCGGGTGGCCGAGGACCGGCGGATCGAGGACTTCTTCGCCGGCCTCGACCCGGCCTTCCTCGACCGGCGCATCACCTACATCAACAACCAGGGTCTGCGCTTCTCCGATCCGGTGACCGTGCTGGTGCCGCACTTCTTCAACCACCAGACGCATCACCGCGGCCAGGTCCACGCCATGATCACCCAGCTCGACCGCAGCCTTGCCCCGGTGCTGGACATGCACCGGGTGCTGATCCCCAGCCCGACGGCGTCATGACCCGCCGGAGCCTTCCTCCGCGGTAGCGTCCGCGCGGCCGACCCGCCGCAGCAGGGCTTCGCGGAAGGCGCGGCCGGCGGGGCCGAGGGGCCGGTCGGTGCGCTGGGCGAGATAGGCCTGCAGCGTCGCCTCGCCATCCGGGCCGAGGGCGGCGGCCGGCACCCGCACCAGGCGCCCCTCGGCGAGGTCCTGCTCCACCGCCCACAGCGGCAGCCGCCCCCAGCCCACGCCGGCGCGGATCAGCGCGTGCTTGCCCTCCTGGCTGCTGACCCGCCAGGTGCCCGGCGACAGCACGCCGATGTCGCGCGCACCCGACAGCGGCGTCGGATCCTCGAGCACGATCTGGAGCTGGTCGGCCAGCTCCGCCGCGCCGATCGGCCGGCCGCGCCGCGCCATCTCCGCCAGCGGATGGTCGGCGGCGGCGACGGCGACCATCGGCAGGGTGGTCAGGAACTCCCGGGCGATCCGCGGATCGCGCAGGGTCTCCCCGACCGTGATGCCGAGCGCGCAGCGGCCCTCGGCGATGGCGGCGAGCGGGCCGCCGAGCGGCGCCACCTCCATCCGCACCCCCACCGCGGGATAGCGCGCGTGCATGTCGCCCAGCGCCGCGCCGGCGACCACCGGCGGGAACAGGGTGTCGACCACGATCGCCAAGCCCAGCTCGACGCCTTCACCGATGCCGCGGGCCCGGGCCCGCAGGATGTCCACCTTGAGCAGCACGCCGCGCACGTCGCCGAGCAGCGCCTGACCTTCGCGGGTGAGCGTGGGCCGGTGGCCGGAGCGGTCGAACAGCGCCACGCCGAGCTGGGCCTCGATGCCGGCGATGGCGTGGCTGACCGCCGACTGGGCGCGCGCCAGCCGTTTTGCCGCCGCGCGGAAGCTGCCCTCTTCGGCGACGGCGACGAACATCCGCATCTGATCGAGGGTGAGCGCATCCAGCATGATCGATCTCCCTGATCAGACTGAACAGTCTTTTCCCAATCACATCAATCAGGAGTGCGCTCCACATTCCGTCCCGAGGCGGCCTCGAGCCGCAGCTTTCATCGACGGAGATCCCCGATGCCCGAACGCGCACTCGATCTGGCAGTGATCATCGGCAGCACCCGGGAGGGCCGGCTGGGCGACACCGTCGCCCGCTGGTTCGTCCGTGTCGCCGGCCAGCGGCCGGACTTCGCAATCGACCTGATCGATCTGGCGGAGGCCGGCCTGCCAACTGTTCACGGCAGCCGGTCCACGCCGGAGCTGGCGGCCTGGTCGGCGCGGATCGCTGCCGCCGACGCCTTCGTCGTGGTGACGCCGGAATACAACCACGGCTATCCAGCCGCGCTGAAGCTTGCCATCGACTGGCTGCGCGACGAGTGGCGCGCGAAGCCGGTCGGCTTCGTTGCCTACGGCGGCATCTCCGGCGGCCTGCGCGCGGTGGAGCAGCTCCGCCTGGTGTTCGCCGAACTGCATGCGATGACGGTGCGCGACGTCGTCAGCTTCCACAACGCGTGGGACCTGTTCGATGCGGCCGGCATGCCGCGCGATCCCGAGGGCTGCGCCGCCGCGGCGCGAGGGATGCTGGACCAGCTCGCCTGGTGGGCACGGGCGCTGCACGATGCCCGCGGCCAGACGGCGAGGGCGGCATGAGCGCGGTCGCCGCCGCGGTGCGCGCCAGCGGCGCCGTGCGGGGCTGGCCGACGATCCTGCTCGTCGTCGGCGCCGGCATCGTCTCCGCCTTCCAGGTCGGCAAGGCCCCGGCGGCGCTCGAGACGGTGCGCGCTGACCTCGGTCTCGATCTCGCCACCGCCTCCTGGCTGCTCTCCGCCTTCGCCGTGGTCGGCGCCGTCAGCGGCATCGCGATCGGCATCGGCGCCGACCATGTCGGCGCGCGCCGGATGGCGGTGGGCGGGCTCCTGCTGCAGGCAGCGGCGAGTGTTGCCGGCGCGGCCGCCGGCGATGCGACGCTGCTGCTGGCGAGCCGGGTGGTCGAGGGGCTCGGCTTCCTCGCAGTCGTGGTCGCCGCGCCGGCGCTGGTCGTCGCCGTGGCGCAGGACGACCGGCGCAGCCGCGCCATCGCCGCCTGGGGCACCTTCATGCCGGTCGGCATCGCCGGCGTCATGGTGGCGGCCCTGCTGCTGCCGCTGGTGGGCTGGCGCGGGTTCTGGCTCGGCAACGCCGCGATCCTCGCCGGCTATGCGGGGCTGCTCGCCGTCGGCACGCGCGGCCTTGCGACGGATGCCGAGCCACGGCCGATCGGTCCGGACGTGGCGGCAGTGCTGGCGGCCCGCGGGCCGTGGCTGCTGGCCGGGCTGTTCGCCTGCTTCACCGGCGGCTTCTTTGCACTGTTCGGCTTCCTGCCGACCATCCTGTCCGAGCGCCTCGCCGCCGGGCCGGGGGCGGCGAGCCTGCTCACCGCGCTCGCGGTGGTGGTCAACGTGGTCGGCAACCTCGGCTGCGGATGGCTCCTTGCCCGCGGGGTTGGCCATCGCATGCTGCTGGTGGCCGGCTTCGTCCTGGTCGCGGCCGCCGGATTCGGCATCGTCGGCGTCGACCTGCCGGGGTGGCTCGCCTATGCGGTCTGCCTCGCCGTCTCGGCGGCGGTGGGCGTCGTGCCGGTGGCGCTGTTCGACCTCGCGCCCGCGCAGGCACCGCGGCCGGAGCTGCTCGGCGCGACCATCGGCTTCCTGATGCAGGGCAACAACGTCGGCCTGCTCGCCGGGCCGGCGGTGGCCGGCGCGCTAGCGGAGACGGCCGGCTGGGCGAGCGTCGCCCCGTTCATCGCCGTGGTCGCCGCCGTCGCCATCGGCCTCGTCTTCGCCCTGCGCCGGCGGGGGTGACGCGCAACGATGTCGCACCCGCTCACGTTTTCACTTGCACTGCCGGCGGCGACCCAATATGCACTCCGCCCAATCCGAGCCACACCTCAATTCCGGAGTCGGCATGACCCCCAAGGTCATGAACAGGGCCCAGCAAGCCGAGCGCCGCCGCCAAGGGCGGCATTTTTTTGGCTTTTGGCTTCCCCCGATCATCCGGAATCCCCGATTCGTTCACCAGAGCCGCCATTTGGCGGCTCTTTTTTTGTCCGCGATCTGACCACCGGCAAAGGAGGACTTCGGCCATGGCTTCCAACATTATTGATCCCTACGACTACAGCTTCGTCGTCAGCCGGCTGCGGTCGTTCTTCGTCAACCGCGGCTTCATCGAGGTGCATACCCAGAGCCGCCTGTCGATCCTCGCCGCCTGCGAGGACCCGCGCACCATCGCCACCTACAACTACGGCGGCCAGCTGTGGCCGCTGCCGCAGACCGGCCAGATGTGGCTGGAGCACGAGCTGCTGAACAACCCGGATGCCCCGGGCTTCTTCTGCATCTCGACCAGCTTCCGCAACGAGCCGAACCCCGTGCCGGGCCGCCACGACCTGATCTTCCCGATGTTCGAGTTCGAGACCCGCGGCGGCATGGACGACCTGCGCGCGCTGGAGGAGGACCTGCTGGTCTATCTCGGCTTCGGCCCGAAGGCCTCCTACGTCCACCAGACCTACAAGGAGACGGCGGACGAGTTCGGGGTGAAGGAGATCACCGGCGACATCGAGACCAGGATCGGCCAGACCCACGGGCCGGTGTTCTTCCTGGAGAGCTTCCCGCTCTACACCAGCCCGTTCTGGAACATGCGCAAGAACGGCGACGTCGCGAACAAGATCGACGTCATCCTGCACGGCATCGAGACCATCGGTTCGGCCGAGCGGTCGTCGGATCCGGAGGAGATGCGGACCCTGTTCTATTCGATCAGCGACGGCATGTACGCCGACATCCTGTTCGCCCAGTTCGGGCGCGAGCGGGTGAAGCGCGAACTCGAGGACTTCCTCAGCCTGAACTTCTTCCCGCGCTTCGGTGGCGGCATCGGGCTCACCCGGATGATGCGGGCAATGAAGCTCTCCGGCCTGATCCCGGACCACGCGACCCAGAACATGGCGATCGCGGCCGAATAGCCGCCGGTCGCACGCTCCCCGCCATGCTGGCCGCGCTCGCCCACCGCGCCGCCCTCGCGCTGCCGCCGATGCTTGTGCACCGGCTGGCGCTGCGGGTGCTCGCGTCCGGGCTGCCGGTCGCATGGCGGGCCATTTCCGGCCCGGCGGTGTCGGTCGCCGGGCTCTCCGTTCCCGGCCCGGTCGGGCTTGCCGCCGGCTTCGACAAGGATGCGGTGGCACTGCCCGGGCTGGTCCGTCTGGGTTTCGGCCACATCGAGGTCGGCACGGTGACGCCACGGCCGCAGCGGCGGAATCCCGGCCGGCCGCTGGTCCGGCTGCGGGAAGACAGGGCGCTCGTCAACCGCCTCGGCATGCCGGGCGACGGCGCGTCCGCGGTGGCGGCCCGCCTGCGCCGCTTCCGCGAGGGCCGGCCCGACTGCCCGGTCCGTATCGGGGCCAGCGTCGGCGCCAACCGGGACAGCATCGACATCGCGACGGACGTGGCCCAGTGCATCGCGATGGTGGGACCGTACGCCGACTTCCTCACCGTCACCCTGTCCTCGCCCAACACCGCGGGCCTGCGCGACTGGCAGGCGGGCGCGCGGCTGGCGCGGGTGCTCGATGCCGCCGCCGCGGCCCGGGCCGCGCTGCCGCGCCGCGC
>CALKHQ010000278.1 GCA_937988735.1 uncultured Alphaproteobacteria bacterium
GGGACGGGCCGGTCCAGCCTCCGGCCCGTCCCGGCCTTCTCGCTGGCCGATTACTGGGCGGCTCCGTCCTCGGGCGCGACCGGGCAATCCGCCTCGACCTCGGGATCGCATGCCTCCGTCTCCGCCTCCGGCGTGTCCGCAGGCGCAGTTTCCGGCTGCTCCGGCTCCGCCGGCTGGTCCGCGGGTGCTGGCTCGGCAGCGGGCTCAGGCGCGGCCTCCTCGGCTGCCGGCGCCGCCGTCCCGGCCGGCTCTGCCTGCGTTGCCGGCTCCGGCTCGAGCTGCGCGGGCTCGGCGGGCACGGGTTCGACCGCGTCCGGTTCCGCAGCAGGCTCCGGCGCGGTAGCCGGTTCCGCCGGCGCGGGCTCCCGCTCCGCGTCCGGTGCGGCGAGGGGCTCCGCCGCATCCGGCTCCGACGCTTCCGGCTCCGCTGCCCTCTCCGGTTCGGGCTCCGTCACCGGTTCCGCCGCCTCAGGTGCGGAGGGCGTCTCCGGCTCGGCGGCGTCCGGCCCGGTCACTGCGGGTTCGGTGGCTTCGGGCTCCGTCGCCGGCTCCGTCGCCTCCGGCGCGGGGGTCGGCTCCACGGTCTCGGGTTCGGCTGCAGGCTCGTCCGTCGTCACCTCGGCCGGTTCGGTCGCAGGCCTCTCGTCCGCGGCCGGAGCCGTCTCCGGCTCTTCCTCGGCCGGTTCCAGCGCTTCCGGCTGGTCCGCAGGCTCCGCGGACTCGGCCGGCGTCTCCGGTTCGCCAGCGTCCTCGGGTTCGCCAGCGCCCTCCGGTTCCGCCACGGGCTCGTCCGCCGGCGGCAGGTCTGCATCCGGTGCCGCCTCGTCCCCGGCTTCCACCGGGGTGGCTTCGTCGGCCGCGGTCTCCGGCACGGCAGCGGTCTCCGGCGAGGCCGGCTCGCCGGTCAGCAGTCGCTGCAGCGCAGCTGCCGGATCGTCGGCGCCCTGCTCGCCGCCGACGAACTGCTGCAGCAGCGCGCCCGGCTCCGGCACCAGGGCGGCGTCCTCGCCGCCGGTGCGCAGCAGCTGCTGGAATGCCTCCGGTCCCGCCCCGGCCGGACCCGAGGTCAGGGCCTGGATCAGCTGGTGGGGGTCGATGCCACGCAGCATGTCGGGGCTGAGGCCCTGGATCGGCAGGCCCGCGAGCACGTCCGCCGGAAGCTGGTCCAGCGGCAGCCCCAGCACGCTGGTGCCGAGGAACAGCTGGAGCGCGGTAAAGTCCGGCTGGAACACGGGGTTGTCCAGCGATCCGCCGAGTCCGAACGGAATCGAGGGCGCCTCCGCCAGCACCGTGTCGCGGATGTCCGCGACGCCGAGGGCGCTGAGCGTCCAGGCGGGCAGGCTCACCGCACCGTCCAGGTCCACCGTCGCCACGTCGGTGGCGAGGCTGAGGTCGTCGGTGAAGACCTCGCCGTTGTTGATGGCGAAGGTGCCGCCCAGGCGCCCGATCGGGGTCTGGCCACCGGTGAAGCCCTGCTCGAAGCCGCCGGCGGCGGTGCCGAGCACGGCGCCGAGGTTGGAGATGCCGCCGGCAAGCCCGTTCAGCGTGTCGCGCCAGGCGCCGAGGTTGAGCCCATTGATCACGCCGCCCTGGACCGAGAAGGCGGCGCGGCCGTCGAGGGCCGACACCAGGTCGGCCATGCTGGCGCCGGCACCCGAGACGTCGAGATCGAGGTCGATGCGGGCGCCATCGATCGAGAAGTCGCCGATCGCGATCACCCCGGGCTCGAACGTAACGCCCTGACCGTTTGCCGTCAGCGCGATTGCCGGCACGTCGCCGGCCTCGACGCGCGCGGTCGCCAGCACCGTGCCGCCGCCGAGCGCGCCGGTGAGCCGTTCGATGGTCAGCACGCCGTCGGCCAGGGTCGCGGTGAGCTGCGCGTTGTCGAGCCCGGTCGGCGCCATCAGCAGGCGGCCGATGGTCCAGTCGATGCGCCCGTTGATGCCGCGCAGGAAGGCGAGGTCGATCGGTTCGCGCGACCAGCGCTCGCCGCCACCGCCGCCGCCGCCGCCGGGCAGCAGGGTATCGAGGTTGACGAGGCCGGAGTGCAGGTCGGCGCTGATCTCCATCGGTGTGCCGAGGCCGGCCATGATCCGCCCGCTGATGTCGCTGTCGCCGAGCTGTGCGTCGAGATCGGAGACGGCGATGCGGGAGCCGTCGGAGTCGGCCGTACCGGAGACGGCGGTGGGCACGGCGGGCGCGCTGCTGCCGTCGATGCCGAAGGTGGTCAGCAGGCGCTGGAGGTTCGGATGGCTGATGTCGAAGGTGAGGGTGAAGGCCGGCGCCGCGGGATCGGAGACGGTGCCGGAGACGTCGAAGGCGGTGCCGCCCGGCCCGATGCCCGAAAGCTGGTCGATGCGCAGCCCGCCGTCGCGCACGGCGCCGACGGCGGTCACCGGGCTGTACTCGTTGCCGCCGACCGTCAGCGCGCCGAAGGTCAGGGCCACGTCGGCGTTGAAGCCGGCGAGCGGGTTGCCGCCGCCATTGCCGCCGTTCTCCGACCCGTCCGCGGCCAGGTAACGGTCGATGTTCAGCCGGTCGATGTTGCCGTTGAGCGTCAGGCTGGGCGTCGCCCCGAGGCCGAGTTCCAGCCGGCCCTGCACCGTGCTCTCGTCGAGCGCGAGGGTGAAGGGGGCGAGCCGCACCGCACTGCCCGTCGCCTCGACGTTGCCGTTGAAGCTCAGGCTCTGGAGCGCCGTCTCGGGCATGGCGCCGGGATCGACCTGCGCCCAGGCAAGCAGGGTCCGCGGGCTGGAAGAGACGAGATCGACGCTGCCGGTGAAGGCGGGCGCGCGGGCCTCGGCGCGCAGCGAACCCTGCACCGCGAGCGGCGAGCCGCCCGGCAGCGTCGCCGACGCCCGCTCGAGGCCCAGCCGGCCGTCGGCGAGGCGCGCCTCCAGCACCAGGTCGCCGATCTCCCCGCCCTGCAGCACGACCGTTCCGACCTGGAGCGCCAGCCGGCCGGTCAGGTCGGCCGGGATCTCGAAGCCGCCGCCCGCGCCAGCGTCGGCGCCGCCGGATGCCGGCATCGCGGCGAGGATCGCGTCGAGGTCGAGGCGGTCGCCGGCGAGGGTCACGTCGAACGACTGCTCCCCTTCCGGCGGGGTCAGCAGCTGGGCACGCCCGCTGAGGCTGGAGCCGCCGAGGGTGAGCGTCAGCTTCTCCGCCGAGATCGCCTCGGCCGAGGCGCTGAGCTCGCTGTAGAGGCTCGCCTGGCCGGCGAGGATGTCGGGGGCCTCGAAGTCCATGCCGGCCGCATCAGCCAGGGCGGCGGCGAAGGCCTGCCCGCTCTGTGCCGCGAGGACAACGGTTCCGGCGAAGCCGCCGTTGGCCAGCCGGCCGTCGATCGACGCCTCGCCGCCTCCGGCATCGGTAAGGATGCGGAGGGCGAACTGCGGCTGGTCCGCCAGCGCGCCGATGCCGGCGTCGAAGCGGAAGGGAAGGCCGTTCAGGGTCGCGGAACCGTTGGCGGCAAAGGGGCCGGCGAGGGATTCGGCCGAGAGCTGCGCGTCCAGCCCTTCCAGCGCCGCCACCTCGGTGCCTGCCTCCAGATAGCGGACCTGGCCTCCCCGGATCCGCACGTCCTCCAGCCGCATGTCGAAGCCGCCGCCGTCCCCGGCGGGGGCGGACGCGGGCGCGGTGTCGGGCTGCATCACCCAGCTCGCGGCCCCGTCCTCGGTGGTCTCGAGGGTGATCACCGGGTTGAGCAGGGTGACGCTCTCAACCCGCACCTCGCCGCTCAGCAACGGCCAGAAGGCGATGTCGGCGCTCGCCTCCTCCAGGCGCAGCATGTCGGGCTCGCTCGCGCCCTCGACGTTCGCGAAGCGGACGCCAGAGACGCTGGCGTGGGGCGACGGCAGCAGGCTGACGGAAATGTCGCCGTCGATCACGAGCTCGCGGCCGGTCGCCGCCCTGACTTCGGCGGCGATCTCGTCCTTGTAGCCGTTCCAGTCGATCAGGGCCGGCACGATCAGCACCGCGGCCACGAGAACGACCACCAGGCCGATCAGGCCGTACAGCAGCTTCTTCACCACTCTTCTCCGTCTGTTCCGTGCCCGGTGCTGTTCATCCCGGGGCAATGTCGGGCAAAGTCTGTAACTCCGTCCATGCTGGCTTCGTTCCCGCGCGCGCTGCCGCTCATCGCCACGCCGCCTCCGGGTCGCGTCCGGCGGCGCGTTCCTGCGCCATTACGCGGCTCACCTGCTCGGCGCCGGCCCTGTCGAACAGGAAGCCGAACAGGCCGAACCGCCGCCCGGCGGTGACCGGCCGCGCCTCGTGCAGCAGCGAGCAGGAGAAGATGACGGCGCCGCCGGGATCGGGCCGGTAGCGCGCGGCGCCGAACTCCGGGAACACCAGCTCGCCGCCCTCGTAGTCGCCGTTGAGGTTGGCGGTCAGCGCGAACAGGCGATGGGCGGTGAAGGGGGTGGTGTTGTCGCGGTGCCGGCCGAAATGGCCGCCGTCGGCCGCGTCGTAGCAGCCGATGCGGAACGTCTCGAAATGGTCCACCGTGCGCTGGAAGGCGGCCGTGACCTGCGGCAGCGCGCGGCGCACCAGGCGGCGGCGGATCTCGCGTGTCAGCGTCTCGTCGTCCACCGGCACGTCCGTCCGCCGCTTCAGGCTCTTGTCCGTGCGGTGGGACGCCGGATTCGCGCCCGAGGCCGAGACGAGATCGGCAACCTTGCGCCCGGCGCGCCAGTAGGCGAGCAGCCGCTCGCAGAGCTCGGGCTCGAACAGGTCGGGCACGATCAGCACCGGCGCCTGCAGCTTCACCCGCCGCGACGGGTTCCGCTCCGCCAGCCGCGTCAGCATGGCCGCAACCTCGGCAACCGTGCCTGCCCCGTGCGCGCCGACGAACGCGATGCGCAGTGCAGGGTCGAGCACGACCCAGGCGGGCGGCGCGACCCCGAACGCCTTCGGCATCAGCCCGGCCGGATCCGGCAGCATCCGGTCGCTGGTGAGGCACGGGTCGCCCGGCCCGACCCCGGCGCAGATCACATGCAGCAGCGCCTCGTCGTTGCCCGTCAGGTCCGAGAGCGCCTGGTCGAGCATCGCCGCGTCGCCGCGGGCGCCGATCGCCAGCACCACCGCCCGCCCGCTGCGGCTCTGGTGGCCGAAATCGAGCTTGCCGCCGTGGCGGTCGGGCAGCACGAACCGGGGCAGCAGATCCCCGACCGCATAGCCCTGTCCGGGCGCGGCGGGATCCTGGGGGGCCGGCGGCACCGGTCAGATCCGCAAGACCTTGCCCGGATTCATCAGGTTGTCCGGGTCCAGCGCCCGCTTGATGGTGCGCATCACTTCCACGGCGGCGCCGTGCTCCTGCTCCAGGCAGGCGATCTTGCCATAGCCGATGCCGTGCTCGCCGGTGCAGGTGCCGCCCATCGCCAGCGCACGGGCCACCATCCGCTCGTTGACCGCGGCGGCGCGGCGCAGCTCCTCCGGGTCGTCCGGGTTGACCAGGAACACCAGGTGGAAGTTGCCGTCGCCGACATGGCCGACGATCGGCGCGATCACGCCGGAGGCGTCGATGTCGGCCTTGGTCTCGGTGATGCACTCGGCGAGCCGCGAGATCGGCACGCAGACGTCGGTCGGCCACCCCTTCGAGCCCGGGCGCAGCGAGAGAGCAGCGTAATAGGCTTCGTGCCGGGCCTGCCACAGTGCGGACCGCTCCTCGGGCCGGCTCGCCCACTTGAAGTCGTCGCCGCCATTTTCCCGCGCGATCGCCCCGACTGCCTCCGCCTGCTCCGCGACCGAGGCCGGGCTGCCGTGGAACTCGAAGAACAGCGTGTCCGCCTCCCTGAAGCCCTCCAGCTTCGAGTAGGCGATGACCGCGCCCATCTGGGTCCGTTCCAGCAGCTCCACCCGCGCGACCGGGATGCCCATCTGGATGGTCTGGATCACCGTGTTGACCGCGTCGGCCAGCGACGGGAAGGCGCACACCGCCGCAGAGATTGCCTCCGGGATGCCGTAGAGCCGGAGCTGGACCTCGGTGATGACCGCCAGGGTTCCCTCGGAGCCGACGAGGAGCCGCGTCAGATCGTATCCGGCGGAAGACTTCCGGGCGCGGCCGCCGGTGCGGATGATCTCGCCCGCGGCCGTCACGGCCGTGAGCCCCAGCACGTTCTCCCGCATCGTGCCGTAACGGACGGCGTTGGTGCCGGAGGCGCGGGTCGCGGTCATGCCGCCGATGGTGGCGTCCGCGCCCGGGTCGATGGGGAAGAACAGACCGGTATCACGCAGGTGCTCGTTGAGCTGCTTGCGGGTGACGCCCGCCTGCACCCGGCAGTCCAGATCGGCTTCGTTGACCTCGAGGATCGCGTTCATCCGCGACAGGTCGATGCAGACGCCGCCACGCAGCGCCGCGACATGCCCTTCCAGCGAGGTGCCGACGCCGAAGGGGATGATCGGCGCCTTGTGCGCCGCGCACAGCCGGACCACCGCCGCCACTTCCTCGGTGGAGGTGGCGAACACCACCGCGTCCGGCGCCACCGCGGGGTGGAAGGATTCGTCACGGCCGTGGGCCTCGCAGATCGCGCGCGATGTCGTCAGCCGGTCGCCGACCAGCGCCGACAGGCCCTCGATCAGGCTGGCGGGGATCGCGGCCCGAGGATAGGCAGGGGCGGTTGCGGTCATCTCGATGCCTTTCGCTGCGGCTTTGTTCGCGCCGCACAGAGAGTAGCGTCTGGCTCCGGCCGTGGGAACTCCTGCGCCCCCGGAAGGATGGGGTGCGCCTTCCCCCCGGCCGCGCCTATTCCGCCGCCGGACGGGCGCCGGCCGCCGCCTGCGCCTCCGCCCAGGCCTCGCGCAGCCAGCGGGCAAGGGCGACGGAATTCTCGAAGATCGAGTATTTCCCGCCGTCGCCGTAGTCCGGGAAGGGGATCATCTCGGTCGAGATGGTGGTGAAGCCGCTCGCGGGCCGGGCGGCGCGCCAGGCAAACAGATGCCGCACCACCTCCTTCCACGGCTCCAGCTTCGCGCCGTCCCACGGGCTGTGGTATTCGCCCGGCTTCGGCGCGATGAACGGGTACTGGATGCCGCGACCGGTCAGGTCCTTCGGGTGCAGCGACGACGGCAGCCTGTCCAGGCTTTCGTGACGGCCCCAGATGTTGCGCGGGTTGTTCGGGATGACCGGCCGCGCGTGCGCATGGCCGACCAGCCCGCGCCCGATCCAGATGTCGCAGACGTTGCCGGGCTGGTACGGGTCCAGCACCAGCTCGCCGCTGGCGATCGCCCGGTCGATGCCGAACACCGCCTGCTCGCGCGGGTTGTCGATCTTGAAGATGACGTGGCTGTGGTCGAGGGTCATCAGGAACGGGACGCCCCGCCGCTCCACCAGGTCGGCGACGCGGGCGACGCGGCGGAAGTCCTCCGACCACATGTTGACGTGGACCTCGAAGGTGGGCAGGCAGCCGACTGCGGCGCCGACGTCGTGGGCCCGCAGATAGGCCTCCGCCACCTCTGCGTCGGTGACCAGCCGGCCGTCGGCATGGTCCATCATGATCTGCGTGTTGTGGACCCGGCTGCCGAGCCGGGCGCCGAGACGCAGGTTCTGCTCCAGCAGCGCCTCGTCGCGGCCGAGGGTGTAGTACCAGCCGCCGGCAAGCATCGGCAGCTCGTACTTCTCGATGCAGCGCCGGTAGTCGGCCTCCTGATCGGCGGGCGGCGTCTTGTCCAGGTAGTCGTAGCCCGATCCCTTCACCCAGCGGAACTTTGTGTCGAGGTCGAGCGGCGCGTCGGCGCTGGTGTGCAGGACTCCGCTCTCGGTGATGCCGAACTTCAGGCCGTCGGCCATGGTCGCCTCCCTCTGCCGCCGCGCCGTCGCGGTTCCCGAAAGGACCGTAGCACAGGGTCCGGCGGCTGGGGGAAGGGCGGCTGTCGCAATCAGCCGGCGATGCGTCCGATCCGGCCGGAAAGCGGCCAGGTGACGCGCCGGGGGCGGTCCGGATCGCCCCAGGCAGCGGTCATGTCGGCCCGGAAGGCCTCGATCAGCCCGCCGGCGCCGGCCGCGATGGCCCGGCGGGGGGCCGACCAGGTTTCGACGTAGCCGAGCAGGTCCGCGAGCGTCCAGTCGCGCACGATCTCTGCGGCGGGAAACGGAAGCTCGGGAAAGGGGAAGGGCAGGTCGCGGTAGCCGTTCTCGACGTGACGCCGCTCCGGCGGCCAGTACGGGGCCATATCGGGCCCGTAGAAACGCTGGAACCGCGGGTCCACGTCGGGGTCGTGGATCCGCATCACGCCGTAGGTGACGAGTGCGATCACCGCGCCGGGCGCGGCCATCGTGCGCGCGGCCGCATGGAAGGCGGGAAGGTCGAACCAGTGCGCGGCCTGGGCCGCGACGATCAGGTCCACCGATCCAACCGGTGCGCTGACCGTCTCCGCAGCGGCCTGGGCATAGCGCACCTTCGGATGCGGCGTCGCCTGCGCGATCTGGGCGGCGCTGGCGTCGGTGGCGATGACGGCGTCGAAGCGTTCCGCCAGCAGTACCGACATCTGGCCGGTACCGCAGCCGACGTCGAGCGCGAGACGGCGGGCCGGCGCCAGGTCGGCCAGCGCCGCAACGAAGGTGTCGGGATAGGTGGGCCGGTGCAGCGCATAGGCGTCCGCACCGGTGAGGAAGTGATTCGCAGGCGGCATCCGGATCCTCCGGGACGGGACCGGCGCCATTTCAGGCGCCTTCCCGTCCGCGGTCCAGCCCCATTGATCGCTCGGGGTGAGGGCAGGCCGGCAGCCCTCGTTCAGGGGGTCAGGGTGATGCCGGCGGCATCCGCGTCGTAGTTCAGCAGGATGAACAGCAGGGCGTTGTCGCTGGCGTAGACATAGGTCTTGCCGCCCATCACCGCATAGTGGTGACCCTGGACCGTGTCGCCCTCGGCAAAGGAGTAGTCGGCGATGGCGTCCGCATCGCCGTCGGTGCCGGCAAGGAAATGATCGGCGCCGGCACCGCCGTACAGCAGGTCCGCTCCGTCGCCGCCCGCCAGCCAGTCGTTGCCGTCGCCGCCATAGAGCGTGTCGTTGTCCTGGCCTCCGGTGAGGAAGTCGTGGCCACCGTCGCCGTAGATGGTGTCCTTGCCGCTCCCGCCATCCACGGTATCGCCGTCGGCTCCGCCGTGGATGATGTCGTCGCCGGACCCGCCCCAGATCCTGTCCTTGCCGGCCCCGCCGTCGATGACGTCGTTGTGCCCGCCGCCGTCGATGACGTCATCGCCCGCGCCGCCGATCAGGACGTCGTTCCCGTCGTTGCCGCCGATGTAGTCGTCACCGTCGCCGCCATCGATGGTGTCCGCCAGCGCGAGCGGGTCCACCGGGGTCAGGCTCAGCCAGAAGCGGTACTCGCCCCACAGAGAATCGTTGCCGGCGCCGCCGAAGATGGTGTCCGCGCCCTCGCCGCCGACGATCCCGTCGACACCGTCTCCGCCATCCAGCAGGTCGTCTCCGAACCCGCCGCGGATGACGTCGTCGCCGGCGGCGCCGATGACCACGTCGTCGCCATCGCCGGCATAGACATCATCGTCGCCCGCCCCGCCGTAGATGTGGTCGTTGCCGGCGTCGCCGTGCAGCTCATCGTCGCCGGTCCCGCCATAGAGCATGTCGTCGCCATATCCGCCGTAGATGGTGTCGTGTCCGTCCTCGCCGAACAGCGTGTCGTTGTCGGGGATGAACGAATTCGCCGAGGCGTTGCCGACGATCAGGTCGTCGGCGGCGCTGCCGTGGATCGTGTCGGCGCCCCAGCCGCCGCAGTAGGTCTCGCCGACCGGCGGCGGCGGCGTGCGGCCGCGATCCCCGCTCGGCGGGACGGTCGCCCTGAGATCGGACGACAGGTCGATTGACAGAATGCTTGCGGACGCGGTGCGTGCCATTCCAAACCCCCCATGCAACGTGTGCGTGCGCTCTGGTCGCAGCAGGGGTGTCGGCGGTTCAAAAGGGCGGGGGCGTCAGTCCGGTCGGGCGATCCCGAGGGAGAGGTCGCAGCCTGCTTCGACGCAGGCGCGCAGCGCCGCATCGAAGGCTGGGGTGCGGCGGTTCTCGTCCGGACCGGGATCGTAGCCGAGCGCCGCCAGCCGGCGGTGATAGCCCCGGATGCGGCTGGTGCCGCCGATTTCCATCGCCTGCCCGAAGTCGGCGAGCGCCGGTTCCACCCGGCCGAGGCGGGTCAGGATCAGCCCGGCGATATGGTGGGTTTCGGCGACCCCGGGCGCCGACGCGAGGCCGGCGTTGATGTGGCGAAGCGCCGCCTCCGGATCGCCGATGGCGAGATAGGCTTCGGCGAGGTGCTGGCGGGACGCCTGGTGGTAGGGATCGACGGCGACGATCTCTTCGGCGACCCGGTCGAGGCCGCTGCGGTCGCCGAGCCGAGCAAGGCCGATCGCGAGCCCCGCGAGCAGCGCCGGGTCGCCCCGCTGGTCCCAGCCGCGCTGGAAGGCGGCAACCGCCTCGGCGTTTTCACCCGCGGCCAGATAGGCGTGGCCGAGCAGTCCGTACAGCCACGGGTCGCCGCCGGTGGTCGCGATCGCCTCCTCCATCAGCGGCTCGCCCTCCGCGAGCCGGCCGGAGGCGATCAGCGCGTAGCCGAGGTTGGCGAGGGTGTAGCCGTCGCGGGGCGCGAGCCGCAGGCTTTCGCGATGATCGGCGATGGCGCGGTCGAAGTCCCCGTTGCCCGCATGGGCCATGCCGCGGTGGTCGTAGGTGAGCGCATCGTACGGATCGGCCGCGAGCAGCATGTCATGGTCGGCGATGGCGCGGTCATAGGCGCCCCGCTCGTAGAGAACGCCGGCGCGGTTGCGGCGCGGCAGCATCTCGTCCGGCAGCAGCTCCACCGCCCTGTCCAGCATCTCCAGCGCGGCCGCGGTGTCGTTCTGCTGCCAGTGCAGCAGGGCCATGTTGTTGTAGGCCCAGCCATAAGCGGGGTCGGCGGCGATGGCGGCGCGGCAGTCCTCCTCGGCCAGCGCGATCTGGCCCATGCCGTGATAGCAGGCGCAGCGGTCGGTGTAGGCGGCGGCCGTGGCGGCGCCGAGCGCGATGGCGTTGTCGAGATCGTCCAGCGCCGCGCCGAAGTCGCCGAGCTGCAGCAGCGCCACGCCACGAAGGTGGTAGCCGTCGCCGTTTTCGGGATCGAGTGCGATCGCCCGGTCGAGGTCGGCGAGGGCGCCGTCGATGTCCCCCTTTTCCAGCGCGATCTCGCCGCGGCAGCGGAAGCCGGCGCCCAGATGCGGTGCGGCCTCGATGGCGGACTCGCAGTCGGCGAAGGCCGAGTCGAGGTCGCCGAGCCGGTGGTAGGCCTCGGCGCGGCCGTGGTGGAGCTCGGAGAGCTCGGGCCCTTCGGCCGCTCCGGAGTCGATCAGCCGGGTGTAGAGCAGGGCCACCACCGACCATTGCCCGTCCTCGCGCGCGGCGGCGATCAGCTGCTCGGTCTCGCCATCCGCCCGCGTCGGCCGGGGGAGTGCGAGGGCCGTGGCGAGCAGGAGTGCTGCAAGGACCGGCTTCATCCTACCTCCATCGGCTTCGGCTGCCGGGGTTGGGTATCATGCCGGTCGGGCAAGGCCGAAGTGAACGACTGGTCAGGGCGGTGCGTCCGCGGACCGGGCGTGGTGGCCGGCGGCGGGACGCGGCGCGTCATGCCGCAGCGTCGGCGGCCGGCACGGGCACCGCGGGCTGCTGCTGGGTGATGCAGTGGATGCCGCCGCCCCCGAGCACGATGTCGAGCGCCGGGATCTGCACCACCGTCCGGCCCGGGAAGGCGGCGGCGATGATGTCGTTGGCGGCGTTGTCCGCCGGGTCGTCGAAGGCGGGCATGATGACGGCGTGGTCGCTGCCGCGGCCGGCGAGATAGAAGTTCAGGTAGGAGAGCGTGAGGCGCCGGCCGTCCACCACGCGCGGCTTCGGCTGCGGCACCTCGACGATGTCGAACACGCGGCTGTCCACGTCGGTGGCGGCGCGGAGCCGGGCGAGGTTGTCCTGGAAGACGGCGTAATTGGGGTCGCTCTCGTCGCTGCAGGTGATGGCAAGGATCCGGCTGGGACCGGCGAAGCAGGCGAGGTTGTCGACATGACCATCGGTGTCGTCGCCCTCATAGCCGGCGCCCAGCCAGATCACCTCCCGCACCCCGAGGTAGTCGCGGAGGATCGCGGTCGCGCCCGCCTTGTCCAGCCCGGGGTTGCGGTTGGGGTTCAGCACCACGCTTTCGCTGGTCAGCGCGCTGCCGGCCCCGTTGACGTGGATGGCCCCGCCTTCCAGCACGATCGGCGCCGCAAAGCGGCGGGCGCGGGTGCGCTCGATGATACGCCGGGTCGCGGCCTTGTCGATTCCGGCGCCGTCCACCCGGCCGCCCCAGCCGTTGAACTGCCAGTCCACCGCGCCGAGCGCGCCGTCGGGCCCGACGACGAAGGTGGGCCCGGTGTCGCGCATCCACGCCTCGGCGACGTCGAGCATCAGGATGTCCACCGTTCCGCCGCAGCGCAGCGACGCGTCGGCCATGTCGGCCGGCGCGGCAACCATGGTCACCGGCTCGAAGCGCGCGATGGCGCGTGCGACCTCGGCGTAGGCGTCGCGCGCCGCCTCCAGGCGGCCGCCCCACAGGCCCGGCCGCGACGGCCACGCCATCCAGCAGCGCTCATGGTCCGCCCATTCGGGCGGCATGGCGAACCCGGCCGCGGCCGGCGTGGCATCGCTCATCGGCCGATCTCCCCGCCGCCAGCCGGTCCTACTCGGTGAGGACGATGACGGCCTGGGGCGTCCACGCCACCCCGACCTCGTCGCCGGGCTTCAGCAGCTTGGACTGGGGCTGGTCGACGCTGTTGGCGGCGTGGAGCTTGATCACCTTGCCGTCGCCGAGCAGGAGCTGGCAGATCGAGCTCTCGCCCTGGTAGGCGGTGGCGCTGAGCCGCGCGGACAGGAAGTTGACGTCCCGCGGGTCGGTTTCGTCGGCGAAGCCCAGCCGCTCCGGCCGGATCGCGGCCCACACCTTGTCGCCGACGGCGACGCGGTCGGCGCCGGGGGCCGAGAGGTCGGCGGCAATGGCGGCTTCCAGGGAAGGGGTGCGGATCATGACCCGGCCGTTGTCGCGGGCGGTGACCTCGCCCTCGAACATGTTCACCGAGCCGATGAAGTCGGCGACGAAGCGGCTGGTCGGCGCCTCGTAGATCTGCTCCGGCGTCCCGATCTGGGCGATGCGGCCGGCGTTCATCACCCCGATGCGGTCGGCCATGCTCATCGCCTCGTCCTGGTCGTGGGTGACGATGACGAAGGTGATGCCGACCTCGCGCTGCAGCCGCTTCAGCTCGAACTGCATCTCCTCGCGCAGCTTCTTGTCCAGCGCCGACAGCGGCTCGTCGAGGAGGAGCACCTTCGGCTCCTTGACCAGCGCGCGGGCGAGCGCCACCCGCTGGCGCTGGCCGCCGGAGAGCTTGTCCGGACGCCGCTTCTCGAAGCCGGTCAGTCGCACCATCTCCAGCGCCTGCGCGACCCGGCGCTCCCGCTCCGCGCCGCCGACACCGGCGACCTTGAGGCCATAGCCCACGTTCGCCTCGACCGTCATGTGCGGGAACACCGCATAGGACTGGAACACCATGTTCACCGGCCGCCGGTTGGGCGAAATCCGGCTCATGTCGCGGCCGTCGATCACGATCCGGCCGTCGGTCGGCGTCTCGAAGCCGGCCAGCATCCGCAGCAGCGTGGTCTTGCCGCAGCCGGACGGACCCAGCAGGGCGAAGAACTCGTTACGGGCGATGGCGAGATCGACGTTGTCGACGGCCAGAACCCGTTCGCCGAACCGCTTCACAACCTTCTCGACCGAGATGATCGGCGGCGACGCGGCAGGATCGGGCGTTGCGGTGGCAAAGGCGGCGTCTGTCACGGCTGTGCGGGTCCCTCGCTCTTGTGGTCGCCCTGGCGCAGCGGCGACTGCAGGCGCAACGCGATGACGGTGATCGCGATGGTGATCGCGATCAGCACCGTCGAGGCGGCGTTCACCTCCGGCGTCACGCTGAATCGGACCATGGAGAAGATCTTGATCGGGAAGGTCGGCGTGTCCGGACCGGCGGTGAAGAAGGTGATGACGAAGTCGTCGAGCGAGAGGGTGAAGGCAAGCATGCCGCCCGCGATCAGCCCGATCTTCATGTGCGGCAGCATGATGTCGCGCACGATCTGCCACTCGCTGGCCCCGAGGTCGCGCGCCGCCTCCGCCAGCGAACGGTCGAAGCTCGCGAGCCGCGCCCGCACCACCACCGTGACGAAGGGGAAGGAGAAGGCGATGTGCGAGGCCGTGATCGCGCTGAGGTTGATCGGCCATGGCGCGCTCCGCGCATAGTCGAACCACCCGATGCGCGAGAAGAACACCATCAGCGCGACGCCGAGGCAGATCTCCGGGATCACGATCGGCAGCGCGCTGATTCCTTCGTAGGCAGGCTTGCCGGGGAAGCGGAAGCGGTAGAGCGCGAGCGCCACCATGCCGCCGAGGATGGTCGAGGCGATGGTGGTGACGATCGCGATGGTGAGCGAGTTGAAGAAGGCCTGGATCAGGCTCGTGTTGTTGGCGGCCGCGACGTAGTAGTCGAAGGTGAACCCGTTCCAGACGATGTTGCGCCGGCTGTCGTTGAAGCTGAAGACGACCAGCGTGATGATCGGCAGATACAGGAACACCAGCGAGAAGGCGATGATCAGCCTGATCCACGTCTTCCGGTGGTAATCGAGCGGGCCGGCTGCCGCCTTCATCAGAAGTCGGCTCCCCGGCGGCCGGCGGCGAGGCTCCTCAGCGCGAGCGCGCCGAAGGTCGCGTAGAGCAGCAGGAAGGAGAGCGCCGCGCCGAACGGCCAGTTGTTGGCCGCGCCGAACTGGCGCTCGATCACGTTGGCGATCATGATGTCCTCGGTGCCGCCCAGCAGCTCCGGCGTCAGGAACGACCCGAGGGCGGGGATCAGCACCAGGATCACGCCGGAGACGATGCCGGGGACGGCGAGCGGCACCACGATGCTGAAGAAGGTGCGCATCTGGCTCGCGCCGAGGTCGAGGCTCGCCTCGAGGTAGCTGCGGTCCAGCCGCTCGATGGCGGCATAGAGCGGCAGCACCATGAACGGGAAGTGCACGTAGACCAGCCCGATCAGCACGCCGAACCAGTTGTAGAGCATCTCCAGCGGGACGAACCTGTCCCCGAGCAGCGCGTATTCGCCGAGCCCTACCCAGTCCAGCAGGCCGTCGGCCTGGGTCCACAGCCATTCCAGCGCGAAGTTGATCTGGCCCTTCGTCCGGAACACCGCGATCAGCGCGTAGGTGCGGATCAGCAGGTTGGTCCAGAACGGCAGGATGATCAGCAGGAGCAGGAAGGCCTTGGCCCGCGGCGGGGCGAAGCTGATGCCCAGCGCCACCGGCAGGCCGATCACCAGGCAGATGACGGTGGTGAGGGCGGCCATCCACAGCGACCGGATGAAGATCTGGACGTACTCCGGCTCGAACGCGCGGGCGTACTGGTCCAGCGTCCAGTCGATGGTGACGGTGACGAGGTCGGCCTGGTTGCCGAAACTGAGCACCCAGACCAGCGACAGGGGCACCAGGAAGAAGACGACCAGCCATGCGGTCGCCGGCGACAGGAGAATCGCAAAGGCGCGGGGCGCACTGCGCCAGCTTTCCATGGTGGGTCGGTACTCGTCCTGATCCGCCAGTCGTTCCGGCGACGGTAGCCGGCATCGGCCGTCCGTGCCACCGCGAAAGCGGAGGGGCAGGGCCGGACCGGCGCCGCGCCGCCGGGGTTAACGACACGACATAACACGAGCACCGCAGCGGCATGAGAGTTTTTTGGACCCTGCAGCCTGCGGCCTCGCTCGGCCAGCACCCGTTCCTGCGGCAGCAGGCCGAAGCAGCCCACGTCCCTGCGTCGGGGCGTCCGGCGACCCGGAACGCCCCTTGCCGCGGACCTGCCCTTTTCGGTCGCCACCTTGCCGCCTGGCCGCTAGGATAACGGCATGGTGACATTGCTCTATTCCCACCCCGCGTGCCTTGAGCACGATACCGGGCCGCACCACGTCGAGCGGCCTGATCGCGTGCGCGCGGTGCTGGCGGCGCTGGAGGCGGCGAGCTTCGACGCGCTCGACCGGCGGGAGGCGCCGCTCGCCGACCTTGCCGACGTGGAGCGGGCGCACCCGAAGGCGTTCGTCGACGCAGTGCTGGACGCGATGCCGGACCAGGGGCTGGTCGCACTCGACCCCGACACCGTGGTGTCGCCCGGGTCGAAGGAAGCGGCGCTCCGGGCGGTGGGCGCGGTGTGCGCCGCCGTGGATGCGGTGGTTGCCGGCGAGGCGGCGAACGGCTTCTGCGCGGTCCGCCCGCCCGGCCATCATGCCGAGCCGACCCGGCCGATGGGCTTCTGCGTGTTCAACTCGGTCGCGATCGCAGCGCTCCGGGCACGGCAGGTGCACGGGCTCGACCGGGTGGCGGTGGTCGACTTCGACGTCCACCACGGCAACGGCACGCAGCGGATGTTCGAGACCGACGGTCACCTGTTCTACGCCTCGACCCACCAGTTCCCGCTCTATCCCGGCACCGGCGCCGCAGAGGAGACCGGGGTGGGCAACATCGTGAATGCGCCACTGGCGCCCGGCACGGGCCCGGACGGGTTCCGTGCGGCGATGGAGCGCCAGATCCTGCCGGCGCTGCGCCGCTTCGCGCCCGACCTGCTGCTGATTTCGGCCGGTTTCGATGCCCATCGCGCCGACCCGCTGGCCGGGCTGCGGCTGGAGACCGAGGATTTCGGCTGGGCGACCGACGCGCTGTGCGCGGTCGCCGGCGAATACTGCGGCGGGCGCGTGGTCTCGATCCTCGAAGGCGGGTATGAGTTGGGCGCGCTAGCCGACTCGGCCGCCTGCCACGTGGAGCGGCTGATGGCCGCCGGCGCAGGCCGCACAGCAATCCGAAGGGAATCGCATGGCTGAGGTCAATTCGCCGTCCGACCTGCCGGCCGAGATCGCGCAGATGTCGTTCGAGGAGGCGCTCGCTGCGCTGGAGGCGATCGTGAAGCGGCTGGAGGCGGGCGACGGCTCGCTGGACGAGTCGATCACCGCCTACGAGCGCGGCGCGCTGCTGAAGCGCCACTGCGAGGCCAAGCTGCGCGAGGCCGAGGCCAAGGTCGAACGGATCAGCCTTTCGGCCGACGGCTCCATCCGCAGCGAACCGGCGGACCTCGACTGACTGGCGACCCGACATTCGACGCCGCGCTGGAGGCGGCGGCTGCGCTGGTCGAGTCCGAACTCGACCGCTGCCTGCCGCCGGAGCGCGCGGGCGAGCGCGTCGGCCGCCTGTTCGCGGCCATGCGTTATGCCGCGCTGGGCGGCGGCAAGCGCCTGCGGCCGTTCCTGGTGCTGGAGACGGGGCGGCTGTTCGGCGCCGATCCCGCCCAGACGCTCCGCGTCGCCGCGGCGGTGGAGATGGTGCACAGCTACTCGCTGGTGCATGACGACCTGCCGGCGATGGACGACGCCGCGATGCGCCGTGGCCGGCCCTCCTGCCACGCCGCCTTCGACGAGGCGACGGCCATTCTCGCCGGCGACGCCCTGCTGACGCTCGCCTTCGAGCTGCTGGCCGCGCCCGAGCCGATCGCCGATGCCGGGGTGCGCACCCGGCTGGTGACGGGGCTCGCCCGCTCGGCGGGGCCGGTCGGCATGGTCGGCGGGCAGATGATCGATCTCGGTGCCGAAGGGCAGGTGCTGGGGCTCGACGAGCTCGGCGACCTCCAGGCGCGCAAGACCGGCGCGCTGATCCGCTTCGCCTGCGAGGCGGGGGCGATCGTCGGCGGCGCCCCGGCCGATGCGTTCCGCGCGATCGGATGCTACGGTGCGGCGCTCGGCCGCGCCTTCCAGGTCGGCGACGACCTGCTGGACGCGCTGGGCGATGCCGACCGCACCGGCAAGGATGCGGGACTCGATGCCGAACGCGCCAAGTCCACATTTGTCACTGCGCTCGGCGTTGACGGGGCGCGGCAGGAGGCCCAGCGTCTGAGGGACGCGGCGCTGGCCGCGCTGGAGCCGTTCGACGAACGGGCGGACAACCTGCGCGCGGCGGCGCGTTTCGCCATCGACCGGGACCATTAGGGGCAGGACATGACCGGGCGGATCAGGAAGACGCCGCTGCTCGACACGGTGGTCACGCCGGAGGATCTGCGCCGGCTCGACCGGGAGGACCTGCGGCAGCTCGCCGACGAGCTTCGTGCCGAGACCATCGACGCCGTATCCCATACCGGCGGCCACCTGGGCGCGGGCCTCGGCGTGGTCGAGCTGACGGTCGCGCTGCACTACGTGTTCGACACGCCCGACGACAAGCTGATCTGGGACGTCGGCCACCAGGCCTATCCGCACAAGATCCTGACCGGCCGCCGCGACCGCATCCGCACGCTGCGCCAGAGCGGTGGCCTGTCCGGCTTCACCCGCCGCTCCGAGAGCGTCTACGACCCCTTCGGCGCCGCCCACAGCTCGACCTCCATCTCGGCAGCGCTGGGCTATGCGGTGGCCCGCGACCTGAAGGGCGGGCAGAACCATGTGGTGGCGGTGATCGGCGACGGCGCGATGAGCGCGGGCATGGCCTATGAGGCGATGAACAATGCCGGCGCGCTCAATGCCGGGCTGATCGTGGTGCTGAACGACAACGAGATGTCGATCGCCCCGCCGGTGGGCGCGATGTCGAGCTACCTGTCGCGGCTGATCTCCTCCAACCGCTACCGCTCCTTCCGCGACATCGCCAAACGGATGGCGCGCCGGTTTCCGGAGCCATTCGAGAAGGCGGCGCAGCGGGCGGAGGAATATGCCCGCGGCTTCTTCTCCGGCGGTACGCTGTTCGAGGAGCTCGGCTTCTACTACATCGGCCCGGTGGACGGGCACGACCTCGACCACCTCGTGACCGTGTTCGGCAACCTGAAGCGGTCGGTGCTGAAGCGGCCGGTGCTGGTGCATGCCGTCACCAAGAAGGGCAAGGGCTATCCGCCGGCGGAGGCCAGCGACGACAAGTATCACGGCGTCAACCGCTTCGACGTCGTGACCGGCGCCCAGGTGAAGGCGAAGCCGAACGCGCCGAGCTATACCTCCGTGTTCGCCCGCGAGCTGATCGCCCAGGCGGAGCGCGACGAGGCGGTGGTGGCGATTACCGCCGCGATGCCCTCGGGCACCGGCCTCAACCTGTTCGCCGAGCGCTTTCCCCGCCGTTCCTTCGACGTGGGCATTGCCGAGCAGCATGCGGTGACCTTCGCCGCGGGCCTTGCCTGCGAGGGTTTCAAGCCGGTGGTCGCCATCTACTCGACCTTCCTGCAGCGGGCGTACGACCAGGTGGTGCACGACGTCGCGATCCAGCGGCTGCCGGTGCGCTTCGCCATCGACCGCGCCGGGCTGGTCGGCGCCGACGGCCCGACCCACTGCGGCGCCTATGACATCGCCTATCTCGGCTGCCTGCCGGATTTCGTGCTGATGGCCTGCGCCGACGAGGCCGAGCTTCGCCACATGGTGGCGACGATGATCGCCATCGACGACCGGCCGAGCGCCGTGCGCTATCCGCGCGGCGAGGGCGTCGGCGTCGATCTCCCGGACCTGGGAGCGGTGCTGGAGATCGGCAGGGGGCGGATGATCCGCGAGGGCTCAGCGGTTGCCATCCTCAGCTACGGCGCCTGCCTTGCGGGCGCATTGGGCGCGGCCGAGATCCTGGGCCAGCACGGCCTCAATCCGACCATCGCCGACGCCCGCTTCGCCAAGCCGCTCGACACGACGCTTGTCGAGCGGCTGGCGGACGAGCACGAGGTGCTGCTGACGGTGGAGGAGGGCTCTGCGGGTGGCTTCGGCGCCATCGTCGCCCATCATCTCGCCCACGCCGGCCGTTTCGATCGCGGCCTCAAGTTCCGGCCGATGACGCTGCCGGACCGGTTCATCGAGCACGGCCGGCCGGCCGAGCAGCTCGCCGAGGCGGGGCTGGATGCGGCGTCCATCGCCGCCTGTGCCCTGCGCGCGCTGGGGATCGCGGCCCCGCAGACGGGCGCGGTGACCGCGGCGCAGTAAGCCGGGCATCCCACCCACGCTACGCGGGTCCGTCGCGGGCACCCGAGCCGGATCACCCGTCGGCCAGCGTGCGCAGGAAGAAGGTGACGGTCAGCGCGTCGCGCTTCGCAAGCTGCAGCAGGTCGGCCGCCGCGCTGTGCCCGCCCTCGGTGTTCTCGTAGTAGAGCACCCGGTGCCCCCGTTCGAGCAGCTTCGCCGCCATCTTGCGCGCATGCCCCGGATGGACCCGGTCGTCCATGGTCGAGGTCTCGAACAGCACCGGCGGCAGCGGGCGGTCGGGAATGTTGTGATAGGGCGAGTAGCGCTCCAGCACCGCCCGTTCCTCCGGCACGTCGGGGTCGCCGTACTCGCCGATCCACGAGGCGCCGGCGAGGAGGCGGTGGTAGCGCAGCATGTCGAGCAGCGGTACGGCGCAGGCCACCGCTCCGAACAGCTCCGGCCGCTGGGTGAGTGCCACGCCGACGAGCAGGCCGCCGTTCGAGCCGCCGTAGATGCCGAGCCGGCGCGGGCTGGTGAGCCCGCTGGCGACGAGGTCCTCGGCGACGGCGTAGAAATCCTCGTAGGCGCGCTGCCGGTTCGCCTTCAGCGCCGCCTGGTGCCAGGCGGGCCCGAACTCGCCGCCGCCGCGGATGTTGGCGATGGCGAAGGCGCCGCCGTGCTCCAGCCACGCCTTCTGCAGGGCGGAGACGTAGTGCGGCGCGAGCGGGATCTCGAAACCGCCGTAGCCGTAGAGGATGGTCGGCGTCTGGCCCGGCGTCCGCGCCTGTTTCGGCCGCAGCAGGAAGTATGGCACCTCGGTGCCGTCGGCGCTGCGGGCGATGCGCTGCTCGGCGGTATAGGGCTCCGGGTCGATCCGCGCCGGCAGCCGCCTGATCGGCTCCGGCGGTGCGTCGCCGTCGACCACGTAGAGGGTGGTGGGGGTGAGAAAGTCCTCGTAGGTGAGCATCGCCACCCCGCCATGGTCGTCGGCAGCGACGATCGAGACACTGCCGAGGTCGGGGAGGTCGAGCCGGCGCAGGCGCCAGCCGTCGCCGTCGGGCTCCGCCTGCTCGATGCGGCCCCGCACCAGCTCGAGCTGCTGCACCAGCAGCCGGTCGCGGGTGGTGGCGATGCCCTGCAGCGCGCCGCGTGCTGGCGGTGCCGCGACCAGGCGCACGCCGCGCGCCGTCCCCGCCTCGATCGTGGCGGCGATGTCCAGCGAGACGGCCGCGCCTGCCGGAAACGTCTCGGCGCCAAGGGTCCACGGCTTGCGCAGCGTGACGAGCAGCCGGCCGGCGAACACACCGGCGAACTGGATGTCCTCCGGCAGCGGCAACCGCACGGTCCCTCCGTCGTCGCGGATCAGAAGGATCTCCTCGTGGAAGAAGTCGGGCATCCGCAGGACGAAGGCGTGCCGCCCGTCCGGGCGGTGGCTGACGCTGGCGAACAGCAGGGCGTCGGTCTCCGGCGCTTCGTAGACCAGCTCGGCGCTCTCGATCGGCGTGCCGCGCCGCCACAGCCGGATGGTGCGCGGATAGCCGGAGGTGTTGACCGGCCCGCCGCCATGGCTGGTGGCGACCAGCAGCCGGTCGGTGTCGAGCCAGACCGCGCTCTGCTTCGCTTCCGGCAGCGCGAAGCCGTCCTCGACGAAGCGGCGCGTGGCCATGTCGTACTCGCGCAGCACAACCGCGTCGCCGCCGCCGCGCGACAGCGCGATCAGGAACCGCTGGTAGTCGGGCGGCCGGAACTGTCGGCCGCCATAGACCCAGTTCTCGCCCTCCGCCTGCGCCAGCGCGTCGAGGTCGAGCACCACCTCCCACTCCGGCTCGGGTGTGCGGTAGCGGGCAAGGCTGGTGCGCCGCAGCAGCCCGCGGACGCTGGTCCGGTCCTGCCAGAAGTTGTGCACGGTGCCGGCGATCGGTGTGCCGTAGGGAATGCGGTCCTGCGCGGTGTGGATGGCGACCGCGTCCTCGTAGATCGGGCGATAGCGGGGATCCGCCTCCAGCTCGCCCAGGCTGCGCGCGTTCTGCGCCTTCACCCAGTCCAGCGCCCGGGCGTCCTGCACCTCCTCCAGCCACAGCCAGGGATCGTCGACCGTGCTCTCCATGGTTCGCTCCTGAGTCCGGCGGGCCGGGAACCCTAGCCCGCGAGGGGCGGCCGCGTAACCCCGGGGCGAAGGCGGCTGACGCGGCGGGTGTGGCGACGGTCACAGCCGCCCGCGCGGCGCGGCGAGATTCCGGGTTGGCCGCTGCCTGCCGAATAGGCATAGTGCCCGGCCATGCCGACACTCGGGACCGCCACCGGACCGGCCGCAGGCCGGGAGCGCCTTGCTGCGCGCGCGCTCTGGCTCAGCGAGGCCAGGGCGCTCGTCGTGCTGGCGATCCCGCTGGTGCTGACCCAGCTGTCGCAGATCGCGCTGCAGACTACCGACGTCGTGATGATGGGCTGGCTCGGCCCGCGCGATCTGGCGGCAGGCGCGCTCGCCAGCCACACCTTCTACGCCTTCTTCCTGCTCGGGCTCGGCATCTGTTCCGCGGTGGCGCCGCTGGTGGCGCAGGCGCTGGGGGCGAAGCGGCGGCGGGAGGTCCGGCGCTACACCCGGATGGGGCTCTACGCCGCCCTCATCGTGTCGATCCCGCTGACGGCGCTGCTGGCGTGGTTCGCGCCGATCGCGCGACTGCTGGGGCAGGATCCGGAGATCGTGGCGCTCGCCCGGCCCTACATGTTCCTGCTGCTGGCCGGGCTGCCGCCCGCGCTGGGCTATGTGGTGCTGCGCTGCTTCTGCGCGGCACTCGGCAGGCCCAACCCGCCGCTGGTGGCGATGGCGGTGTGCGTGCCGCTGAACGGCGTGCTCAACTACGGCCTCATGTTCGGCGAGCTGGGGCTGCCGGAGCTCGGCCTGGTCGGCGCGGGGGTTGCCACCGCCATCGTCGAATGGCTGATGTTCCTCGGGCTGCTGGTCTATGTGGTGCGCGACCGACGGTTCCGGCGCTACGGTCTGCTGGTCCGCTGGTGGCGGCGGGACTGGAGCCGGCTGCGCGAGCTGTTCCGGGTGGGGCTGCCGATCGGCGGTGCGATCCTGATGGAGTCGCTGATGTTCTCGTCAGCCGTCTACTTCATGGGCGTGATCGGCCAGGACGCGATCGCCGCCCACCAGATCGCGATCCAATGCGCGGCGATCACCTTCATGGTGCCGCTGGGCGTCGGCCAGGCGGCGGTGATCCGGGTGGGCCTCGCCGCCGGCGCGCGGGATCGCGTCGGCGTGCGGCGGGCCGGGCTGGTCGCCTTCGCAGTCGGCTGCGGCTTCATGGCCGCGATGGCGCTGGTGTTTCTCGCCATCCCCGAGGTGATCGCCGGCGCCTATCTCGACCTTGCCGACCCGAGGTCGGCGCCGGTGCTGAGTCTGGCAGTGACGTTCCTCGCCATCGCTGCGCTGTTCCAGATCTTCGACGGGGCGCAGGTGCTGGGCCAGCACACGCTGCGCGGGCTCAAGGACACGCGGACGCCGATGCTCGTTGCCGGCGTCGGCTACTGGCTGATCGGCATGCCGTCGAGCGCGCTGCTCGCCTTCGCCTTCGGCCTGGAAGGGCTCGGCGTGTGGCTCGGGCTCGCCGCGGGGCTCGCCTTCGTGTCGGTCGCCCTGTTCTTCCGCTTCCTGCGCCAGACCCGGCCGGAGCGGATCGGCTACTGGTTCGCCCGGGTCGACGGCTGATCCCATGGCCGGGCCGGCAAAGGCGCGGGCAGACGTGGCGCTGGTGGACCGGGGGCTCGCCGAAAGCCGCGCCCGGGCGCAGGCGCTGATCATGGCCGGGCTGGTGTTCCAGGGGGAGACGCGCATCGCCAAGCCGGGCCAGCCGGTGCGCGCGGACGCGCCGCTGGAGGTGCGCGGGCGCGACCATCCCTGGGTCTCGCGTGGCGGGCTGAAGCTCGCACACGCGCTCGCCCATTTCGGGCTCGATCCGGCCGGCATGGTTGCGATCGACGTCGGCGCGTCCACCGGCGGCTTCACCGACGTGCTGCTGACCCACGGCGCGGCGAAGGTCTACGCCGTCGACGTCGGCCACGGACAGCTCGCCTGGAAGCTGCAGTCCGACCCGCGGGTGGTGGTGCTGGACCGGACGAACGCGCGAACCCTGACGGCGGCGCAGGTGCCGGAGCCGGTGGACCTCGTCGTATGCGACGCGAGCTTCATCGGGCTCAGGACCGTGCTGCCGGCGCCGCTGGCGCTGACGAAGCCGAACGCCTGGCTGATCGCGCTGATCAAGCCGCAGTTCGAGGTCGGGCGCGGGCGGCTGGGGAAGGGCGGCGTGGTGCGCGATCCGGCGCTGCACGCCGAGGTCTGCGCCGAGACCCGTAATTGGCTGGAAGGCGCGGGCTGGCGGGTGCACGGGGTGACCGAGAGCCCGATCACCGGGCCGGAAGGCAACCGCGAGTTCCTGATCGGCGCGCGGCGCGATGGCTGAGCGGGAGCTGACCGTCACCATTGACCGGCTGGGCGCGCTCGGCGACGGAATCGCCGGGCACGACGGCCGCCGCCTGCTGGTGCCGTTTGCGCTGCCCGGCGAGACGGTGCGGGTGCGGATCGAGGGGCGTCGCGCCGACGCCGAGGTCGGCACGATCGTCGATATCCTTGCGGCCTCTCCGCAACGCGTCGAACCGGCCTGTCCCCATTTCGGAACCTGCGGCGGCTGCGCGCTGCAGCAGGCGGATGAGGCGCTGGTGACGGCGTGGCGGGGCGCACTGGTGGCCGAAGCCCTGGCCCATGCCGGGCTCCGCGACGCGCCGATCG
>CALKHQ010000279.1 GCA_937988735.1 uncultured Alphaproteobacteria bacterium
TCGGCCGGCTCGACCAGGCCCTCGGCCGGATCGCCGAGCCGATCTCGCCCGCCCTGCCCGCCGCCGGCCACAGCGTCAGCCTCGCCTTTCCGGAGCCGATCGGCCATGCGGAGGCGATCGCCGCCGGGCTGGACCGCCTGCTCGCGGCGCTGCGCCGCCGGCTGGAGCTGGCGGGGCTCGGCGCCCGCCGCCTGCTGTTCCAGGCCTATGGCGTGGATGGATCCGTTGCCGAGGTCCGGGCCGGCACCGGTCGGCCGGTCCGCGACCCCGCGCACTGGATGCGGCTGTTCCGCGACCGGCTGGAGCGGATCGACCCCGGCTTCGGCCTCGACGCGCTCCGCCTCACCGCCCTGTCGGTGGAGCCATTCGCGGCGCAGCAGCCCGGCTTCGTCGCCGGCGGCGGCACGCTGCTGCCGGCGAGCGGCAGCTTCGGTCCCGAGGTGGAGGCGCTGATCGACCGGCTGGCCAACCGGCTGGGCGGGGACCGCGTCTTCCGCTTCGTCCCGCGCGAGAGCCACTGGCCGGAACGGGCGGTAGCGCGCCGCCCGGCGGCGGAGCAGCCCGCCCGGCCGAGCCGCTGGCCGTTCCGCGCCTCGCGTCCGCTCCGCCTGCTCCGCGAGCCCGAGGCGGTGGCCGCTCTTGCCCCGAGCCCGGAATCGCCTCCCGCCCGCTTCACCTGGCGCCGGCAGAGTCTCGACGTCCGTCGCGCCGAGGGTCCGGAGCGCATCGTGCCGGAATGGTGGCGGGAGGACGGGGAGGCGGCCGCCGTCCGCGACTACTACCGGATCGAGACCGCCTGCGGGCGCCGGCTGTGGCTGATCCGCGCCCCCTCCCCGACCACGCCCGAAACCCGCTGGTACGTCCACGGGATCTTCGACTGAGCCATGCGCTACGCCGAGCTGCAGATCACCACCAACTTCAGCTTCCTGCACGGGGCCTCCCACCCGCGCGAGCTGGTGGCGCAGGCGGCGGCGCTGGGGCTCGCCGCGATCGCCGTCACCGACCGCAACAGCCTCGCCGGGGCGGTGCGGATGCACGAGGCGGCGCTGGAGTTCGGCATCCGGCTGGTCATCGGCGCCCGGATCGACTTCACCTCCGGCGAGAGCGTGCTGGTCTATCCGACTGATCGCGCGGCCTATGGCGGACTGTCGCGGCTGATCTCCCTCGGCCGGCGGCGGGCGCCGAAGGGCGAGTGCCATCTGGACCCGGGCGACCTGATCGAAGCCCCCCACGCCGGAGGCATGCTGGTCGCCCTGCTCCCGCCGGCGGAGATCGGCGACGGCTGGCAAGCCCATGCCCGGGAGCTGGCCCGGGCCTTCGCCGGCCGCTGCTGGCTCGTCGCCCACGCCCATCTCACCGGCCGCGATGCCGACCGGCTGGCGGAGGTGGCGGCGCTGGGGCGGACGCTCGGCCTGCCCCTGCTCGCCACCAACGACGTGCTCTACCACCACCCCGAACGGAAGCCGCTGGCCGACGTGCTGACCTGCATCCGGGAGAAATGCACCATCGACACCGCCGGCTGGCGGCTGGAGGCCAATGCCGAGCGGCACCTGAAGCCGGCGGCGGAGATGGCGGCGCTGTTCGCGGACCATCCGGAGGCGATCGCGGCCGGCCTGGAGATCGCCGAGCGGTGCCGGTTCAGCCTGGGGGAGCTGCGCTACGAATATCCGCAGGAGGTGATCGCGGGCTACGCCACCGCCCAGGAGGCGCTGGTCGCGCTGACCGAAGAGGGGGCGCGATGGCGGTATCCGCATGGCGTGCCGGCAAAGGTGCGTGCCCAGATCGACCACGAAATCGAGCTCATCGGCCAGCTCAACTACGCCGCCTATTTCCTTACCGTCTATGACATTGTCCGCTTTGCCCGCGAGAAGGGAATCCTGTGCCAGGGGCGCGGTTCGGCGGCCAATTCGGCGGTCTGCTACTGCCTCGGCATCACAGCCGTCGATCCGGCTGCGATCGACCTGCTGTTCGAGCGCTTCATCTCCGCCGCCCGCAACGAGCCGCCGGACATCGACGTCGATTTCGAGCACGAGCGCCGCGAGGAGGTGATCCAGTACATCTACGACAAGTACGGCCGCCACCGCGCCGGGCTGGCCGCCACCGTCATCTGCTACCGCTCGCGCAGCGCGGTGCGCGAGGTCGGCAAGGCGATGGGGCTGAGCGAGGACGCGGTCTCGGCGCTGGCCGGCCAGATCTGGGGCTGGAGCTCGGAGGGGGTGGACGAGGACCGGGTCCGCGAGGCGGGGCTCGACCCCGCGGCGCCGCGGGTGGCGATGACGCTGGAGCTGACCCGCCAGCTGGTCGGCTTCCCCCGCCATCTGTCGCAGCACGTCGGCGGCTTCGTCATCGCCCGCGACCGGCTGGACGACATCGTGCCGGTGGAGAATGCGGCGATGGAGGATCGCACCGTCATCGAGTGGGACAAGGACGACATCGACGTCCTCGGCATCCTGAAGGTCGACGTGCTGGGGCTGGGCATGCTGACCTGCCTGCGCAAGGCCTTCGACCTGCTGCGCCGCCACCACGGGGCGGACATCCGCGACATCGCCAGCGTGCCGGGCGAGGATCCCCGCGTCTACGACATGCTGTGCGCGGGCGACAGCGTCGGCGTGTTCCAGGTCGAGAGCCGGGCGCAGATGAACTTCCTGCCGCGGATGAAGCCGCGGACCTTCTACGACCTGGTGATCGAGGTCGCGATCATCCGCCCCGGGCCGATCCAGGGCGACATGGTCCACCCCTACCTGCGCCGGCGGAACGGGGAGGAAGAGGTCATCTACCCGTCGCCGGAGCTGGAGGCGGTGCTGGGCAAGACGCTGGGCGTGCCGCTGTTCCAGGAACAGGCGATGAAGATCGCGATCGTCGCCGCCGGCTTCACCCCGGCCGAGGCCGACCAGCTGCGCCGCGCGATGGCGACCTTCCGCCGGACCGGGACCATCCATCATTTCCGCCAGAAGATGATCGACGGCATGATCGCCCGGGGCTACGACCCGGCGTTCTGCGAGCGCTGCTTCCGCCAGATCGAGGGCTTCGGCGAGTATGGCTTCCCGGAGAGCCACGCCGCAAGCTTCGCGCTCCTCGCCTACGTCTCCTCCTGGGTGAAGTGCTACTATCCGGCCGCCTTCGCCTGCGCGCTGCTGAACAGCCAGCCGATGGGCTTCTACGCCCCGGCCCAGATCGTGGGCGACGTGCGGCGGCACGGGGTCGAGGTGCTGCCGGCCGACGTCAACCTGTCGGACTGGGACTACACCCTGGAGCCGGGGGCACATGGCGCGATGGCGCTGCGCATCGGGCTGCGGCAGATCAAGGGGCTGCGCCAGGACGAGGCGGAGCGGCTGGTGGCGCTGCGCGGCAACGGCTATCCCGACCCGGCGGCGCTGTGGCGTCGGACCGGCCTGATGCCGCGCAGCCTCGCGATTCTCGCCCGCGCCGACGCGATGCGCTCGATGGGGCTGGACCGGCGCCGGGCGCTGTGGGCGGTGCGCGGGCTCGGCCAGGCGCAGGAGGCGCCGCTGCCGCTGTTCGCCCACGCCGAGACGGCGGAGCGCGGGCCGGAGCCGCCGACGCCGCTGCCGGACATGCCGCTGGGCGAGCAGATCGTGGAGGACTACACGGCGCTGCGCCTGTCGCTGCGCGAGCACCCGCTGCGGCTGCTGCGCGGCGAGCTGGCGGCCCGGGGCGTGACGCCGAATGCCGTTCTCCTCGACACGCCCGACGGCAGGCCGGTCACCGTCGCCGGGCTGGTGCTGGTTCGCCAGCGCCCGGGAACGGCGAGCGGCGTCATCTTCGTCACCCTGGAGGACGAGACCGGCTGGTCGAACATCGTGGTATGGCCGGACGTCTTCGCCCGCCACCGCAAGGCGATGATGCGCGGCCGGCTGCTGCTGATCCGCGGCCGGCTGCAACGCGAGGACAGGGTCATCCACGTCATCGCCAGCCGGATCGAGGACCTGTCGCCGTGGCTCGACCGGCTGTCGGGGCTGGACGGGCCGGTACCGACCCCGATCGACCGCGCCGACGGTGTGAAGCGCCCGCACGGCGGCCGCCGGCTGCGCCCCGCGCCGCGCGAAGGACACCCGCGCGACCAGGCGCGGGTGCTGTTTCCGTCACGGGATTTCCACTGAGGCCCGCCGCAACGCGGACGCCGGCCGTGAGGCCGCTCTATTCGCAGGTCACGTCGCCCAGGACCACGATGAAGGCGCGGGGCCCGGCCCAGCCGGGCTCGGGATTGAACGCGGGATCGTTCTCGATCCGGGCTTCCACCCGGCAGAAGCCGGCGTGCACCTCGTAGAGGTCGGGGCCCACGTAGCGGATCATCTCGACCGGCTCCTCCCGCAGTACGCTCATGAGCTCCGGGTGGGAGAGGACCGCCTCCATCTCCCGCATCCGCTGGTACTGCGGCGGCAGTGCCGCCTCGGCCGGCAGTGCGGCCTGCAGCCCCAGGATGGCCGCCATCGGCAGGACCGCGAGCCGCGTCCGCGCGTTGCCGCCGTTCTTCATGGTGATGCTCCTGTTCCCGTGGTGCCCGGCCGGCCCTGCGCCACATGATGGTGCGGAGCGTGGCCGATTTATGGTCGTTCCTGCCCCGAGCCGAGGGCGAAGGCGAAGACCGGCAGCATCCGGCCGGGAACAGAGCGGGA
>CALKHQ010000280.1 GCA_937988735.1 uncultured Alphaproteobacteria bacterium
CGCGCCGATCCGATTCCCGCGCCCGATCCGACGCGGCTGGTGGAGACGCCGGACCTGAACTCGTTCACCTTCGCCCCGCACGGCGGCATCTTCGAGCCCTATCACCGGCTGGGGACGGAGGTGGAGAAGGGTGCCCCGGCCGGGGCCATCCACGAGATCGACCGGCCCGACCGGTCGCCGACGGTGGTCCACTACGGCGCGACCGGCATGCTGTGGTGCACCCGCGGCGCCGGCCGGGTGGAGCCGGGCGACCCCGTCGCCATCGTCGCCAGCGACTGGCGGGGCTGACGCGGAAACAATTGAAACAGCACGGTGCGCGGCGGCGACATCGGGCTGAAACATCGCGCGCGCATCTTGGCGGCATCGAACACAGGGAGATGCCGCCATGACACCCGACCAGGTCCGTGTGATCCGCGAGAGCTTCGCCGAGCTGGCCCCGATCGGCGATGCCGTCGCCATGCTGTTCTACAGCCGGCTGTTCCAGATCGACCCCGACCTTGCGCAGCTGTTCGTCAGCACCGACCGCAAGGCGCAGGGCCGCAAGCTGATGGCGGCGCTCGCCTTCGTGGTCAACGGCGCCGACCGGCCGGCGACGCTGCTCGCCCCGCTGCAGGCGCTGGCCCGGCGGCACGTCGCCTACGGAGTGGAGGAAGAGCACTACGCCACCGTCGGCGAAGCGCTGATCGACACGCTGGCCGCCCATTTCGGCCCGCGCTTCACGCCCCATCTGCGCGACGCCTGGCTCGCCGCCTACACGCTGGTCAGCGGGGTGATGATCACGGCGACCCGTGCGCCTGCCCCCGAGACCGCGGCCGCCGCCTGACGGACGGAGGGGCCGCGCCCGCCGGTGGTTGCCAAATCCTGCGTCCGCTCCAGCATCCTTCGCGCCCAGCCGTGACGCCGAGGAGCACCAGCCGATGCCGGTCCTGCAAGCCGCCTCTCCTCCGCGCAGCCGCGATCTGGCCGCCCTCGCGCTGTCGCTCGCGGTGGTGGCGGTGGTTGCCGTCGTCGGCGGCCTGGTCACGGCCGGCGCCGTGGATGGCTGGTATCGCACGCTGGAGAAGCCGGTGTTCAACCCGCCGGACTGGCTGTTCGGCCCGGTCTGGACTGCGCTCTACGTCATGATGGCGGTGGCGGCGTGGCTGGTGTGGCGGCGCGGCCGTGCGGTGGCCCGGCCGGCGCTGCTGCTCTACGCCGGCCAGCTCGCGCTCAACCTGGCGTGGACGCTGCTGTTCTTCGGCGCGCATGCGATCGCGGTCGCCTTCATCGAGATCCTGGTGCTGCTGGCGATGATCGTGCTGACGGCGCGCGCCTTCTTCCGGGTGGATGTGCGCGCGGGCTGGCTGATGGTGCCTTACGCTTTGTGGGTCGCCTTCGCCGCCGTCCTCACCGGGTCGGTCATGGCGCTGAACTGAGGGAGGCGGTCGCGCGCTCCGGCCGGAGCAGGCCTTGCAGTCCGTCGATGAACAGCGAACAGCGCGCCCTGTCGTGGACCGGCACCGCGGTGGTGCCCGGGTCCCCGCCTTACTCCATGACGCTCCAGGCGGTGTCCCGCATCTCGTCGGCGAGGGCCGGCGCGGCGCTGCCCGGAACCGCGCCGCACGCCATCATTGCCGCAGGGCCCGAGCGGCCCGGCGTCTGCTTCTCATGCCGTTGTCACCCCACCTGGCCGGCGGTGCGCGGCGCCCGCTGCGCCGCATCTCCGCCGGCAGGGCAAGGCAGCAGCGAAAGGTTGCGGAACCTGCATGAAACCCCGCCGGGCCCGTCTGTGATACGCTCTCCGGACCGGAGCCCGCGCCGCCTGCGCACGGCTCCACGCACTGGCAGGGGAGGGAGAAGCCATGAGCGACACCACCGGGCCTCGCGAGACCTACAGCGACTCCTACACCGTGATCGACCGGCTGCAGGTCAGCCGCGCCGCCCTGGCCCGCAACTGGGGCCTGCTGCTGGCGCTGGGCGTCCTGTGGCTGATCCTGGGGGCGCTCGCGATCATCCTGCCGCTGGCGGCCGCGATCGCGATCGACATCACCCTCGGCGTGCTGTTCCTGATCGGCGGCGTGATGCAGCTCGTCCAGGTCGCCCGCTGCCGCGGCTGGCGCAGCGTCCTGCCGCACGCGCTGGGCGGGGTGCTGTCGGTGGCGGCGGGCGTGCTGCTGCTGTTCTTCCCGCTCGCCGGCGTGCTGAGCCTCACCCTCATCATCGCCGCGCTGTTCATCATCGGCGGCGTGTTCCGCATCGTCATCGCGGCGCAGAACCGGGAGATCCGGGGCTGGTTCTGGATGATGCTGAGCGGCCTCCTCGGGCTCGTCGTCGGCGTGCTCATCTGGATCGGCTGGCCGGCGAGCTCGGTCTGGGTGCTGGGCCTTCTCGTCGGCATCGAGCTCATCTTCGAGGGCTGGGCGATGATCATGCTGGCCGTGGCGGCCCGGCAGTGGCGCGGGGCGCAGCCGCCGCGCGACGTCGCATCGCCGACGCCGGCCTGAGCCGCCGCCGGTTGCCGGCCACGGCCCGCGCCGCTATCTGAGGCCGATGGCCGCCGTCTCCGACTGGCTGTTCCCGACCCCCGCCGGGCTGTGGTGCGCGCCCGGCGGCTTCGCCGTCGATCCCGCGCGCCCGGTGGACCGCGCGGTGATCACCCACGGCCACGGCGACCATGCCCGCCCCGGCCACGGCCACGTGCTGGCGACCCCCGGGACACTGGCGATCATGCGCGCCCGCTACGGCGAGGGCGCGGCCGGCGCGATGCAGCCCGCCCGCTACGGCGAGCCGGTCCGCGTCGGCGACGTGACGGTGGAGCTGCGGCCGGCGGGGCACGTCCTCGGCAGCGCACAGGTGGTGCTGACCCATGCCGGCCGGCGGGTGGTGATTTCCGGCGACTACAAGCGCCGGCCGGACCCGACCACCCCGCCGTTCGAGCCGGTCGCCTGCGACGTGTTCGTCAGCGAGGCCACCTTCGGCCTGCCGGTGTTCCGCCATCCGGACGACCGCGCGGAGATCGCGAAGCTGCTGCGCTCGCTCGCGCTGTTTCCGGAGCGGGCGCACCTGGTCGGCGTCTATGCCCTCGGCAAGGCCCAGCGGGTGATCCGCCTGCTGCGCGCCGCCGGCTGGGACCGGCCGCTCTACATCCACGGCGCGCTCGCCGGCCTCTGCGACCTCTACCGCAGCCTCGGCGTGGACCTCGGCGAGCTCAGGCCCGCGACCGGGGCGGCGAAGGCGGAGCTTGCCGGCGCCATCGTGCTCGCGCCGCCGTCGGCGCTGGCCGACCGCTGGACCCGGCGGCTGCCCGACCCGGTGCCGGCGATGGCCAGCGGCTGGATGGGCGTGCGCGCCCGCGCCCGCCAGCGCGGCGCCGAGCTGCCGCTCGTCATCTCCGACCACGCCGACTGGGACGAGCTCACCCGCACCTTCGCGGAGGTGGGCGCGCCGGAGATCTGGATTACCCACGGCCGCGAGGAAGCCCTCGTCCACTGGGCCCGCACCCACGGCATCGCCGCCCGCGCCCTCAGCCTCGTCGGCCGCGAGGAGGAAGAGGGGGAGTAGACGGGCGCGTCTGTCAGAACGGCCAGACCAGCGGGATCACCACCATCGCGGTGGCGTAGGTCAGGAGGCTCATCGGGGCGCCGGCGCGGACGAAGTCGAAGAAGCGGTAGCCGCCGGCGGAGTAGACCAGCGTGTTGGTCTGGTAGCCGATCGGGGTGAGGAAGCTCGCGCTCGCGGCGAACATCACCGCCACCACGAACGGCCGCGGGTCGAGGCCGAGGCTCTGGGCGAGGCCGATGGCGATCGGCGTCATCACCACCGCGACGGCATTGTTGGTCACCGCCTCGGTGAGGGTCATGGTCAGCAGGTAGACGGCGGCCAGTGCCACCAGCGGCGGCGCGTCCACCAGCCAGTCGTAGGCCCAGCCGACGATGATCTCGATCAGCCCGGTCTTGCCCATCGCCGCGCCCACCGCGAGCATGGCGAAGATGAGCCCCAGGATGCGCCAGTCCACCGACTGCACCGCCTCCTCGACCTCGACGCAGCGCGTGGCGAGCACGATGGTGGCGCCGATGGCGGCGAGCCCGGCAATGGGCATGAACTCGAACACCGCCCCGACCACGATCAGCAGCGTCACCGCGATCGCGAGCGGTGCCTTCGTTCGGCGGAAGCCGCCGTCGGCGAGTTCCGAGACGTTGACCAGACCCTCGTCGTCCACCAGGCGGCGGATGTCCTCCGGCGCGCCCTCGACCAGCAGGGTGTCCGCGATCTCCAGCGGCGAGGATTCGAAGCGCTCGTTCAGGTTCTCGCCGCGCCGGTGCAGCGCGATCGGATAGACGCCGTAGGTCCGCCGCAGCCGGAGCTGGGCCAGCGTGTGCCCGATGATCTTCGCACCCGGCCCCACCAGCAGCTCGGCTACCGTGGAGCTGCGGGTGCCGAGGTGCTGCATGCGCCCCGCCTCGGAAAGCGCGACCTCGCCTTCCTCCTTCATCGACAGGATCTCGGCGACGGAGGAGCGCAGCACCACCACGTCGCCTGCCTGCAGGATCACGCGGTCCAGCTCCCGGCGCAGCGACAGGTCTCCGCGCAGCACGTCGATCAAACGGCGGTCCGCCCGGCGGAAGGCCTCGATGTCCCGCGGCCGGCGGCCGATCAGCGGCGAGCCGTCCTCGACCACCGCCTGGACGATGTACTTCTTCGTCGTCTCGAGCGCGACGACGCCGGTCGAGGTCGTCCGCTCCGGCAGGAAGCGCTGCCCCGCCACCAGCAGGACCACGCCCAGCACGGCGGTGACGAGGCCGAGCGGCGCGATTTCGAGCAGGTGGAAGGGCGGGAGACCCTCGGTCCGCGCCACGCTGTCCACCAGGATGTTGGTGGAGGTGCCCAGCAGCGTGCAGGTGCCGCCGAGGATGGCGGCGTAGGACAGCGGGATCAGCAGCTTCGACGCCGACCGCCCGGTCTCGCGGGCCAGCGCCACCGCCACCGGGATCATCAGCATCACCAGCGGCGTGTTGTTCATGATCGCCGACATCAGCGCGATCAGGCCGAGGAAGATGGCGATGGCGAGGGTCGGCCGGCCGCGGGCGCGCGCGGTGGCGAAGCGGGTGAAGGTCTCCAGCGCCCCGGTCCGCACCAGCGCGGCGGAGATCACGAACATCGCGGCGATGGTCGCCGGCGCGCTCGACGCCAGCACCGCCAGCGCCTCGTCCACCTCGAGGATGCCGAGCACGAGCAGGGCCGAGACCACCAGCCCGGCGCTGATCTCGGGAGAGCGCCATTCGGTGGCGAAGGCCACGAACAGCACCACCGTCAGCGCACCGACAACCCACGGCGCGTAGGCGTCGAGTCCGAAAACCAAGCTAGGCTCCAGCCGTTGCGGCCATGTCCCTGCGGCGCGTGGTCGGTCCTTCCGGCGGGGCGTTCGCGTTCCCCTCGGCCAGCAGCAGGATGTAGCGCGCAGCCCGCCGGGGCACCAAGTCTGTTTTTGGACATCTCGCCAGCGCGCCGGGATGGCGCTAAGAGGGGGCGCATGATCCTGCTCGGCATCGAGACCAGCTGCGACGAGACCGCGGCCGCCGTCGTCCGCGACGCGCCGGACCCTGCCGGCCGCGTGCTGGCGAGCGTCGTGTTCTCGCAGATCGAGGAGCACGCGCCCTATGGCGGGGTGGTGCCGGAGATCGCGGCCCGCGCGCACGTCGGCCGGCTCGACGGCCTCGTGTCGCGCGCGCTGGCGGAGGCCGGCGTGACCCTCGCGGAGGTGGACGGCATCGCCGCCACGGCCGGCACCGGCCTCATTGGCGGCGTGCTCGTCGGCGTCAGCCTGGCGAAGGCGCTTGCCCTGGCCAGCGGCCGCCCGTTCGTCGCCGTCAACCATCTGGAGGGCCATGCGCTCACCGCGCGCCTTACCGACGACGTCGCCTTTCCCTACCTGTTGCTGCTGGTCTCGGGCGGCCACTGCCAGGTGCTGCTGGTAGAGGGGCTGGGACGTTACCGCGTGCTCGGCACCACCATCGACGACGCCATCGGCGAGGCCTTCGACAAGACGGCGAAGCTGCTGGGCCTGCCCTATCCGGGCGGGCCGGCGCTGGAGCGCGCGGCGGCGGAGGGCAATGCGGAGCGGTTCCGCCTGCCGCGGCCGATGGTCGGGCGCCCCGGCTCCGACTTCTCCTTCTCCGGCCTCAAGACCGCCGTGCGGCGCGCGATCGAGACCATCGGCGCGCCGTCCGCCGCCGATGTTGCCGACCTCGCCGCCGCCTTCCAGCAGGCCGCGGCCGACGTGGTGACGGACCGCATCGCCAATGCGGTCGCCGCGTGCCGCCGGCAGGGGGCGGTGCCGCCGACGCTGGTCGTCGCCGGCGGGGTTGCCGCCAACCGGACGATCCGCGCCCGGCTGCAGGCGCTGGCGGATGGCGAAGGCCTGGCCTTCGTCGCCCCGCCGCTGGCTCTCTGCACCGACAATGCCGCGATGATCGCCTGGGCGGGACTGGAGCGGCTGCGCGCGGGGCAGGCGGATTCGCTCGCCTTCCGGCCGCTGCCGCGCTGGCCGCTCGACAGCCTTGCGCCGCCGCCCGCAACCGCCTAGTCCGGGGGGACGCACCCGGATCCGACTCCATGGCCGAGCCCCAGCCGATCCAGATTCACGTCCAGCAGCTGTTCGCGACCCCGGTGGTGATCATGAAGCTGCCGGACGCCGCACGGCTCAACCCGGAGCTGCGCTCGATCATCCTCGCCCGGGCCGAATGGGCGCCGTCCAACGACCACTCCAACCTCGGCGGCTGGCAGTCCACCTGGGACATCGACCAGTGGGGCGGCGCGCCGGTCGCGCGGCTGCTGGAGGTGGCGAAGGGGGTGGCGACCCGGATGACGGTGCGGCGCCAGGACGGGCGCCCGGCCCGCGTCACCTGGGCGCACAACGCCTGGGCCAACGTCAACCGCCGCGGCGATGCCAATGAGGCCCACACCCACCCCGGGTCGGTGTGGTCGGCCGTGTACTGGGTGGACGACGGCGGCGCGGCCGCCGACCCGTCGCTCGGCGGCGCCTTCGAGGTGCACGACCCGCGCGGGGTTGCGCCGGCGATGCTGGCCCCCGACCTGGTGCCGGCGGTTCCCGGCGGCCCTGCCTTCGGCGCCAGCGAGCTGGTGCAGCCGACGGCCGGCGACATGCTGATGTTCCCGTCCTGGGTCAGCCATTCGGTCCGGCCCTACCGCGGCGACGGGGTAAGGATCTCGATCGCCATCAACCTGTGGCCGGCCGGCGGGCCGCGGGCCAGCTGAAGCCGACGTGAAGGTCCTCTTCTACGGGCTGAACTACGCACCGGAGCTGACCGGCATCGGCAAGTTCAGCGGCGAGACCGGCGCCTGGCTCGCCGCCGCAGGGCACCGGGTGCGGGTGATCACCGCCCAGCCCTACTATCCGGAATGGCGCGTCCATGCCGGCTTCCGCCGTTTCTGGTGGAGCCGCGAGCCCCGCGACGGCGCGGCCGTGCTCCGCTGCCCGCACTACGTGCCGTCCCGTCCCACCGGCAGGACCCGCATGCTCCACCTCGCGAGCTTCGCTGCGACCAGCTTCTGGCCGGCCCTGTGGGCGGGCCTCTCATGGCGGCCGGACGTGGTGGTGACGGTCGAGCCGACGGCGCTGGTCCAGCCGGCGGCGCTGCTCGCCGCGCGGCTGGCCGGCGCGAAGTCCTGGGTGCACGTCCAGGACCTGGAGTTCGACGCCGCCTTCTCCCTCGGCGTCCTCGGCGGCGGGGGAGGGCGCGCGGCGCGGACGGCCTTCGCCTTCGAGCGCTGGTGCCTGCGGCGCTTCGACCGGGTCTCGACCATCACGCCGAACATGGCGGCCCGGCTCGCCGCCAAGGGCCTCGCGCCGGACCGGATCGTCCAGTTTCCCAACTGGGTGGACTGCGACGCGATCCGGCCGCTGTCCGGCCCGTCGCCGCTGCGCGCGGCGCTCGGTGTGCCGGACGGCGCGGTGCTGGCGCTCTACTCCGGCAACATGGGCGAGAAACAGGGCCTGGAGCTGCTGGTGGAGGCCGCCCGGCGCACGGCGGGCGACCGCCGGCTCCTCTGGCTGCTGTGCGGCCACGGCAGCGCCCGGACGCGGCTGGAGACGCTCGCCGCCGGCCTCGACAACCTCCGCTTCGCCCCGCTGCAGCCGGCGGAGCGGCTCAACGACCTGCTGAACGCGGCCGACATCCACCTGCTGCCCCAGCGTGCCGACGCGGCCGATCTGGTGATGCCGTCGAAGCTGGGCGGCATGCTGGCGAGCGGCCGCCCGGTGGTCGCTTCCGCGGTCGAAGGCACCCAGGTCTACGCCGCCGTCACCGGCTGCGGACCGGTCGTCCCGCCCGGCAACGCCGCCGCCTTTGCCGATGCGGTCGCAGACCTCGCCCGCAACCCTGCGCGGCGCCAGGAGCTCGGCGCCGCCGCCCGCGCTCGCGCGCTCGCCGAATGGGATCGCACCGCCATCCTCACGCGCTTCGAGCGCGACCTGCTTGCGCTGTCGCAGGACAGGTGAACCTCGGCGACCGAACCGCCTCTTTGCGGCTTCGGGCGCGTTTGTGGCCTGGCCCGTGATCTTTCCCACATGCCCGGGCCGTCGCTTTCGGCCACGATGACAAGGACCAGGCCCCGCCAGGGGAAGGGTCTTGACGAAGGCCCTGCCGGGAAAGCGGCAGCCATGCCCGCCAGCCCGCAGCCCCTGGGCATGGCAGAGGGGAGCCCATCCATGTTCAGGATCCTGTCCATCGACGGCGGCGGCATTCGCGGCGTCATTCCCGCCATGGTGCTGACGGCGATCGAGGAGAAGGCAGGCCGCCCGATCGCCGACCTGTTCGACCTGATCGCGGGCACCTCGACCGGCGGCATCATCGCGGTTGGTCTTGCGGTGCGCGACGACCGTGGAAAGCCGCGCTTCAGCGCCGCCGACATGCTGACGCTCTACAGGGCGCGGGGCCGGGAGATCTTCGAGCGGTCGTTCTGGGACGGCATCGTCTCGGTCGGCGGGGCGCTGGACGAGCGGTATCGCCACGCCAACCTGGAGCGCATCCTGAAGGAGTATCTGGGCGACGCGACGCTCGCGGACTGCCAGCCGCCGATCATGGTGACCAGCTATGACATCGAGCGCCGGCAGCCCTACTTCTTCAAGAGCCGCAAGGCCGGGGAGGAACCGGACCGCAACCACCACCTGCGCGACGTGGCGCGGGCGACGTCGGCGGCCCCCACCTATTTCGAGCCGGCGCGGGTGGAGAGCTTCGATGACCTGCGCAGCGAGCGCATCCTGGTCGACGGCGGCGTGTTCGCCAACAATCCTGCGATGTGCGCCTATGTCGAGGCAGGGGCGCACGGCGCGGCGCCGGACGACGTCCTCCTCGTCTCGCTCGGCACCGGCATCGCCACCCGCAAGATTCCCTATGACGATGCAAGGGGCTGGGGCGCGCTGCAGTGGGCGCGCCCGATCATCGGCGTGATGATGGACGGTGTCGCGGACGCGGTGGACTACCAGCTGAGCCAGCTCCTGCCCGGCCGGGACGCCGGCGACCGGCAGCGCTACTTCCGCTTCGACAAGGAGCTCGTGCTGGCGCTCGACGACATGGACGCCGCCAACGCGGGCAACATCAAGAGCCTGATGGACGAGGCCCGGTCCATCATCGAGACGCAGGGCAGCGAACTCGACCGGCTGGTGCGGCTGCTTCTGCCCACGCCGGCCCCGGACGCGGTGGTCTGAGGCGGACCCGTTCTGGAACACGGCCGCGGCCTTTCTGCTGCAGGTGGCTGCGCGCGCCGGCGTTCGTCCCTACATAAGGGGGCCGGCGCCGGAGACGCGCCGGCGACAGCAGGGGACTGCACCATGGCCGATGACCGACCGCGCGAGCGCCCGATCCGGCGCCGCGGCAGCGAGGATGCAACCCTGGCCGGCCGCGTCCGACGCTATGCCCGCGTCGGCACCGCCATGGGCGGGCTCGCGGCGCGGATGGCCGGCGACCGCTACCTCGGCATCAAGCTCGACCGGGAGAAGCATGCGGCTGACCTGAGAGCTGCGCTCGGCGGCGTGAAGGGCCCGCTGATGAAGGCGGCCCAGCTCCTGTCCACCATCCCCGACGCGCTGCCGCCGGAATATGCGCGGGAGCTTGCGCACCTGCAGGCCGACGCACCGCCGATGGGCTGGCCGTTCGTGCGGCGGCGGATGGCGAGCGAGCTCGGTCCCGACTGGCAGCAGCGGTTCGCCAGCTTCGGCCACACGGCCGCGCATGCCGCTTCCCTCGGCCAGGTGCACCGGGCGACGCTGCCCGACGGCCGCGTCGTTGCCTGCAAGCTGCAGTACCCGGACATGGCGTCGGCGGTGGAGGCCGACCTGCGCCAGCTCAGGCTCATCTTCTCGCTCTACGAACGCTACGATCGGGCGATCTCGACCGAGCGCATCCACGCCGAGATCGCCGCCCGCCTGCGCGAGGAGCTCGACTACGACCGCGAGCGCCGGCACATGGAGATGTATCGCGCCATGCTGGCGGGAGAGCCGACGGTCCATGTGCCCAAGCCGGTGCCCGCGCTCTCGACCCGCCGGCTGCTGACGATGACCTGGCTGGAGGGCGAGCCGATCGCGCGGTTCATCGACGGCGATCCGCCGGCCGAGGCGCGCAACCGCGCCGCGATGGCCCTGTTCCGCGCCTGGTACGTGCCGTTCTACGACTACGGCGTCATCCACGGCGACCCGCACCTCGGCAACTACACGGTGCGGTCCGACCAGTCGCTGAACCTGCTCGACTTCGGCTGCATCCGCATCTTCCAGCCGCCCTTCGTCGGCGGCGTCATCGACCTCTACTTCGGGGTCCGCGACGGTGACCGCGGCCGCGCCGCCCATGCGTACGAGGTGTGGGGCTTCCGCAACCTGAACGCGGAGATGATCGACACGCTCAACATCTGGGCGCGCTTCGTCTTTGCCCCGATCCTCGAGGACAAGACGCGCCGGATCGAGGAGACCAACGCCACCTCCTACGGCGCCGACGTTGCCGCGAAGGTGCATTCGGAGCTCAGGCGCATCGGCGGCGTCACACCGCCGCGCGAGTTCGTGTTCATGGACCGGGCGGCGATCGGGCTCGGCGCGGTGTTCCTGCGCCTCAACGCCGAGATCAACTGGTACCGGCTGTTCCACGACCTGATCGGCAACTTCGACGAGGCGGCGCTGGCGAGGCGCCAGGCGGAGGCGATGGCAGCCGTCGGGCTGGAAATGCCGGAGTAGCGGCGCGGGCGGCTGCGTCAGGGTAAAGAATGTGCTAACGTCACCCTTCGGCCAGTTAACGGAGGGCGGTGATGGCCAGGACGGCTGTTGCGCTCGTGGCCGCGGCCCTTGCCGGGGGCTGCGGCTACAGCGAGGACGTGGTGCCGGCGACGGTGCTGCTTCCCGGCGAGGAGGTGGCCGAGCTGTGGTGCTACCGCACGCTTGGCCCGCCCGAATGCTTCATGGAGCCCCAGCCGGGCGAGGAAGGACGGCTGGTGGTGATCTCCTTTGCCGACAGGGGCAGCGTTGCCTTCTGAATCGGCGGCAAATGCCCGCAACTTGCGCTTGCCAGCCGGCGTGATCGGTCGGTAACGTCCGCGCCGTGACCCACCCGCTTCGCCTGTTGCCAGCCGCCCTCCTGGTCGCGCTGGCCCTGCCGCAGATCGCTGAAGCCGCCGCGCCGCAAGGCTATGGCGCGGTGCTCCGCTGGTATCGCCAGCAGGCCGAGGCCGGCGACGCCGAAGCCCAGTTCATGCTGGCGCTGCAGTACGAAGAGGGCGTGCGTGGCGGCGAGCCCGATATCGGAGAGGCGCTGCGCTGGTACCGGGCCGCGGCCGAGAACGGCCATGCGCTCGCCCAGTTCCGGCTGGCGCTGCTGCTGCAGGCGCAGAGCCATGCCGGCGCGCGGGCGGAGGCGGTGCGCTGGCTGACCGCCGCGGCGGAGCAGGGGCTCGCCGATGCGCAGTACAACCTCGCCATCGCGCTGGAAATGGGCATCGGCACTGACCGGGACGAGGCCGGCGCCATCCGCTGGTACCGCGCCGCAGCGGAACAGGGGATGCCGGCCGCGATGTACAACCTGGGCGGCCTGCTCGCCACCGGCAGCAACGCGCCGCGCGACGATGTCGAGGCCTGGGCGTGGCTGGAGCGCGCGGCCCGCGCCGGGGTGGCCGGGGCCGCCGACCTGCGCGACCGGCTGGCCGCCCGCATGACGCCGGCCATGATTGCCGAGGCCCGCGCGCAGGCGGACGGGCAGTAAGGGAAAACCTCCCTCCCCTGCGCGGGGAGGGAGGTTGTTCAGGCGGCGCTCCGGGCGCGCCGCGTTCAGGGTCAGGCCCGGATTTCCTGCCGCTGGAAGGTCACGTAGGCGATGGTGAACAGCACCACCAGCGCCGCCACCATGCCGGCAAGCTGCGGCCAGATCAGGCTCAGGCTCTCCGACACCGGCAGCGGAGCCCCCAGCAGCGCCTGGTGGAGCTGGCTGGCGAATACCAGCCCCAGGGTCCGCGTCTCGGGGCTCAGCAGCGCCAGCGTCATCTCGCCGTAGAGCATGTTCGGCGAGATGCGCGAGATCGCCGTCTGCCATTCGGCATGCGCCACCGCCGTCGTCGGGTTCAGCGGATCGACGGTGACGATCGCGCCGGCGATCAGCGGTGCCAGCATCGACCAGAAGATGGCAAACAGCAGCCACACCGTCAGCGCCGCCAGCGCCGCCGTCGCCGGCGCGCGGAACACGATGGAGAACAGCAGCGCCACCGCCAGCCAGACGCCGGCATAGACGAAGGAGGCGAGCAGGAAGGCGAGCCCCCGCACGATCTCCTCCGCGCTCGGCGGCAGCCCGAGCAGCAGGATGCCCAGCCCGGTCACCAGCAGCCACAGGGTGACGAGGCAGATCGCGATGACGATCAGCCCGCCCAGGTACTTCCCCGTCAGCAGGGCGTCCCGGTAGATCGGCTGCGACAGCACCCGGCTCAGGGTGCGCCGGTTGTATTCGCCGTTGATAGCGTCGAAGCCGAGCGCGATCGCCACCAGCGGCAGCAGGAAGCCGAGGAAGCCGACGAAGGAGGGCAGCGGATCCTGCGCCATGGTGAACACGCGCAGGAACAGGAACTGGTCCTCGCTGAACGTCTGCTTGATCTCGCCGATGGTGGCATAGACCGCGCCCAGGGCGGTGAGCAGCACCAGCAGCATCACCAGGTGGATGCGGGCGCTTGTCATGTGGTCGGCCGCCTCCTTGAGGGCGACCGCGGCAAGCCCGGTGAAGGGCGATCCCTCACGCCGCCTTCGCATGACCCGCCTCCGTCTCGAAGTACCGTGCGTAGACCTCGTCGAGGCTGGCCTGGCGCAGGCCGATCGACTGCAGCGTTCCGCCGGCGCCGATCACGCGCCGTGCGATCTCGGGCCTGAGGTCCCCCTTCGCCTCCACCCGCCAGCGGCCCGGCCGCTCGAGCACGGTGGCGGCGTCGGGCAGGTCGCCCAGCAGCGACGCCAGGTCGGCGCCCTCGGCTTCCGCCTCGATCACGTAGCGGCCGCCGAGCACGTCGGCGGTGAGCTGGTCCACCCGGCCGCAGAGCCCGATGCGGCCGCGGCTGAACAGCGCGACACGGCTGCAGATGGTCTGCACCATGCCCAGCAGGTGCGACGACAGCACGATGGTGATGCCGTCGCGGGCCAGCGCCTGGATCAGCTCCAGCAGCTCCTGCGTGGACTGCGGGTCGAGGCCTGCCGTCGGCTCGTCGAGGATCGCGAGCTCCGCCCGCTTGAGCAGGAGATCGGCGATGCCCAGCCGCTGGCGCATGCCATGGGAGAAGGTTGAGACCCGCCGGTCCGCCACCTCCGTCAGCCGGACGCGCGCCAGCACCTCGTCGATGCGCCTGCGCGCGTCGCTCGAGGCGAGGCCCGCCAGACGCGCGGAGTAGGACAGGTTCTCCCGCGCCGTCAGCCGTTCGTAGAAGCCCACCTCGTCCGGCAGGTAGCCCACCCGGCGCTTGACGGCGAGCGGCTGGCGCAGCGGATCCAGCCCCAGCACGCGCACCGTGCCGGCCGTCGGCTCGGTCAGGCCGAGGAGCAGCAGGATGGTTGTGGTCTTGCCCGAACCGTTCGGGCCGAGCAGTCCGAACACCTCACCCCGTTCGACCACGAGGTCGATGCCATCGACCGCGGTCGTGCGGCCGTAACGTTTTACCAGTCCGGCCGTCTCGATGACCGCGCTCATCGCCGGCCGTACCGCGTGACCGCGACCGCAAGCACGACGACCGCGGCGGCGATGACGCCGAGGCCGACGATGCCCCAGACGGTCGAGGTGGTGACGGTAACCCGGAAGCTGGCATTGTCGGAGACGCCGTCGCCGTTCGCCCGGACGGGCACGACATAGTCACCGGCGATCGCCTTGTCGGAGGGCGTGATGCCCACCGAGACCTCCACCCGCTGTCCGGGCTGAAGCTCGTCGATCTCGTCCGGCTCGAAGGTCACCGTCCAGCCGCTGGGCGGGCTCGCGGACATCGAAACGCTGCGTGCGGCCGCGGTGCCGGTGTTGGCCAGCGTGAAGGTGAAGCTGCGCTGCTCGCCGGCGACCGCCTCGCCCGACAGCCGCCCTTCCGGGCCGGAGAGCGAGAGGGTCGGCCGCCCGGTCACGTCCATCAGCAGCTGCGCGTCGCCGGTTGCACTTTCCGAAGCGGCGCGGATCAGCACCGGATACTGCCCGGCCGGGGTGTTCTCCGCGGGGCTGACGCTGACGGTGATGTTCTCCGTCTTGCCCGCGGCGACCGGCAGGCTGGTCAGCTCCTGCGAGCCATAGCGCTGCTTGAAGGTGACCTCAAACCCGGCGGGCGCCTGCGCCAGCAGGTTGACGACCGTGTCGTCCCGCCCCTCGTTGGTGATCGCGACCTGGAAATCGAAGGTGGAACGCACCGAGCCGCGCAGCGCCGGCAGCGTCGGCTCCAGCGTCAGCCGCGCCGGCTCGGCCTCGGTGAGGCGCAGCGCGATCGGCAGCCGCAGCGACTGCCCGTCCGCCTCGCCGGTGACGGTGAAGTCGTACTGGCCGACGTCGGCATCGGCCGGGGGCGTCACCTCCAGCGTCAGCTCGACCGTCTCGTCGGGCCCGGCGATCGCGGCGCCCACGGCCTGCCCGCCGCCGTCGATTTCCCAGCTCCACCCCTGCGGCAGCCCGCTCACGTCGAAGGAGACCCGCTGCGGCGGAAGCCCCACGTTCGCGAGCCGAAGCGTCATCGTGATCTCGGATCCGGCCTCGGCGGTGAGTTCGGGAAACGGCGTGGTGAGCCACAGTCCCTGCCGGTCCTCGCCGGCCTGGGTGGCCGTCGCAGCAACCGGCGTCTGCGCGACCGCGATCCCCGACGTCAGCGCCGCGCCGGCGGCGGCCAGGGCTGCGGCTGCGAACGCTGAGGCGAATCTCCCGTGCGGGAACATCGTCGAAACCCCCTGCCCAGAACATCGATGAATGAAGCTCGACCGGGCCGGCGGCAGGCCGCGCAACCCGACCTGGCCGGCTACGTTGGCATCGATTGTGGCAGGAATCTGGCATCAAGATGAAATGCCGTTAATGATTCAGGCATTGAATCGAAAGGGAGAATCCGTACCGGGGCCGCAATTCGCCCCGGATTCGCCGCCTAGAGCGGCAGGCGGAGGATGGCGCGCAGACCGCCGCCGGGCGCGGTGGCGAGGATGAGGTCGCCGCCGTGGCTGCGGGCGATGTCGCGGGCGATGGTCAGCCCGAGCCCGACGCCGCCGGTGCGCGGGTTGCGTGACGGGTCGAGGCGGAAGAACGGGCGAAACACGTCCTCGCGCCGGTCCTCCGGAATGCCGGGGCCGTCGTCGTCCACCCAGATCTCCACCTGGGCGGGACTCGCCCGCGCCACCACCCGGACGTGGTGCGCGTAGCGGACGGCGTTGGAGACGAGATTGCCGACGCAGCGCCGGATTGCGTTCGGCCGCACCACCAGCGACAGCCCGGTCCGTCCCTCCAGCCGCACGTCGCCGCCCTGGCGGCGGGCGCTCACCACCACCTCGTCGAGCAGCGCGTCGAGGTCGGTCGGGACCGCGCTCTCCTCGCCCTCGCCGCGGGCGAAGGCGAGATAGCCCTCGATCATGTGCTCCATTTCCTCGATGTCGCTCTTCAGGTCGGCGACATCGGGGCCGTCGCCCAGCATGGCGATCTGCAGCTTCATCCGGGTCAGCGGCGTCTTCAGGTCGTGGCTGACCCCGGCCAGCATCTCCGTGCGCTGCGCGATCTGCCGCTTGATTCGGGCGCGCATCAGGCTGAAGGCGCGGGCCGCCTGGCGCACCTCGGCGGCGCCCTGGGCGCGGAACTCGCCAACCTCCTGGCCCTTGCCGAAGCGGTCCACCGCCTTCGCCAGCCGCCGGATCGGCCGGATCTGGTTGCGCATGAAGATGATGGCGATGGTGAACAGGGTGGCGGAGGCCCCGACCATCCACAGCACGAAGGTGTAGCTGGTGGCGGTGAACAGCCGCTCCCGCGGCGCGATCACGTGCAGCAGCCCGTCCTCCAGCTCGATGGTGATCCGGACCTGGCGGTCGGAGTGATCGACGTCGATGACGAACGGCCGGTCGATGCGGTCGCGGATCTCGTTCGCCAGCTTCTCCGACAGCAGGTCGTCCCCCGGCTCGGGCAGCGGGCGAGACAGCCGCGCGTCCGGCTGGTAGCGCATCCTCAGTTCCAGCCGCTGAAAGGCGATCAGCTCCGCCTGGCCGGGCAGCTCGTCGTCGATCAGGTCATGGACCACGTTCATCGCCGCCACTTCCGACACCACCGCCGCCGCGAGCCGCCGCGTGATCAGGTCGTAGTGGTAGTCGTAGAACACCACCAGCAGCAGCAGCTGGAGCATGATCGCGGGCGTCACGATGATCATCAGCGCCCGCCCCAGCAGCGTCTGCGGCAGGACGGCCTTGATCGCGTTCCGCACCGCCGCCAGCGCCCGGCCGACGCGCGTCAGCACCGTCGCCGGTCCGGTGCGGACGACCAGCGTCATTCCGGCACCAGCATGTAGCCGGTGCCGCGCACGGTCTGGATGTAGCGCGGCTCCCGCGGCTCGCGTTCGATCTTGCGCCGCAGACGGGTGATCTGCACGTCCACCGCGCGGGCGCTGTTGATCTCGCAGCGCTCGGCCAGCTCCTCGCGCGACAGCGGCTGCAGCGGTGCCGCGGCAAGCTCGCGCAGCAGCGCATGCTCGCCGCTGGTCAGCCGGATCAGCGTGTCGCCCTGGTGCAGCAGCCCGCGGCTGGTGTCATAGACGAAGTCGCCGAGGCGGATGATGGCGGGCGCGGCCGGGGCGGCCTGCGCCGGCGCCGCCCGGCGCAGGATCGAATGCATCCGCAGCACCAGCTCGCGCGGCTCGAACGGCTTGGGCATGTAGTCGTCAGCGCCGTACTCGAAGCCGAGGATGCGGTCCTCCGGCTCGCCGCGGGCAGTCAGCAGCAGGATGGGCACGTTGTTGCCCTGCTCCCGCAGCTCGGCAGTGAGCGCGAGCCCGTTCTGGCCGGGCATCATCACGTCCATCACGATCAGGTCGAAGCTGAACCGCGACATCTGGTCCTTCGCCACCGCCGCGTCGGCCGCGGTGCTGACGAAGAAACCCGCTTCGGTCAGGTAGCGCTGGAGCAGGCCGAGCAGGCGCTGGTCGTCGTCGACCACCAGCACATGGGCCGGCTCCTGCGGCGCCGCCGTCCGCTCTAGGTCTCGCGCCGCCACGCCTTGGGCTCCGCCGGCCGCGGGCCGCTCTGGCTGAGCTCGCGGGTCGCCGCGTCCATGATGCCGAGCATCACCTTCTTGAACCCTTCCACCGCATCGGCGCCTGCCTCGCGATAGGCCCGGGCAATCCGCGCCCGCTGGTTCGCGGTCAGCCGCTGCTCCAGGTCGGCGCCCTTCTCGGTAAGGTAGAGCAGCCGCTTGCGGCGGTCGTCGCTGCCGGTGCGCTGCTCGACATAGCCGTCGCGCAGCAGCCGGCTCAGCACCCGCGACAGGCTCTGCTTGGTGATGTTGAGCACGGTCAGCAGCTCGCTGACCGTGATGCCGGGGTAGCGGCCGACGAAGTAGATCACCCGGTGGTGAGCCCTGCCCAGATCCTGCTGGGCGAGCATCGAGTCCGGCTCGCCGGTGAAATCCCGATAGGCATAGAACAGGAGCTCCACCCCCGTCCGCAGCTCCTCGTCGCGAAGGAACAGCGGGTTCGAGGGAATCTTTACGTCAGCCATGTTGACATATTTGCCATCAGGATGTTACACCCTCTGATCCGAGGCAGACATTTTCGGTCGCGGCTCCGAAGGCTTCCGACATAGGATGTCGGCAGCAGCCGCGGGGAGCGGACGGACAGTCTCCGTCTCCCGACCCATAAACAACTAGCGGACGAGACGCAAATGGCCCTTATCCCCTTCCATGACCGTGACGGCCAGATCTGGCAGGACGGCGCGCTGGTTCCGTGGCGCGAGGCGAAGATCCACGTGCTCACCCACGGCCTCCACTACGGAAGCTGCGTCTTCGAGGGCGAGCGCGTCTACGGCGGCGAGATCTTCAAGCTGCGCGAGCACACCGAGCGCCTGTTTGCCTCGGCCCGGATGATGGACTTCGAGATCCCCTTCAGCGTGGAGGAGATCGACGAGGCCTGCAACGCGGCTGTTCGCGCCAACAACATCGTCGACGGCTACGTCCGTCCGGTCGCCTGGCGCGGCAGCGAGATGATGGGGGTCTCCGCCCAGCAGAACCGGATCAACGTCGCCATCGCCACCTGGGAGTGGCCCGCCTACTTCACGCCGGAGGCCCGGCTGCAGGGCATCCGCATGCAGGTGGCCAGGTGGCGGCGGCCGGCGCCGGAGTGCGCGCCGGTGCACGCCAAGGCGGCCGGTCTCTACATGATCTGCACGCTGGCGAAGCACGCGGCGGAGCGGGCGGGCTACAACGACGCGCTCATGCTCGACTGGCGCGGCCAGGTGGCGGAGGCGACCGGCGCCAACATCTTCCTGATCCAGGACGGCGTCATCCACACGCCGAAGCCGGACTGCTTCCTCGACGGCATCACCCGCCGCACGGTCATCGACCTTGCCCGCGCCCGCGGCTACGAGGTCGTCGAGCGGGCGATCATGCCGGAGGAGTTCGCGCGGACGCAGGAGGTGTTCCTGACCGGCACTGCCGTCGAGGTGACCCCGGTGCGCGAGATCGGCGAGTGGCGGTTCGAGGTCGGCGAGATCACCCGCAACCTGGTCCACGACTTCGACGCGCTGGTCCAGCGCAAGAACGACAAGGCCGCGTCCGTCCGCGCCAGCGCCGCCTGAGCGGCGACAGAGAAAGGGCCCGGGCGATCGGTCCGGGCCCAAGACGAGGCGTTCGCGAAAAAAGGGGACGCCGGCAGCGCGGAGGGAGGCACCGCCACCGGAGCCCGGGCGGCCGCGGGAGGCCACGGGCACGCCGCAGCCTCCAGCCTGCCGCAGACATGGTTAATGCATTGTTACCGGGATGCCCGCGTGCAGTTGTGCGCGGGCGTCGCCGTCTGGCGGGCTCAGGCGGCGGCGCCGTGGCAGTGCTTGTACTTCTTCCCCGATCCGCAGGGGCAGGGGGCGTTCCGGGGCACCTTCGCGCTCGCAGCCGGTGAGGCCGCGGGTCGCGTGCGGGTGGCGACGCCGACGTCGCCGCCCGCGTCGCCCATCGGCGCACCGTCGCCGGCCGGCAGCGGGGCGCCGGCCGGATCGACCCGGCTTTCCACCATCCGCGCCGGCTGCGGCGCGGCGGGCGCCATCGCCTGCAGGTCGGCCGCCGGCCGAACCTCGACATGGGCCATCACCCGCGTCACCGACTCCCGCAGCCGCGCGAGCATCGACTCGAACATGTCGAACGCCTCGCGCTTGTACTCGTCCAGCGGGTTGCGCTGGGCGTGGGCGCGCAGGTTGATGCCCTGGCGGAGCTGGTCGAGATGGAGCAGGTGCTCCTTCCAGTGGAAGTCCAGCAGCTGCAGCAGCAGGTTCTTTTCCACCAGCCGCATCGATTCCGGGCCGATGGCGGCGGCCTTCTCCGCCATCTTCTTCTCGACCGCGTCGGCAATGCGCTGCCGGATCTCGGCGTCGGCGACGCCGTCCTCGGCCGCCCATTCCTTGATCGGCAGGTCGAGGCCGAAGATGCGCTTCACTTCCGCCGTCAGGCCCTCGACGTCCCACTGCTCGGCGTAGGCGCGCTCCGGCACGTGGGCGGCCATCAGCGCGTCCAGCGTCTCCTCGCGCATGTCGACGATGGTCTCGCCGACGTCGGTCGCCCGCATCAGCTCCTTGCGCTGCTCGTAGATGACCTTGCGCTGGTCGTTCATCACGTCGTCGAACTTCAGCAGGTGCTTGCGCACCTCGAAGTTGCGCGCCTCGACCCGCGCCTGGGCCTTTTCCAGCGCCTTGTTCACCCAGGGATGGGAGATCGCCTCGTCTTCCTTCACGCCGAGGCGCTTCAGCATGGAGTCGATCTTGTCCGCCGCGAAGATGCGCATCAGGTCGTCTTCGAGCGACAGGAAGAAGATCGAACGTCCGGGGTCGCCCTGACGGCCGGAGCGGCCGCGGAGCTGGTTGTCGATGCGCCGGCTCTCGTGGCGTTCGGTGCCGATCACGCAGAGCCCGCCGGCGGCCAGCGCCTGCTGGCGCTTCTCCGCGATCTCGGCCTTGATCTGCTCGATGCGCCGCGCGCGCTCCTCCTCGTCGGTGACATCGGCGAGTTCGCGCCGGATGCGCATCTCGAGGTTGCCGCCGAGCTGGATGTCGGTGCCGCGACCGGCCATGTTGGTCGCGATCGTCACCGCGCCCGGGATGCCCGCGTCGGCGATGATGTAGGCCTCGGCCTCGTGATAGCGGGCGTTCAGCACGTTGTGCTTGATGCCGTGCTTCTTCAGCTTGGCCGACAGCTCCTCGGACTTCTCGATCGAGGTCGTGCCGACCAGCACCGGCTGGCCGCGCTTCTGGCAGTCGATGATCGTCTCGATCACCGCCTTGTCCTTCTCGGCGCGGGTCCGGTAGACGGCGTCGTCCTCGTCGATGCGGATCACCGGCAAGTTGGTCGGGATCTCGATGACGTCGAGCTTGTAGATCTCGGCGAACTCGCCGGCCTCGGTCATCGCCGTGCCGGTCATGCCGGCAAGCTTGGGATAGAGCCGGAAGTAGTTCTGGAAGGTGATCGACGCCAGCGTCTGGGTCTCGGCCTGGATCTGGACGCCTTCCTTGGCCTCGATCGCCTGATGCAGGCCCTCGGAGTAGCGGCGGCCCTCCATCATGCGGCCGGTGAACTCGTCGACGATGATCACCTTGCCGTCCTTGACGACATATTCGGTGTCGCGGCGGAACAGCTTGTGTGCGCGCAGCGCCTGCATCACGTGGTGGAGCTGGGTGATGTTGTGGCTGTCGTAGAGGCCGCCTTCCATCAGCCCGGCCTGGCGCAGCCGCTCCTCCATCACCTCGACGCCCTCGTCGGTCAGGGTGACCGTGCGCTGCTTCTCGTCGATCTCGTAGTGCTCGGGCTTGAGGTGCGGGATCTCCTTGTCGATGGCGCGATAGAGCGCGGAGGAGTCCTCGGCCTGGCCGGAGATGATCAGCGGGGTGCGCGCTTCGTCGATCAGGATCGAGTCCACCTCGTCGACGATGGCGAAGTTCGGCTCGCGCTGGACCATCATGTCCAGCCGCAGCTTCATGTTGTCGCGCAGATAGTCGAAGCCGAGCTCGTTGTTGGTCGAATAGGTGATGTCGCAGGCGTAGGCCGCGCGCCGCTCCTCGTCCGTCAGCCCCGGCACGATGCAGCCGACGGTGAGCCCCAGGAAGCGGTGGATCTGGCCCATCCATTCGGAGTCGCGGCGGGCCAGGTAGTCGTTGACCGTGACGACGTGAACGCCCTTGCCGGTGAGCGCGTTGAGATAGGCGGCGAGCGTCGAGACAAGCGTCTTGCCTTCGCCGGTCTTCATCTCGGCGATCATGCCGCGGTGCAGCACGATGCCGCCCATGAGCTGGACGTCGAAGTGGCGCTGGCCCAGTACCCGCTTCGCCGCCTCGCGGACGGTGGCGAAGGCCTCCACCAGGATGTCGTCGAGGGTCTCGCCGGCGGCGAGCCGCGCCTTCAGCTTGTCGGTCTGCCCGCGCAGCGCGTCGTCCGAAAGCTTCGAGATCTCCGGCTCCCGGGCATTGATCGCCTGCACCAGGGGCTGGAGCGACTTGATGTAGCGTTCGTTGGCAGTGCCGAACAGCTTACGCGCGACGGCGCCGAACATGGGCATGAACTCGCTTGTGGTCGTTCTTGGCCGCAACACGTATCGCGCCCGCCGCCCGTGGCGGGGGCGCAGCTGCGGCAGTCGGGCCAAGGACAGATAAGGAGGCTGGCGGGGGCTGTCAATGTAAGAGGCCCCGCCAATCTGGGCATTTCCGCGGCAGCGCGGCCTATGCCGCCCGCGCCGATCGGAGCCCGACCGCGGCGGTGGCGGCCGCAACTGCGCCGAGAACCGCCGCCACGATCGTGAACATGGTGGCGAAATCGAAGGCGCCGACCAGCGGCTGGCTGAGGAAGGGCGAGACGAACTGGCCGATGAAGAAGCTTGCGGTCAGTCCGCCGGCGACCCGGCCCCGGACCGCGACCGGCGCGATTGCCAGCGCCGCGGCCATCAGGTTCGGCATCGAAATGCCCATGCCGACGCCCGCCACTGCCATCGCCGCCACCACGGCGAGATAACTGTGCGCGGCCCCGACCAGCGCAATTCCCGCCGCCAGCAGCCCGAGGCCGAGGCCCAGCGTCGGCGCGACGCCCAGCCGGTTGCGGACGCGGGCGAACCCCAGGGACGCCACCGCCATGACCAGCGTCAGCGTGCCCATCGCGAGCCCGGTGCGGCTGGGCGTGTCGTCCGCCATCGTCTGCAGGAAGAACGGGAGCTGCGTCGGCAGCACGTAGAAGGTGATCATGCTGAGGAGCGCGAGCCCGAACAGCGCGAACACGGCGAGCGCCCAGCCGGGAGCGCCGGTCGCGGCCGCCGCACCGCCCGCGCCGTGCCGCTGTCCCCGCGCCGGCTCGTACAGCCACAGCAGCACCGCCGGCAGCAGGGCGAAGGCGACGCCATAGACGGCGAAGGGCGCACGCCAGTGCATCTCGGCGAGGAGCCCGCCGCCAACGAGGAACACGATGCCGCCGACGCCGATGAACGCCGACTGCCGGCCCATGAAGCGGTCGCGCTCGGCGCCGGTGAAATAGTCGCCGACCAGCGCCGTTCCCGTCGTCATCGTGCCGGCGACCGCCATGCCGAGCAGCGCGCGGCCAGCGAGGATGGCGAACAGGCTGTCCACCACCAGTCCGGACATGCCGGAGAAGCCGTAGGCGACGATTGCGAGCAGCAGGAGCCGGCGCCGGCCGTAGCGGTCGGCGATGAAACCGGCCAGCGGAGCGCTGAGCGCGATGAACAGCGCCGGGATCGTCAGCACCAGCCGCGCCAGCAGCGCCACGTTCTCCGTGTCGGCGAAGCGCGCCTCGATCGCCGGCAGCGACGGCGCGATGGTGGTGCCCGACATCATGGTGAGCGAAGCAACCAGCAGCAGCGTCAGGTTGCGGGCCCGCGTCGAACCTGTTCCGGCGGCCGTCGAGGCCGCAGTCGCACTGTCTGTCATGGGTCCGGTTTCCTGGGCGGCGCGGGCAGGTGAGGTTGATAGAATCCCGACCGCGGTCGAGGTCAAGCGACGCGGCTGCCGGTCTGTGACGACGGTCACACGACCTGCCTGCGAAAGCAGCAGCCGCGCATCCACTGCCTGAATGGCCGCCGAAGAATCCGGCAGCGGCGCCCGAACGCCTGCGCGCCTTGCGGTCGTTCGCCCGCTGGCACGCCCCTTGCTTACTCTCGCTGCAGTGCAGCAAAACCGATGGGGGCAGGCATGACACGATGGGGTATCGGGCGGCTGGTCAGCGCATTCGCCGCGACGACGGCGCTGGTTGCGGCGGTCGGCGCCGCGCGGGCCCAGGAGGGCGAGCCGATCAAGGTCGGCGTTCTCCACTCGCTCTCCGGCACCATGGCGATCAGCGAGACCACGCTCAAGGACGTGATGCTGATGCTGATCGAGGAGCAGAACGCGAAGGGCGGGCTGCTCGGCCGGCCGCTGGAGGCGGTGGTGGTGGATCCCGCCTCCGACTGGCCGCTGTTCGCCGAGAAGGCGCGCGAGCTCCTCGAGCAGGAACGGGTGGACGTGGTGTTCGGCTGCTGGACCTCGGTCAGCCGCAAGTCGGTGCTGCCGGTGTTCGAGGAGCTGAACGGGCTGCTGTTCTATCCCGTGCAGTACGAGGGCGAGGAAAGCTCGCGCAACGTCTTCTACACCGGCGCGGCGCCGAACCAGCAGGCGATCCCGGCGGTCGAATACCTGATGAGCGAAGACGGCGGCGGCGCCCAGCGCTGGGTGCTGCTCGGCACCGACTACGTCTATCCGCGCACGACCAACAAGATCCTGCGCGCCTTCCTCAACGCCCATGGTGTCTCGGACGAGGACATCATGGAGGAGTACACGCCCTTCGGCCATTCCGACTGGCAGACCATCGTCGCGCAGGTGAAGGAGTTCGCGAGCCAGGGCAAGCCGACCGCCGTCATCTCCACCATCAACGGCGACGCCAACGTGCCCTTCTACAAGGAGCTCGCCAACCAGGGCATTTCGGCCGAGGACATCCCGGTCATCGCCTTCTCCGTCGGCGAGGAGGAGCTGGCGGGTCTCGACACCGCGCCGCTGGTCGGCCACCTCGCGGCGTGGAACTACTTCATGTCGGTGGACACGCCGGAGAACGCGGCGTTCATCGAAGCCTGGCACGCCTTCATCGGTGACCCGAACCGCGTTACCAATGACCCGATGGAGGCCCACTACATCGGCTTCAACATGTGGGTGCAGGCGGTCACGCAGGCCGGGACCACCGATGTCGATGCCGTGCGCCAGGCGATGTACGGCCAGCAGGTGCCGAACCTGACCGGCGGTATCGCGGTGATGAACACCAATCATCACCTGTCGAAGCCGGTGCTGATCGGCGAGATCCTCGAGGACGGCCAGTTCGACGTCGTCTGGCAGACCGACGACGTGGTCGTCGGCGACGCCTGGTCCGACTACATTCCGGAGAGCGCGGTGCTGACCGCCGACTGGACCTGGCCCTGGGTCTGCGGCGGCTGCCAGGAACCCCTCTACGGCAAGAACTAGGAAGGCGCGGGCGGTCGGGGTCCTGATCCCGCCCGCTCCGACGCGCGGCCAATCCGCCATGTCCCGCTTCACCCACAGCCACCGTCGCCCTTCGGCGCTGCGCAGCCTCGCCCGGCTGGCGGTGCTGACCCTGCTGGCGATGGCGGCCCTCGTCGGCCCGGCCGAGGCCCAGCCCGACGACGCGCTGCGCGCGCTGCTGCCGGCGCTGGCGGAAGGCAGCTACAGCGACAAGGGCAATGCCGTCATCGCCTTCGCCGCGACCGGCGACCCGCGGGTGGTGCCGGTGCTGGAGGCGATGGCGGACCGCCGGCTCTACACGCTGGCGGCCGACGGCTCCGTGGTCATCGCGGACGAGGTGGACGGCGGCTTCCTCGTCCGCGACCCGCTGACGCTCGAGGAGATCGGCGTCGTCGCCAAGGCGGAGCTGGAGCAGGTCAAGACCAACAACGGGCTGCGCAGCACGATCCGCGATGCCCTCGGCGGGCTCACCCTGCTGGGGCCGGACCCGGCGCAGCGGCTCGCGGCGGCGAGCCGGGTGTTCGGTTCGCGCGACGCCGGCGCGCTGCCGGCGCTGGAGGCGGCGATCGCGGCGGAGGAGGTGGAGGCCGTCCGCGATGCGATGATCCGCGCCCGGGCTGCGGTGCTGCTCGGCTCCGGCGACCAGGAACAGCGGCTGGCCGCGACCGACACCCTCTCCGGCTACACCGATCCCGAGGTCCGCTCGCTGCTCGCCGCGATGATGCGGGGCGAGGCGGACCCGCAGGTGCGCGCCGCGATGGAGGACGCGCTCGCGGCGATCGAGCGGACTCTCGCGCTGTGGCGCTTCGCGGGCAGCCTGTTCGAGGGGTTCTCGATGGGCTCCGTCCTGCTGCTCGCGGCGATCGGGCTCGCCATCACCTTCGGCGTGATGGGCGTGATCAACATGGCGCACGGCGAGATGATGATGCTGGGCGCCTACACGACCTTCGTGGTGCAGGAGCTGTTCCGGCTGCATGCGCCGGCCTGGTTCGACTGGTCGCTCGCGGTGGCGATTCCGGCGGCCTTCATCGTGGCGGCGGCGGTGGGGGTCGCGATCGAGCGCAGCATCATCCGCTGGCTCTACGGCCGGGCGCTGGAAACCCTGCTCGCAACCTGGGGGCTCAGCCTGATCCTGCAGCAGGCGGTGCGCACCATCTTCGGGCCGAACAACCGCGAGGTCGGCAACCCGGCCTTCATGCAGGGCGCGCTCGACCTCGGTTCCGGCCTCACCCTCACCTACAGCCGGATGTACATCCTCGCCTTCTGCCTGATCGTCTTCGTCGGGCTGATCCTGATGATGAAGCGGACGCCGTTCGGGCTGCAGATGCGGGCGGTGACCGCCAACCGGCCGATGGCTCAGGCGATGGGCATCCGCACCGGCCGCGTCGACGCAATGACCTTCGGGCTCGGCTCGGGCATCGCCGGGCTCGCCGGGGTCGCGCTCAGCCAGATCGACAACGTCAGCCCGAACCTGGGCCAGGCCTACATCATCGACAGCTTCCTGGTGGTGGTCTTCGGCGGCGTCGGCAACCTGTGGGGCACCTTCGCCGGCGGCATGACGCTGGGCGTCGCCAACAAGCTGCTGGAGCCGTGGTCGGGCGCAGTGCTCGGCAAGATCATCATCCTGGTGGCGGTGATCCTTTTCATCCAGAAGCGGCCGCGCGGGCTGTTCGCGCTGAAGGGCCGTGCGGTGGAGGCGTGAGATGAGCCTGTCGCCCGACGCCGCCCGCACGTCCCCGCTCGCCCGCATCGATCGCCCGGGGCAGACGTTCCTGCTGCTCCTCCTCGCCACCGCCGTGGCGGTGCCGGTGCTGAACCTGGCGGTGCCGCCGTCCTCGCCGTTCCACGTGCCGTCGTGGCTGGTGCCGCTGTTCGGCAAGTACCTCTGCTACGCCCTGCTCGCGGTGGCGGTCGACCTCGTCTGGGGTTTCTGCGGCATTCTCAGCCTCGGCCACGGCGCCTTCTTCGCGCTCGGCGGCTACGCGATGGGCATGTACCTGATGCGCCAGATCGGCGACCGCGGCGTCTACGGCAACGCGGAGCTGCCGGACTTCATGGTGTTCCTGAACTGGACGGAGCTTCCCTGGTTCTGGCACGGCTTCGACAGCTTCGCCTTCGCGCTGGTGATGGTGGTGCTGGTGCCCGGGCTGCTGGCGCTGGTGTTCGGCTGGTTCGCCTTCCGTTCGCGGGTGACCGGCGTCTACCTGTCGATCATCACCCAGGCGATGACCTTCGCGCTGATGCTGCTGTTCTACCGCAACGACACCGGCTTCGGCGGCAACAACGGGCTCACCGACTTCAAGGAGATCCTCGGCTTCGGCATCCAGGCCGACAGCACCCGGGCCGGCCTGTTCGTGGCGAGCGCGCTCGCGCTCGGCATCGGCTACGTCATCTGCCGCCTGGTCGTCACCTCCAGGGCGGGGCGGGTGATGATGGCGATCCGCGATGCGGAGAGCCGGGCCCGGTTCCTCGGCTACCGGGTCGAGCACTACAAGCTGTTCGCCTTCACCCTCTCGGCGGTGCTGGCCGGAATCGCCGGCGCCCTCTACGTGCCGCAGGTCGGCATCATCAACCCGCGCGAGTTCTCGCCGGCGAGCTCGATCGAGATCATCATCTGGGTCGCGGTCGGCGGGCGGGGCACGCTGGTCGGGGCGGTGCTGGGCGCGCTCCTCATCAACTACGGCAAGTCCTACTTCACCACCGTCGAGCCGGAATCCTGGCTGTTCATCCTCGGCGGCCTGTTCATCGCGGTCACCCTGTTCTTCCCCCGGGGCATCCTTGGCAGCCTCGCCGGCTGGTGGGGCGGCTGGCGGGCGGGGCGGCGGGCCGCACGGGCGCCGGCTCCGGCGCCGGCACCGAGCGCGGTCGAGGAGCCGGCGGAATGATCGCGGCCGCCGTCACCCGCCGCGAGCCGAGCTCGGCGCTGCTCTACGTCGACGACGTGACCGTCAGCTTCGACGGCTTCCGCGCGCTCAACGGGCTCAGCTTCTACGTGGACCCCGGCGAGATGCGCGCGGTGATCGGGCCGAACGGCGCCGGCAAGACGACGATGATGGACGTGATCACCGGCAAGACGCGACCCGACAGCGGCCGGGTGCTGTTCAGGGACCGCTACGACCTCACCGCCATGGACGAGGCCGCGATTGCCAGTATCGGCATCGGTCGCAAGTTCCAGAAGCCGACGGTGTTCCCGCAGCACAGCGTGTTCGAGAACCTCGAGCTCGCGCTCGCCGGCAGGCGCGGGGTGTGGCCGACGCTGTTCGCCCGGCTCGACGGGCGCCAGCGCCGCCGGATCGACGAGGTGCTGGACACGATCGGGCTCGGCGCCGAGCGGACGCGCCCGGCCGGCACCCTTTCCCACGGCCAGAAGCAGTGGCTGGAGATCGGCATGCTGCTGATCCAGGACCCGGAGCTGCTGTTCCTCGACGAGCCGGTGGCGGGCATGACCGACGCGGAAACCGCGCAGACGGCGGACCTGCTGCGCGGGATCGCCGGCCGGCATTCGATCGTGGTGGTCGAGCACGACATGGAGTTCGTCCGCGCGCTCGACGTGCGGGTGACGGTGCTGCACGAGGGCTCGGTGCTGGCCGAGGGCTCGCTCGCCCACGTGCAGCAGGATCCTCGGGTGATCGAGGTCTATCTGGGGCGATGAGGATGCTGATGGTGAGTCTCGCCCTCTGTACCCTCGCATCCGCCCGACGCGGCTCGCGTCCGTTCCCTCCCCCGGCCCGGGGGGGGGGGGGGGGGGGGGGGGGGCGCCGGCGCCGGGTTCGGCAACCGGAACGACCGTCGCGCGCACGGCCAGGGGGCCGGCCGGCGCACCGGTGGCGCCGCCGTCGCCCCCTCCCGTCCCTGCCTGCGCCGGGGCGCCGCGCCAGCGAGGCCTGCCGTGCTGACCGTCGCCGGGCTCCACGTCTACTACGGCGCCAGCCACGCGCTCCGCGGCGTCGACATTACGGCGGAGAAGGGCAAGGTCACCTGCGTCCTCGGCCGCAACGGCGTCGGCAAGTCGAGCCTGCTCAAGGCGATCATGGGGCTGGAGCCGGCGGCGCGCGGGTCGATCACCTGGGCCGGCCAGGACATCACCCGGCTGCCGCCACACCGGCGCGCCGCCGCCGGCATCGGCTACGTGCCGCAGGGCCGCGAGATCTTCCCGTTGCTGACGGTGGAGGAGAACCTGAGGTCGGGCTTCGCCGCCCTGCCGCGAGGGAAGCGCAGCATTCCGGACGAGGTGTTCACCCTGTTCCCGGTGCTGAAGGACATGCTGCGCCGGCGCGGCGGCGACCTGTCCGGCGGCCAGCAGCAGCAGCTCGCCATCGCCCGCGCCCTCGTTACCAGGCCCAGCCTTCTCATCCTCGACGAGCCGACCGAGGGCATCCAGCCGTCGATCATCAAGCAGATCGAGGAGATCATCCGCCTGCTCGCCCGGCGGGGCGACATGGCGATGGTGCTGGTCGAGCAGTATTTCGAGTTCGCCCGCGACCTTGCCGACAGCTTCGCGGTGCTGGACCGCGGGGAGGTGGTGCTGGTGGGGGATCGCGCCATGCTGCTCGCCCGCGAGGACGAGGTCCGCCGCCACCTCACCGTCTGACCCGTCGCCAGCCGATCCGGGTGCGTCGCTACGGCTGCGGGCGTGCGGCCGCGATCGCGGCCTTCAGCTCCTCATAGGGAGTCTGCCCGACGAGGATGCGCTCGCCGACGACATAGGCGGGCGTCCCGTCCAGGCCCAGATCCTGACCGAGCGCGAGGTTGGCGTTGATCCGGCCGTCGTGGGCGGCGAGGTCGGCATCCTCGAGGTCCACGCCGACCAGGCCGGCGATGTCGCGGACCAGCCGCTCGCTGCGCGCGCCGACGCCGAACAGCGTCTCGTGGAACTCCCGGTACAGCCCCTGCTCGTGGGCGACCAGCGCCACCTGGGCCGCATACCAGCTGGATTCGGCCAGGATCGGCATCTCCTTGTAGACGATCTTCAGCTCCGGCTCCTCGGCCGCCAGCCGCTGCAGCACCGGCACCATCGCCTGGCAGTAGGGGCAGTTGTAGTCGGTGAAGGTGACCAGCATCACCGATCCGTCCGGATTGCCGATGTAGGGGTCGTCGGGCTGGCCGAACAGCGCGTCGGCATGGGCCTTCACCAGCTGCGCCGCCTCGAACCGGTCCAGCGCCTCCAGCACCAGCCGCGGATTCGCCTCCAGATAGGCCATCAGCGGGTCCGCCGGCGGCGGCAGCGCGGTGCCGCTGTCCTGCGCCGCCCGCATGGCGAGGATCCGGTCCACCGCCTGGCGGATCACGTCCGGCCGGTCGGCCAGCCATTCGACGACCGCCTCGGGCTCGTAGCTCTCCGCGGCCACGGGCCCGGCGGCGGCGATGGCGAGCAGCAGGGCGGCAGCAGTCCGGCGCATGGCCGGATGGAAGCAGAACGGCCCTTTTCCTGCAATCCGGCCGCCCGTCACGTCACATCACCTCTGCATCAGGCAGGTGCTGCGTCAGGCCGGCGTGGTGGCGAAGCCGGCCGGCATCGCCACCTCCAGCAGCTCCAGGTCCGGCGAGCAGTCGGCGAGGCGGTAACCGAGCCCCGGGGGCAGCATCGCGCTGTCGTCGGGGCCGAGCGGCTCGCTGCGCCCGCCCTCCAGCTCCAGCCGCATCCGGCCGGCGAGGACGAACAGGAACAGGCTCGGCGCGTCGTGGCGGACAAAGCGCCGCTCGGGCACGCCCGCCGGGCGGGCCACCACGACGGAGCCGATCCCGCCGGTGGCGGCGGCGATCCCGGTGTCCCTCGCCTCGAAGCCGGGGATCCGCCAGGTCGCCCATGCGGCGTTGGCCGCGCGGTGACGCACGAAGCGCTGGCCGGAGAAGGTCCGCTCCGGGCGCAGGGTGTCGGTTGGCAGCGAAAGCGCGTGATCCACGGCGGTGACGTGCTCGGCCGGGCTGCCGACCTCCACCACCTCCAGGTCGTCGCCGCTTTCCAGCACCCGGTGCCGGATCTCCGGCGGCTGCAGCACGCAGTCGCCCGGCTCCAGCACGAAGGGCGGCCCCTGGTCCTCGTAGGCCACCCGCACCCAGCCGCGGCGGCAGAAGATGAGCTGGAACCGCACCTTGTGGAAGTGCACGTAGTCCGGCACCGGTCCCCTGCCGGGGATGCGGATGTGGGAGGCGATGAGGTGCCCGCCCAGCCGGCCGGGCACCAGGTCGCGGTACTGCATGCCGGCACGGCCGGTGTGCCACGCGGCATTGCCGGCCGCGGTGGTGATCACCAGCGCGGGCTGCGGCGGCGGCACCACCAGCGGCGGTTCGGCCGGTCCGCGGCGGATGCGGGTTCCGTTCGGCGCGCAAAGGGTCTCGTCGCCGGTTCCCGGCAGCCGGAGCATGCTGTCGTCCCGGCGTCCGTCCCGCTCCAGCCGGATGCCGAGGCCGAAGCCCGACAGCCGCACCGCCCTCGGGTCGTCCGCGGGGAACACGGAGACGATGCGGAAGCCGAGCGTGTCGGTAAAGAAGGCGACCGTCTCCGCGATCTCGGTGCAGGAGAGCACCACCTCGCCGGCCACATCCGCTGTCTGGGTCATCATGTCCGGGACATTGTGACCTTTTCCGTTCCATCGCCAGCGTCACGATGGAGGCGGGTTGCCGCATGCCCCCGCGCGGTCAGACGCCCAGCCAGCGCGCCTGCGCCTCCCCGTCGGCGCGGGCCGCGTCCGGCGAGCCGGACCACACCACCGCGCCGCGCCCCAGCATGGCGACCTCGTCGGCGAGGCTCACGGCGAAGCCGAAGTTCTGCTCGACCAGCAGCATGGTGAGCCCCTCGGCCTTGAGTTCCGCCAGCTTGTCGTGGATCTGCTGGACGACGATCGGCGCCAGCCCCTCGGTCGGCTCGTCCAGCAGCAGCAGCAGCGGGTTCATCAGCAGCGCGCGGGCGATGGCGAGCATCTGCTGCTCTCCGCCGGAAAGCTGGCCGCCGCCGGTGCCGAGCCGGCCGGCCAGCGCCGGGAACAGCGCCAGCACCCGCTCCATGGTCCAGGCGGCGCCGGGCCGGGCAAAGCGGCGGGCGGCGAGCTCCAGGTTCTCGCGCACGGTGAGCGACGGGAAGATGTCGCGGGTCTCGGGCACGTAGCCGATGCCGAGCCGGGCGATCGCGTGCGGCGGAAGTCCGGCGAGCGGACGCCCGTCGAGGCGGATGCTGCCGCCGCGCGCGGGGACCAGGCCCATCACGGCGCGCAGGGTCGTCGTCTTGCCCGCGCCGTTCCGGCCGAGCAGCGCCAGCACCCGGCCGGCCGGCACGGTGAGGCTGAGCCCGTGCAGCACCTGCGTCTCGCCGTAGCCGGCGGCAAGCTCCGCGATCTCAAGCATCGCGGCGCCAGCGCCCCAGATAGATCTCGCGCACCAGCGGGCTCTCCCGTGCCGCGGCCGGGGGGCCCTCGAACACCACCTCGCCGTGGTCGAGCACCGTCACCCGGTCGGCGATCTCGAAGGCGAGGTCCATGTCGTGCTCGACGACGACGAGGGTGAGGTCGGCCGGCAGGCCGCGCAGCACGGCGTGGAACGCCTCGATTGCGCCGGGGCCGATGCCCGAGGTCGGCTCGTCCATCAGCAGCACCCGCGGCCGGGTGGCGAGCGCAAGCCCGAGCTCCAGCCGTCGCCGGTCGCCGTAGGGAAGGGCGTCCGCCGGCCAGTCCAGCCGCTCCGTGAGCCCCAGCCGCGCGGCCACCTCGGCCACCGTCTCCACCACCGCCGGGTGACGCAGGCTGTCGGAGAGGAGGGTCGCCGACCGGCCCTGGGCGGTGGCAGCGGCCAGCGCCAGGTTCTCGCGGACGCTGAGCCCGGCGAACAGCGTGTTGCGCTGGTAGCTGCGGGAGAGCCCGAGGCGGGCGCGGGCATCGACGCCGAGCGCCGTCACGTCGCGGCCGCAAAGGCGGATGCTGCCGGCATCGGGGCGCAGCTCGCCGGCGAGCAGGTTGAACAGCGTGGTCTTGCCTGCGCCGTTCGGGCCAAGCACCACCCGCCGCTCGCCGGCCGGAACCGAGAGCGTCACTCCGCTGGTGACGGTGAGGGCGCCGAACCGCTTGCAGAGATCGCGGGCATCAAGCACCGCCGCCCTCCGCCGGTGCGGCCGGCATCCGCCGCCGGGTCCACCAGTGCTCGATGCCGCCGTAGAGGCCGCGCCCGCCGGCAAGGACGGCCGCGATCAGCACCACGCCGACCACCAGGTGCCAGTGATCGGTGAAGCCGGAGACCTGGTGCTTGAGAAGGACCAGTGCCGCTGCCCCCAGCACCGCGCCGACCAGCGTGCCGAGGCCGCCGAGGATGACGAGGATCAGGAGTTCCCCCGACACGGTCCAGTGCAGGAGCCCGGGCGAGACGAAGCTGGTGTGCTGCGCAGCGAGCGCGCCGGCGAGGCCGGCGATGGCGCCGGAGAGGCCGAAGGCGGCGGCCTTGTAGCGCCAGACCGGCAGGCCCAGCGCCCGCATGCGGGCGGCGTTGGCGCGGATGCCGACCAGCGTCCGGCCGAAACCGGAGCGCAGCAGGGCCGCGGCGAAGGCGTAGGCCGCCACCGCAAGCGCGATGCAGAACAGCGCGAAGCTGCGGGAGTCGCCGAGGTCGAGGCCGATGGCGGACAGGTCCAGCCGCGGCACGCCGGGCAGGCCGTCGTTGGCGCCCAGCGCGCGGGCGTCGAAGACGGTGACGTACCCCATCTGGCCGAAGGCGAGGGTGGCCATAATGAAGAAGATGCCCTGGGTGCGGGCGGTGACCGCCCCCACCGCCCAGGCCGCGATCCCGCCCGCCAGCACCGCGGCGAGGATGCCGGCGCCGCCGCCCCAGCCGGCGAGCACGGTCGCGGCGGCGAAGGCATAGGCGCCCGCGCCGTAGAGCGCGCCGTGGCACAGCGACACCATCCCGCCGTAGCCGGCGACGAGGTCGAGCGCGATCGCCAGCATCGCCAGGATCGCGATCTCGGTGATCAGCTCGCGGCCGTAGAAGCCGGTGGTCAGCGCACAGGCGACGCCCCCGGCCGCGAGCAGCGCCATCGCCAGCGTCTTCAGCGGCGTCTGGTGGAACATGCTCAGGCCCGGGCGGGGAACAGGCCGGCGGGACGGAGGATCAGCACCGCCGCAAGCATGGCGTAGATCGCGATCGCCGCGAGCTGCGGCGCGATGACTGCGCCGAAGGTCTGGACAAAGCCGGTGAGCAGCGAGCCCGCGACCGCGCCCTTGAGGCTGCCGAGGCCGCCGACCACCACCACCACCAGCGTCGGGATCAGGATGCCGGTGCCCATGTCGGTGGTGACCGACAGCACCGGGGCGGCGACCGCACCGGCGAGCCCGGCCAGCGCGCAACCGACGCAGAACACGAGGAAGAACAGCCGGTCCACGTCGATGCCGAGGCACGCCGCCATCCGGTCGTTGTCCACGCCGGCGCGGATCATGGCGCCGATCGGCGTGCGCGCCAGCACCAGCGCCAGCACCGCCATCACCGCCAGCCCGAGCAGGATGATGAACAGGCGGTAGGTCGGATAGACGACGCCGAAGAGCCCGGTCTGCCCCGCCAGCACCTCCGGCTCCGGCAGACCGAGCGCGATGTCGCCCCAGATCATGCGGAACAGGTCGAGGAAGACGAAGATCAGCCCGAAGGTGACGAGCACCTGGTTCATCGGCCCGGCGCTGCGCAGCCGGCGGATCAGCAGCAGGTAGAGCAGCACCCCCACCGTGGCGACGGCGAGCGGCGCCGCGGCGAAGGCGGCCCAGGTGCTGCCGGTGAAGCCGGCCGCGGAAACGGCGACGAAGGCGCCGAGGGCGTAGAGTGCGCCGTGGGCGAGGTTGATGAAGTGCATCAGCCCGAACACGATGGTCAGGCCCACCGACAGCAGGAACAGCAGCATCGAAAGCTGCAGCGCGTTCAGCGCCTGCACGATCCAGAATGCAGCGTCCATCCGGCCAACCCCCGGCTCCTGCCCCCTCCGCGGCAGGGGGCGGCGTCCGCTACTCCAGCTCGCAGCCGTTCGCCGGGTCGCGCTCGGCCTCAAGGACGTCCAGGATCTTCTGGGTCAGCCCCTCCTCGCCGGCGACCGTCTCGAACACGTAGATGTTCTGCACCACGTTGTTGGTGGCGGGGTCGATCTCGAGCGGGCCCCGCGGCCCGACGAAGCTCACCCGGCGCAGCGCCTCGGCCAGCTCCTCGCGGTCGGCGGCCCCGGCCTTGATCGCCTCGATCACCATCCGGGCGGCGTCATAGCCCTGGACGGCATATTCCGAGGGCATCCGGCCATTGGCTGCGCGGAATGCCTCGACAAAGGCGCGGTTCTCCGGCGTGTCGATTGTCGGCACGTAGTGGAGGAGGCCGATCACCCCCTCCGCCGCCGGCCCCTGCGCATCGACGTAGAGCGGCGAGGTAAGGAAGCCCGAGGCGTAGAGTGGCACCTCCGTCTTCAGCCCGAAGCTGTCGTACTGCTTGACGAAGGAGATCGCCTCGCCGCCGGCGTAGAACACGTAGAGCGCGTCCGGCGCTGCGGCCTTCGCAGCGGTGAGGTAGGGGCCGAAGTCCTGCGTGGTCTGGAACGGCGTGTATTCCTGGCCGATGACGGTGCCGCCGGCCGCGGTGAAGGCGGCGGCGAAGGTTTCCATCATCTGGCGCCCGGCCGCGTAGTCGGGCGCAAGGGTGTAGACCGTGCGGATGCCCTGGTCGTACATCCACTGGCCCATCGGCCGGTTGACCTGGCTGTTGGAGAAGGAGACGCGGGTGATGAACGGGCTGCACCGCTCGCCCGTCGCCTCGTCGTTGCCGGCGTTGGCGACGATCAGCGGCGTCTCCGACTGGTGGACGAAATCGCGGACGGCGCCGAGCACGGCGGAGGAGACGATGCCGACCAGCACGTCGGCCTCGTCCTCCAGCACCAGCTTGCGCGCCTTGGCGAGGCCGACCTGCGGATTCACCTCGTCATCCTCGCGGATCACCGTGACGCTGTGGTCGGGGATTTCGTGCCCGTGCAGCTCCAGCGCCAGCATGAAGCCCTGGTCGATTTCCTCGCCCAGCGCCGCATAGACGCCGGTGTAGGGCAGCAGCATGCCAACCGTGTAGTCCTCGGCGGCGGCGGGTGCAGCGGCCAGGCCGACCGCGGCCAGCGCCGCCCCGCCGAGCGCGGAAATCCTCAGCTTCGTCATCTCGTCCTCCCTGTCGCCCCCGGCGCGGCGACGTTGTCCTCCTGCGGCAGGTCATGGAGCATGGGGCGCGGAATGGGCAAGAGGGAATCGGCCATGCTGCGGTGGCGGACCGGCGAGGCGCTGCGGTTCCCGGCCGGCGGCGCGGAGCTGGAGGCGCACTGCTGGGGCCCGCCACCGGCCGGGGCCCCGACGCTGGTGCTGCTGCACGAGGGGCTGGGATCGGTGGGGCTGTGGCGCGATTTCCCCGCCGCGCTGGCGGCGGCGACCGGCTGGGGCGTGTTCGCCTGGTCCCGCGCCGGCTACGGCCGCTCCGATCCCTGCGCGCTGCCGCGGCCGCTGGACTACCTGACCGACGAGGCGGTGCGGGTCCTGCCGGAAGTGCTGGACCGGATCGGGCTCCGCCGGGGCGTCGCGGTGGGCCACAGCGATGGCGCCACCATCGCCGCACTCCACGCGGGGCTGGTGGGCGATCCGCGGGTGGCGGCCATCGTGCTGATGGCGCCGCATTTCTTCGTCGAGCCGGTTTGCCTCGCGGCGCTGGCCGAGGTCCGCCGTGCCTACGAATCGGGCGGGCTCCGGGAGCGGCTTGCCCGCCATCACGATCATGTCGACGTCGCCTTCCATGGCTGGAACGACGCCTGGCTCGACCCGCGCCGCGCGGACTGGGACGTCCGGGCCGTGCTCGAGGGCATCCGCGTGCCGGCGCTCGCGATCCAGGGCGAGGACGACCGGTACGGCACGCGCGCCCAGCTCGCGGCGCTGGAACAGCGGGTGCCGGCGCCGGTGACAGCGGCGATGTTCGGCGGCTGCGGCCACGCACCCTTCCGCGAGCAGCCCGAACGCACGCTCGGCCTGATCGCCGCCTTCCTCGCCGGCCTGCCCGGGGGATGAGGCCGCATCCATCGCCACCCCCTTCCGTCGTGATCCGGCCTGACCGGAACACCCGCGCGGCCCGGCATCGGACAAACGGGTACCGCTGGTGCGAACCCGACATCGCCGGAGCGCTGCTTCCGCCCGTGGATCGTCGGGTCAAGCCGGACGATGAGGGGGGTGAGGCGACGAGGCGGGGCGCAGCCACCCTCCACGTCGTGCTCCGGCTTGACCGTCTGACACGAATGCGAATAATTCGCATTATCGGCGACCACGCCGATCAAGATCGGCGGAGGTCTGCAGGTGCTGAAGTGGGGGCTGCTCCAGCTGCACTGGCTGCTGGGCGTGACGGCTGGCATCATCCTTGCACTGGTGGGGGTGACCGGCGGCATCCTCTCCTTCGAGACCGAGCTCCTGCGCCTGCTCAATCCGGGCGTGATGACGGTGGAAGCGGACGCGCCGCCGTTGCCGGTGCCCGACCTCTTGGCGCGCGTGGCCGAGGCCGCGCCGGACGCGACCGTGCTGACGCTCACCGTCAGCGCCGACCCGGCAGAGGCGGCGGGCGTGCGCTTCGCCGCGCCTGACGGCGGCCCCCGCGGCGTCCAGCGCTACGTTGATCCCGCCACCGGCGCCCTGCTCGGCGAGCCGGACGGCGTCGGGTTCTTCCGCTTCGTCCGGCAGCTCCATCGCAACCTGGTCGCCGGCGACGTCGGCCGGCAGCTCGTCGCCGCCTCGACGGTGCTCCTGATCGTGCTGTCGCTGACCGGGCTCTGTCTGCGCTGGCCGCGCCGGCCGCTCGCCTGGCGGAGCTGGTTCCACATCGACCTGCGCCGGCGCGGGCGCAGCCTGATGTGGGCGCTGCACTCGGTGACCGGCACCTGGCTGCTGGTCCCCTACGTCGTGATGGCGGCGACGGGCCTCTACTACTCCTACGACTGGTACCGCGACTGGCTCCATGGGCTTGCCGGCGTCGGGCGGCCGGTCTTCGGCGGGCCGCAGCAGGGGGGTGCGCCGCGGGAGGAGCCGGCCGAAGGGGCAGATGCCGGGCCGGTGGACATCGCCGCCGTCTGGGCCGCCTTCACGGCGGAGGTGGCGGGGTTCAGCACGGCCACGCTCCGCCTGCCGGAGTCGGCGGCCCGTCCGGTCGACATCAGCTACCTTGACCCGGACCCGGCGCACGAGCGCGCCACCAATACGCTGTCGATCGACCCGCAGTCGCTCGCCGTCGTCGCCCATCGCCGCTACGATAATCTCGCGACCGGCGAGCAGCTGATGCGGAGCATCTTCCCGCTGCACAGCGGCAGCTACTTCGGCGTCGGGGGGCTGGTGCTGTTCATGGTGGCGAGCCTGCTGATGCCGCTGTTCGCCATCACCGGCTGGCTGCTCTACCTCGACCGCCGGCGCAGGCGGCGCGACGCCCGCCGCGAGGCGACCCGGCTCACATCATCGGCGTCGGCTCCTGCTGCGGCGTCCGGTGAGCCCGTCCTCGTCGGCTTCGCCAGCCAGAGCGGAACCGCCGAGCGCCTGGCGTGGCAGACGGCGGCGGCCCTGGCCGCCGGCGGAGTCGCTGCCACCGTGGAGCCGCTGGCGCGGCTCGACGCCGGCCGTCTCGCGAGCTTCCGCCGCGCGCTCTTCGTCGTCAGCACCTTCGGTGACGGCGAGCCTCCTGACGCCGCCCGCGGCTTCTTCCGCCGCACCATGCGCGCGCCCGCCTCCCTCCAGGGGCTGAGCTACGGGCTGCTCGCGCTCGGCGACCGCAGCTATGCGCGCTTCTGCGGCTTCGGCCGCGCCCTCGACGGCTGGCTCCGCCACGGGGGCGCCACTCCGCTGTTCGCCCCGGTCGAACTCGACGGCACGCCCGACGCCGGGCTCGGCGAGTGGCGGAGCCAGCTCGGCGCCATCGCCGGCGCCGCGGCCGCCGGAGCCGGCTGGCAGGCGCCCGCGTTCCGCCGCTGGACGCTTGTGGAACGCCGGCTGCTCAACCCGGGCAGCCTGGGCGGGCCCTGCTTCCACATCCGCCTGTCGCCGCCCGACGCCGTGGCGGCGCGCTGGCAGGCGGGCGACATCGCCGAGATCCGCGTCGGCGGGACCGAGGCCGATCCCGTGATCCGCGAATATTCCATCGCGTCCCTGCCCGCCGACGGCACGCTCGACCTGGTGGTCCGCCGGGTGCGGAAGGCCGACGGCAGAGACGGTCTCGGCTCGGGCCTGCTCACCCGCGACCTCTTGGAAGGGGAGGGCATCGCGCTGCGCATCCGGGAAAATCCGGGTTTCCGCCAGGCTTCGGCCGAGGTGCCGCTGGTGCTGATCGGAAACGGCACCGGCATCGCCGGGCTCCGCGCCCACTGGCGGGCGCGCGCCGCGACGGGCGGGCGCATGTGGCTCCTGTTCGGCGAGCGCAGCGCCGCGACCGACAGCTACTTCGCCGACGAGGTCGAGGCACTGCGCTGCCGCGGGCGGTTCGCCCGCGTCGATCGCGTCTTCTCCCGCGACCAGGCGGAGCGCCTCCATGTGCAGCACCGCCTCCGCGACGCCGCGCACGACCTGCGCGCCTGGGTCGCCGAGGGCGCCGTGATCCTCGTCTGCGGCAGTCGCGAGGGCATGGCGCCGGGGGTCGACGCCGCGCTTCGCGCGATCCTCGGCGACGCGGCGCTGGACGCGCTGGCGGAGGCCGGCCGCTACCGGCGCGACGTCTACTAGTACTGGCGCCGTTCCGGTACCCCGGAAAAAACCGTTGCGTGACCGTTTCCAATGCGACTAAGAATCATTTGCATTATGCGCCATTAGACCGGGGGAGTGAGGGAATGCACAGGCAGGCTGGGCTTTGGGGCGGGGTATCCTCCATGGCGTTGCTGGCGGGGCTGACGGTGGCGGTGACGGCGGGTGGCGACGGCCTTGCCCAGACCCAGGCGGAGCCGGCGGCTGCAACGCCCGAAACGGACGCGGCCCGGTCTGCCGCGCCGGCGGCGGAGAGCGGCGGCGCGAGCGATGGTGGGGCCGGCGGGGGGGGGATCGAGCTCACCACCATCGAGGTCGAAGGCGCGACGCCGGCCAACACGCTGCGCGAGCCGGTGGCGCTCGACCGGCTGCCGGGGCTGGTGCAGGACACGCCGCAGGCGATCAACGTCATCAGCCAGGAACTGATGCGCGAACAGCACGTGGAGACCCTCGAGGAGGTGCTGCGCAACGTGCCCGGGGTCACCGTCTCGATCGGCGAGGGCGGCGGCGGGATGAACGGCGACCAGTTCCGCATCCGCGGCCTGGAGGCGAAGAACGACGTCTACGTCGACGGCCTGCGCGACTTCGGCGTGTTCACCCGCGACGCGTTCAATTACGAGACCGTGCAGGTGATGAAGGGCCCGTCGTCGGCAAGCTTCGGCATGGGCACCACCGGCGGCGCCATCAACACCGTCTCCAAGACGCCTTTCCTCGCTGACGAGATCTCGGGCACTGCCGGCATCGGCACCGACCGCTACTGGCGCGCCACCGCCGACGGCAACTTCGTGATCGGCGACACCAGCGCCATCCGGCTGAACGCCATGTTCCACAGCGCGGACGCGCCGGACCGCGATCATGTCGGATCCACCCGCTTCGGCTTCGCGCCCTCGATCGGCTTCGGCATCGGCACCGACACCGAGTTCACCCTCGCCTACTTCTTCCAGAAGGACGACCGGGTGCCGGACTACGGCGTGCCGGTGATCCAGGCGCCGGGCGACGATTTCGGCCGGCCGGTGACCGAGTTCGGCATCGACCGCAGCAACTGGTACGGCAACGAGACGGATACGGACGAGTCGAACGTCCACATGCTGACCGCCCGGCTGCGGCACGAGGCCAGCGACTGGCTGACCATCCACAATGACACGCGGATCGCCTACTACGACCGCTACTTCACGCCGAGCGCCGCGAGCTGCGCCGCGGCCTGCATCGACGCGCTGTTCGACAACGACCCCGCGACCATCCCGATGGTCAGCCGCGGCGGGCCGGGGCCGTTCGAGCAGGAGACGTACGGCGCGCAGAACATCACCACCGCGATCGCCGAGTTCGAGACCGGCGCGATCCGGCACCAGCTCGTCGGCGGCATCGACCTGTTCTACCAGCACGACGAGCGCAACTCCTACGCCTACTCGCCGGCCCGGCCGACGACCAGCCTGTTCGACCCGGACCCGGCGGCGCCTTACGACATCATTCCTTCCACCTCGGCGACCGCGAACAAGGAGACCGAGGCGGTGAACGCCTCGCTGTTCCTCAGCGACCGGGTGTGGCTGTTCGACGAGCTGTCGGTGCTCGGCGGCGTGCGCGTCGACCACTACGACGTCGAATATTCCGCGGGCGGCCCGACCGCCCCGACGACCACGGTCAGCGCGATCTCGACCCAGGTCAACTTCAGGGGCAGCGTGATCTGGGAGCCGACCGACGCGCAGACCTACTACCTGTCCTACGCCACGTCGTCGAACCCGCCGGGTGCCTACATCGCCCAGGGGCCGACGCCGCTGACCGAGGACAGCAGCGCGCTGGACCCGGAGCGGCACGAGATCTACGAGATCGGCGGCAAGTTCAGCGTGCTGGACGGCCGGCTGGGATTGACGGCCTCGCTGTTCCAGATCGACAAGAACAACGCCACCTACACGGACGAGGTGGGCGACGTGGTCAGCTCCGGCGACGCCCAGCGCATCCGGGGCGTCGAGCTCGGGGCAAGCGGCAACGTGACCGACTGGTGGACGGTCACCGCGAGCTACACATATCTCGACAGCGAGATCACCGACTCCACGACCGCGGCCAACGTCGGGAACGCGGTGCAGTACGTGCCGAAGAACGCCGCCGCGCTGTGGACCACGGTCACCGTGTCCGACCTGGTGACGATGGGCCCGGGCGAGTTCAACGTCGGCGGCGGCGTCACCTACCGCGACGGCGTCTATCTCAACGCCGCCAACACCGCGCGCGTGCCCGCCAGCTTCACCCTGGATGCGATGGCGTCCTACGGCATGGACAACTGGTCGGTGCAGCTCAACGGCTACAACCTCACCGACGAGCTGAACTACGACCAGCTCTATACCAACCGGGTGATTCCGTCGCCGGGGCGGACGTTCATCCTGTCCGTCTCGGCGACGTTCTGAGCGATGCTGGTCCGGATTCCCGACGTGCTGACCGGCGACGAGGTCGCCCACTGCCGCAGGGTGCTCGCGGCCGCCGGCTGGGTGGACGGCCGCACCACCGCCGGCGCGCAGTCAGCGCTGGCCAAGCACAACCTGCAGCTCCCGGAAGAAAGTGCGGCGGCGCGCGAGCTGGGCGAGCTCGTGCTCCGCGCGCTGGGGCGCAACCCGCTGTTCACCGCGGCGGCGCTGCCGCTGCGGGTCTATCCGCCGCTGTTCAACCGCTACGACGCGGGCATGAGCTTCGGCGCCCACGTCGACAACGCGATCCGCGCCGTTCCCGGCGCCGGCATCCGCATCCGCACCGACCTTTCGGCAACGCTGTTCCTCACTGCGCCCGAGGACTACGACGGCGGCGAGCTGGTGATCGAGGACACCTACGGCACGCCGGCGGTGAAGCTGCCGGCGGGCCACATGGTCCTCTACCCCGCCACCAGCGTGCACCGCGTCGAGCCGGTGACCCGCGGCAGCCGGTGGTGCTCCTTCTTCTGGATCCAGTCGATGGTGAAGGACGACGCCGAGCGCCGCGAACTGTTCGAACTCGACATGGCGATCACCCGCACCCGCCAGGCGCTGGGCGACACCCATGCCGCCGTGGTCGCGCTGACCAGCTGCTACCACAACCTCCTTCGCCGCTGGGCCGAACTCTAGCCCCGCGGCGAAGGGGAAGTCGGGGCGGCTGCCCCCCAAAGTCGTGCGGCGTCTCCCACAGTCGTCATGCTCCGGCTTAACCGGAGCATCCAGGCCCTGACGCAGCGCCGGCGCCGGCCTGCCTTCACACCCTGCACACCCTAGTGGCAGTGCTGGCCGCCGGGGCGGGAGATGCCGGTCAGTGCGTCGGCCGCGGGCTGGCGGGCGCGGCTGTTGGCAATGTCGCCCAGCGACAGCACGCCGACCAGCCGCTTGTCGCGGTCCACCACCGGCAGCCGGCGCACCTGGATGTCGGCCATGTTGCGCGACACCTCGTCGATGTCCTGGTCGTCAAAGCAGTATTTGACGTCGCCGCTCATCACGTCGCGGACCCGGCAGTCTGGGCCCTTGCCCTGAGCCACCGCGCGGATCGCGATGTCGCGGTCGGTGATCATGCCGACCAGCCGGTCGTTGTCGCGCACCGGCAGCACCCCGGCCTCGATGTCGGCCATGGTCCGCGCCGCCTGCTGGATGGTCTCGTCCGGCGTCGCCAGCCGCACGTCCCGGGACATCGCTTCGCTGACCTTCATCGGCTCCTCCTGTGGTGAGGCGGCACGGACGCGTGCCGCGGGCCCGGTCCAGGCGTGGCGGGCGGCGGATCGCACACGCGTGGCGCCTCCCTCCGAACCTGTTCGGGAATTGGCAGGTCAACGCGGGGACAAGGCCAACCGTTCCGTTACGGAAGGGACGGCAACCGGACAGGGAGGCTTGGTGGTGCGGGCGGTCGGAGTCGAACCGACACTCTGTCGCCAGAACCGGATTTTGAGTCCGGCGCGTCTACCAGTTCCGCCACGCCCGCATGCGTCGCGAAGCCCGCCGCGGCGGGCCGGGGGAAGAGATAGCCAATGCGGAGGGGGGTTACAACCGGCGCGGTCGCCGGGGTTGCGCGGCTGCCTCGCGCGATCGGGGGGCAGACGGGGCCGGCCAGGTGGAGGGGGAGGAAAATGCTTTCACGTCCGTCGCCGGCCATCGCGGCGGCGATCGGTCTTCATCACGACTCGGATCGGCGGTCTGCCCGGATCCGCGAGAGCGCGCCGGCGCCCCCTTTTCCTCCCGCCGGCGCGAGGCGTCTCGTGCTGCTGCGCCTGTGCGGGCGCCGTCAGTGAGCGGTTGCTTGCGCGATCTGGTCCTTTATCTTCAGCTTCTGTCGCTTGAGTTCCTTGAGCTTGAGCGCGTCCGGCATGCGGCGGCGTTGCTCCTCCTCGATCATCATGTGCAGCGCAGCATGCTGATCCCGGAGGGCGGCCAGACTGCTTGCGTCGCTCATCCTCGGTCTCCTTTCGACGAAGTTGGACCTAAGCATCGTCCATTGTAGTGAGCCCCCGCGAAATTGCCATATCGGAAAAGTTCACGTTTGATCATTGCCATAACCGGCGCCTCCGGCGTGATTTATGGCGTGCGGATGCTGGCGGCACTTCGCGAACAGCCGGTGGAAACGCATCTCGTGCTGTCGCGGAACGGGGCGCTGACCCTTGCCTACGAGACCAGCCTGAAGGTCGCCGAGGTCGAGGCGATGGCCGACGTCGTCCACCGCGCCGACGACATGGGCGCGCCGATCGCGAGCGGCTCGTTCCAGACGATGGGCATGATCGTTGCCCCCTGCTCGGTGCGGACGATGAGCGAGATCGCGAGCGGGGTGACCGCGAGCCTCGTCTCGCGCGCCGCCGACGTGACGCTCAAGGAACGGCGGCGCCTGGTGCTGATGGTGCGCGAGACGCCGCTCCACCTCGGCCACCTGCGGACGATGACGGCGCTTGCCGAGATGGGCGCGGTGATCGCGCCGCCGGTGCCGGCCTTCTACGCCGGGCCGCAGTCGATCGACGCGCTGGTCGATCACAGCGTCGGCCGCGTGCTCGACCTGTTCGGGCTCGAGGTCGCGGGGCTGAAGCGGTGGGGCGAGCCGGGGAAGGCGCGACGCCCGGCACGCAAGGTGGGGGAGGCGTAGGCCCGGTCAGGCCAGCCCCGTCTGTGCGAGAATGAAGGCCGTGATCCCCGGCGCGTCGTCGCGGGCAAACACCGGCCGGTCCAGACCTGCGGGCGGCGTCCCCGCCCACGCCAGCGCCACCACCTGCGGGTCCGTCGCGGCGAGCAGCGGCTTGCCGAGCGCGGGGTCGTGCACCTCCAGCTTCGGCAGCGGGGCGGACTTGAACCCCTCGACCAGTACCAGGTCCACCGGCGACAGCCGGGCGAGCAGGTCGTCGAGGCCCAGCTCCGGCGCGCCGCGGAGCTCGTGGACCAGCGCCCAGCGCCGGGGCGAGGAGACCAGCACTTCGGTCGCGCCGGCCAGGCGGTGGCGGTGGCTGTCCTTGCCCGGCCGGTCGATGTCGAAGTCCTCGTGCGCGTGCTTCACCGACGAGACCGAGAGGCCGCGGGCGGCGATCGCCGCGATCAGCTTCTCGACCAGGGTCGTCTTGCCGCTGCCGCTCCAGCCGGCAATGCCGAACACCTTCATCGGCGCTCGCCGGCGAGGATGTGGCGCATCCCCTTGGCCAGATAGTCGGCTCCGGTGATCACGGTCGCGGCCGCCGACAGCCACAGCAGGACAAGCCCGATGACGTGGATGGTCTCGCCCAGCGCCGGCGCGAGGATCAGCACCAGGATTGCGGCGATCTGCAGCGTGGTCTTCACCTTGGCGAGGTAGGTGACCGGCACGGCCACCCTGTCGCCCGCGAGGAACTCGCGCAGGCCGGAGATCAGGATCTCGCGCGCGATGATCAGGATCGCGGCGACCACGTGCACCCCCGCGATGGTGAAGGAGGCGACCAGCATCACCAGGATGCTGGCGGTGAGCAGCTTGTCGGCGATCGGGTCGAGGAAGCGGCCGAAGGCCGAGGTCTGCCCCCGGCGCCGGGCGAGCCAGCCGTCGAACCAGTCGGTCAGCCCGGCAGCGAGGAACAGCACCGCCACGATCCAGCGCACCGCCTCGCCGGGGATGAACATCAGGGCGATGATCACCGGCACCGCCAGCACGCGCGCCATCGTCAGGTAGTTCGGCACCGTCCAGATCATCGCCGCTCCACGCTCCCTTGCCCGGTCATTCCGGGCCCCGCTCTGCCGCGTCCTGCCCGGGCCTGTCCCGGGCATCTTCCGCTGCGCACTCCGCACCACGAGACCGGGACGGGCCCGGCCATGACGCGCATCGGGCGGCGGAAGCGCTACGACGCCTCATGGAAGAAATCATAGACCTTCTGCGCCACGGCGCGACTGATGCCCGGTGCCTTTTCCAGATCCTCGACGCCGGCCCGCTCGATGTTGCGGACGGAGCCGAAGTGGAGCAGCAGTGCCTTCTTCCGCTTGGCGCCGATCCCCGGCACCTCGTCCAGCCGCGACCGGGCGATCTGCGCGCTGCGCCGGGCGCGGTGGGTGCCGATGGCGAAGCGGTGCGCCTCGTCGCGCAGCCGCTGGATGAAATACAGCACCGGGTCACGCTCGGGCAGGATGATGGGGTCGGCGCGGCCGGGCAGGAAGATCTGCTCGCGGCCGGCGTTGCGGTCCGGGCCCTTGGCGACGCCGGCCACCGCCACGTCCTCGATCCCGAGCTCGGTCAGCGCCTCCATCGTCGCCGACACCTGGCCCTTGCCGCCGTCGATCAGCAGCAGGTCGGGCCAGGTTCCGCGGCTGCGGTCCGGGTCCTCCTTCATCGCGCGGGAGAAGCGGCGCTCGATCACCTGCCGCATCATCGCGTAGTCGTCGCCGGCCTTCACCTCGTCCGGCAGTGCGGCGCGCCCCTTCTCCGCCACGTTGCGGATGGCGAACTTGCGGTAGCCGCCCTTGATGAACCCGTCGGGGCCGGCGACGATCATCGCGCCATAGGGGTTGGTGCCCTGGATGTGGCTGTTGTCGTAGACCTCGACCCGCTCCGGCACCGCGTCCAGACCCAGCGCGTCGGCCAGCCCCTCCAGCAGGCGCCGCTGGGTGCTGGATTCGGCCAGCCGCCGGCCCAGCGCGGCCTCCGCGTTCTGCAGCGCGTGCTGCACCGCCGCGTGCTTCGGCCCCCGTTTCGGCACCTCCAGCCGGATCTTCCGGTCCGCCCGCAGGCTCAGCGCCTCGGCCAGCAGCTCCGCTTCCAGCGGCTCGTGGCTCAGCAGCACCAGCCCGGGCGGTGTCATCGTCTCGTAGAACTGGCCGATGAAGGCGGCGAGCACCAAGTCCAGCGGCTCGTCCTTGTCGTGGCGCGGGAAATAGGCGCGGTTGCCGTAGTTGCTGCCGGAGCGGAAGAAGAACACCTGCACGCAGGTCTGGCCGCCGGCCTGATGGGCGGCGATCACGTCGGCCTCGCCCACGCCCTCGATGTTGATGTCCTGATGCGCCTGGATCTGGGTCAGCGCCCGGATGCGGTCGCGGTAGGCGGCGGCGGTCTCGAACGCCATCGCCGCGCTCGCCTGCTGCATCGCCTCGGCGAGCCGGGCCTGCACGTCCTGGCTCTTGCCGGAGAGGAAGGCCCGCGATTCCGCCACCAGCTGGTCGTAGCTGGCGGCGTCGATCCGGCCGACGCAGGGCGCGCTGCAGCGCTTGATCTGGTAGAGCAGGCACGGCCGCGACCGGTTCTCGAACACGCTGTCGCTGCACGAGCGCAGCAGGAACACCCGCTGCAGCGCGTTCAGCGTGCGGTTGACCGCGCCGGCGGAAGCGAACGGCCCGTAGTAGTCCCCCGGCTGGTTGCGCGCGCCGCGGTACTTCATCACCCGCGGAAAGCGTTCCGGCGAGTCCGCCGGCGCATCGGGCCTCGGGGCGCGCACGAAGATGTAGGGGAACGACTTGTCGTCCCGCAGCAGCACGTTGTAGCGGGGCCGCAGCGTCTTGATCAGGTTGATCTCGAGCAGCAGCGCCTCGACCTCGGTGCGGGTCGTCACCACCTCCAGCGCCCGCGTCTCCGCCACCATCCGCTGCAGGCGATTGGGCAGCTTGCCGAGCTGGGTGTAGCTGGTGACGCGGCGCCGCAGGTTGCGCGCCTTGCCCACGTACAGCGCCTCGCCCTGCGCATTCAGCATGCGGTAGACGCCAGGGGTCTGCGGCAGTGTGCGCAGCTGGCGGAGGATGAGCTCGCGGCCGGTGGGGGCGTCGGCTTCGGTGGTTGCGTTCATGCGCTCTCCACAGGCAGCACGTTCGGGAGCTGCCCCTTTCGGATGGGGGTGCGGTCGCGGCGGCGCAAGGCATTTCCCGGCGCTCCCGCATTTTCCCCCGATCCTGTGGACAAGCCTGTCGAAGACTGGCGGATCGACGGCCGCAACGGGCGGCCCGCCTTGAGTCCGACGACTCTGCCCAAAAATTCGGCAACCGGATAAGTCATTGAAAATGCTGCCCGAGCTTCCGCAGCCATGTTACGGGATTCTGGCCTTCATGTGACAGTGTGACGAAACTCACTCTCTCGTCGGCCGGCCGCGCATTGTGCATAAACCTGGCGCGCCTTTGGCGGAAAGGGCGAAGGTCCGCCGGGACTTGCGCCAGTATCCGCGGCAAACGGGCAAGGCAACGCCTCGCATCACCCCTCCGGAAGAGGCAGGTATCACTCAGTCGAACGGGTTGATGACTTGGCCGGGCTGCGCCCACGCCAGATGCTGTCCGCCGTCCACGGTGATCAGCGTGCCGGTGATCGAGGGCGCGGCCAGCAGGAACAGCACGGTGTCGGCGATCTCGTCCGGCGTCGCGCCGTGGCCGAGCGGCATCGACTCGTTCTGCCGCGCGAAATGCTCGTCGCTCTGTCGCACGCCCTGCATCGTCGGACCGGGCCCGATCGCGTTCACCTGGATTCGCGGCGCCAGCGCCAGCGCCATGCATTGCGTCATCCCCCACAGCCCGAACTTGCTGATGCTGTAGGTCAGGAAATAGGGCGTCAGCCGCAGCACGCGCTGGTCGATGATGTTGACGACATGGCCGCGGCAGTCGGCGGGGAGCTGGCGCGCCAGCGCCTGGGTCAGCACGAAGGGCGCCCGCAGGTTCACCTCCATGTGCAGGTCCCAGCGCCGACGGTCGGCGGTGGCAGCGTCGTCGAACTCGAAGGTGGAGGCGTTGTTGACCAGCGCGCCGACCGGGCCAAGGGTCGCTGTCACCCGGTCCATCAGCTCCTGGGTCGACTCCTCGTCGCCGAGGTCGGCCCGGAAGCATTCCGCCCGGCCGCCGGCCGCCGCGATGGCCGCGGCGGCCTCCTCCGCCTCCGCGGCAGAGCCGTTGTAGTGCAGCGCGACGGTCCAGCCCTCGGCGGCGAGCCGGCCGGCGATGACGCGCCCGATCCGCTTCGCCGCGCCGGTGACCAGCACGGTGCGTGGCATCGGCCCGCGCGCATGGCTGCTGTCGGTCATGAAGTTCCCCCTCGCGGCGCGCCCCCCGGCCGCGTCGCCGGCCCCTTTGCCACAGAACGCAGGTGGATTGAAGCCGGCTCCGGCCGGCGGCCGGTCCGGCGCGTCAGTCCCCGCGCGGCTCCAGCCGGAGCGAGGCCGAGTTCATGCAGTAGCGCAGGCCGGTGGGCGCCGGGCCGTCCGGGAACACGTGGCCCAGGTGGGCGCCGCACGACCCGCACAGCGCCTCGGTCCGCACCATGCCGTGGGAGGTGTCCACCTGTTCGGCCACCGCGTCCGGCCGCGCCGGCGCGAAGAACGACGGCCAGCCGGTGCCGGAGTCGAACTTGGTTTCGGACGAGAACAGCAGCGCGCCGCAGTTGCGGCAGTGATACTCGCCGGGCCGCTTCTCGTTCCAGTACTCGTTGTGGAACGGCCGCTCGGTGCCGCCCTCGAACATCACGTAGCGCTGGAGATCGGTCAGCTCCTTGGGGCTGGCAGGCATGGGCTTGCTGGTCATCGTGGCCTCTTTCTCGTGGGCGGACGGCGGGGCGCATCGGGCGCGGCCCGTCCCGGTGTCGCTGCAATATTGTCCCGGCCGGGCCGCATGGCCAGAGCAGTCGGGATACGTCGCCGCGAGCGTCGCCCGGGTTGCCGGCCGGTCCCGCTTCGCCTACCGTCGCGACGCCGGGCGCGAGCGGCGGCCCCGGCTGGATCTCCGCAGATGCCGCTTCCGGATCGGGTGGCCGTGCTCTGCCTGACGGGTCCCGACATGCACCTCGCCTTCCGCAGGATTGCCGGCCGGCGGGCCTGGTCGACGGACGCAGCGTGAGCGTCGGTGACGGCGCGGCGGAGCGGCGGGCCGCTCCCGGATTCGGTGAGGCGCTCCGGGTCTGGGCCGCGATCGGCTGCCTCTCCTTCGGCGGCCCGGCCGGGCAGATCGCGCTGATGCACCGCGAGATCGTGGACCGGCGGCGATGGCTCGGCGACGAGGAATTCCTCAACGCCCTGAACTTCTGCATGCTGCTGCCCGGCCCGGAGGCGACGCAGCTCGCCACCTATGCCGGCTGGCGTCACCACGGGGTCGCCGGCGGGCTGATGGCGGGCCTGCTGTTCGTCGTTCCTGGCGCGCTGGTGGTGCTGGCGCTCGCCGCCGTCTACCTGCTCTACGGCCGGATCGGCGCGGTGCAGGCCGCCTTCGACGGCATCAAGGCGGCGGTGCTGGTGATCGTGATCGAGGCCCTGCTGCGCGTCGCCCGGCGCGCGCTGAAGCGGCCGCTGCACTGGGCGGTCGCAGCGGCGGCCTTCCTCGCCATCTTCGTGTTCATGGTGCCCTTTCCGCTGGTCGTCGCCGCGGCTGCGGCGATCGGCTTTCTCACCGCGGGCGGCAGTGCGGCGCCGGCGGTCGCAGGGGCTGCGCCTCCGGTCTCGCCGGCGGCGACGGCGCGGACCGCGGCGCTGTGGGTCGCCGTCTGGCTGCTGCCGCTCGCCGGGCTCTGGCTTGCCCTCGGCGGCGACCATGTGCTGGTCGCGATCGGGCACTTCTTCTCGGTGCTGGCGGTGGTGACCTTCGGCGGCGCCTATGCCGTGCTCGCCTACATGGCGCAGGCGGCGGTGGAGACGCATGGCTGGCTCAGCGCCGGCGAGATGCTGGACGGGCTCGGGCTGGCGGAGACGACGCCGGGGCCGCTGATCCTGGTCACCGAATTCGTCGGCTTCCTCGCTGCCGCCCGCGCCGAGGGCGGGGCCTCCGTCCTCGCCGGCATCGCCGGCGCGGCGACCTCGCTCTGGGTCACGTTCGCCCCCTGCTTCCTCTGGGTGTTCGCCGGCGCGCCCTACATTGCCCGGATCGGACAGGCGCCGCGGCTGCGGGCAGCGCTGGCCGCGATCACCGCCGCCGTCGTCGGGGTGATCCTCGAGCTTTCGCTGTGGTTCGCGCTCCACGTCCTCGTCCCGGGCATCGCCGACGACCGCACCGGCTGGATCCGCGGCTGGGTGTTGCCGGCGTCGGGCGTGGACTGGTCCGCGGCGGCGCTCGCCGCCGTCGCCGCCGTCCTCATGTTCCCGTTGAAGCAGGACATCGTGCGCACCCTCCTCGCCTGCGCCGCGGTGGCGCTCGCGGGCTACGGGCTGGGCCTCTGGCTCTGACCTGTCGTCGCGCCCGGTCCGGCACCTTGCGCAGCGGCCGCCTTCGGGGCTTCATGCCGTGGCGCGTCATGGCGGGCTAGGAGCGATGACGGCAGTCGGCGATGGCGGGGAAGGAGGGGACGATGCCTGATCTGTGGGGCAGGCGGGCGCTGGTGACCGGCGGGTCGCGCGGGATCGGTCGCGCGGTCGCGGAGACGCTGGCGGCGGCGGGGGCGGAGGTGGCGGTCGGCGCCCGCGACCATGCCGCCTGCGAGGCGGTGGCGGCCGGTATCCGCGTCCGCGGCGGCAGTGCGATCGCGATCGGGCTCGACGTGGCCGACCCCGCCTCGGCGGAGGCGGCGGTGACGGCCGCGGCGGCGGTGTTCGGCGGCCTCGACATCCTGGTCAACAATGCCGGCGTGATCGAGCCGATCGGCATGATCGGCGAGGTGGATCCCGCGGACTGGGCGCGGCTGATCGCAATCAACCTCACCGGCGCCTACGCCATGACCCACCATGCGTTCCGGGTGATGAAGGCGCAGGGCGGCGGGCGCATCGTCAACGTCTCTTCCGGCGCCGCGCGCCAGCCGCTGGAAGGCTGGAGCGCCTACTGCGCCTCGAAGGCGGGACTGGCGATGCTGACCATGGCGACGGACCTGGAAGGGGCGGAGCACGGCATCCGCTGCTTCGGCTACGCGCCCGGCGTGGTTGATACCGACATGCAGGCGGTGATCCGGGCGAGCGGGATCAACCGGGTGTCGCAGCTCCCGCGGTCGTCGCTGGCGCCGCCGGACGACGCCGCGCGGCTGTGCGCCTGGCTGTGCTCGGGCGCGGCGGACGACCTTGCCGGCCGTGACGTGGACGTGCGCGACCCGGCGATCCGCCGCCGGGCCGGGCTGGAGGGCTGAGGATGTTCGATCTCGACGCGCGGCTCGCCCGCGACAGCGTGCCGGTGCTGCCGCGGCTGCGCATCAGCCAGGTCCGGCTGATGGACGACGCCCGCTTCCCGTGGCTGCTGCTGGTGCCGGAGCGGGAAGGGGTTGTGAACCTGCACGACCTCGATCCCGCCGATGGCGCGGAGCTGATGGCGGAGGCGCGGCTGTGCTCGGCGGTGCTGTGCCGGCTGCTGGATCTCGCGAAGACCAACGTGGCGACGCTGGGGAATGTGGTGCCCCAGCTTCACCTCCACGTCGTGGGCCGCCGGGCCGGCGATGCCGCCTGGCCCGGCCCGGTCTGGGGCGCGGGCACGCCCCAGCCCTATGCGCCGGCGGCGCGCGAGGCGCTGGTCGCCCGCATCGCCGCCGCGCTTGGCGCGCCGTGAGCCGTCAGTTGGCCACCGGCGGCGCGTCCGCCCCGATGTCCATGTCCGGGCCGGGGCCGGGCTGGATGGCGCCGGCCGGAGCGGAGATGCCGCCCTCGAGCCCGGAGGCAGGGAGCGCGGCTTCCGACATGATCTTCTGCTGCAGCAGCGTGCAGTCCAGCACCGCCGGATCGCACTCCCGGAGCTGAATCTGCTCGGCGAGCTGCATCCGCGCCTCGTCACAGCTCGAGTCGGTGCAGAATTCCACCTGCTCGCTGAGCTTCAGCATCACCTGGTCGCGGATCGCCTCGCATTCCGGCGTTCCGATCTGGCAGGTCAGCGCCTGCTGCCGCAGGCTCACCAGGTCGGCGTCGGTGGCGCTCTGCGCCAGTGCAGGCCCGCCGGCCGCGAGCATCAGGACGGCGAGGAAGCCTGTCGAGCCGCGAAGTACGTGCCGTGACATGAGCGTCTCCTTCTGTTTGCGACACCGACTGCGGCGCCGATCCGATGCGGCGCCGCAACCGGGGGGTGTGCCATCCCTCCGGCGCCAGTAATGTTGGGTCGGAGGCGGCCGGCGACCAGAGGGGGCGCATGAGGGATGGCAAGGCGGGGCGGAAGGCCGTAACATCCGAGTCTCGCCAGTCGGCGTGTCCGGACGGTTTCCTCATGAGCGATCCCCTCGAGCGGGCCCGGAGCCTGACCTGCTGGACCCGGCCTGTCGTGCCGGAGGTGCTGAAGGGCGGCATCACCAACACCAACTTCCGGGTGCGCGACGGCGCGCGCGAGTTCGTCGTGCGCATCGGCGACGACATCCCGGTGCACCACATCCTGCGCTGGAACGAGCTGGCCGCCAGCCGGGCGGCGCATGCCGCCGGCGTCTCGCCCGAGGTGGTCCACGCCGAGCCGGGCGCGATGGTGCTGGCCCATGTCGCGGGCCGGGTGCTGACCCCGGCCGACATCGCCGACCGCGCCATGCTGCGCCGGATCGTGCCGCTGCTGCTGCGCTGCCACCGCGAGATCCCGCTGCACCTGCGCGGGCCGGTGCTCGCCTTCTGGGTATTCCACGTCATCCGCGACTATGCGGCGACGCTGGAGGAGCGGGGCAGCGCCTACCGGCCGCTGCTGCCGGAGCTGCTGCGCCACGCGGCGCGGCTGGAGCGGGCGGTCGGCCCGGTCGATCTCGTCTTCGGGCACAACGACCTGCTCGCCTCCAACTTCATCGACGACGGCGAGCGGCTGTGGCTGATCGACTGGGACTACGCCGGCTTCAACAGCCCGCTGTTCGACCTCGGCGGGCTTGCCTCCAACAACGGGCTCGGGGAGGCGGACGAGCGCTTCCTGCTCGAGCTCTACTTCAACCGGCCGGTGGACGACGGCCTGTGGCGGAGCTACCAGGCGATGAAGTGCGCCTCGCTGCTGCGCGAGACGATGTGGAGCATGGTCTCGGAGCTGACCTCGACCCTCGATTTCGACTACGCCGCCTACACGCAGGAGAACCTGGCCCGGTTCGAGCGCGCGCTGGCCCGGTTCGGCGAGCTCGACCGCGATGGCTGACCTCCCCTCCTCGGCGAAGGTGGTGGTGATCGGCGGCGGGATCGTCGGCTGCTCGGTCGCCTACCATCTGGCGAAGCGCGGGGTGGAGACCCTGCTCCTCGAGCGGCACCGCCTCACCTCCGGCTCCACCTTCCATGCCGCCGGCCTCGTCGGGCAGCTCCGCTCCAGCGCCAACATCACCCAGCTCCTCGGCTATTCGGTGGCACTCTACGACCGGCTGGAGGCGGAGACGGGGCTCGCCACCGGCTGGAAGCGCAACGGGGGCCTGCGCCTCGCCTGCAACCCCGAGCGCTGGATCGAGGTCAAGCGCCAGGCGACCACCGCCCGCTCCTTCGGGCTGGAGATGCACCTGCTGACGCCGCAGGAGGCGCGCGAGCTGTGGCCGCTGATGACCATCGACGACGTGGTCGGCGCCGCCTTCCTGCCCACCGACGGCCAGGCCAGCCCCAGCGACATCACCCAGGCGCTCGCCCGCGGGGCCCGCCAGGGCGGGGCGATCATCCGCGAGGAGACCGACGTCACCGCGATCGAGGTCGAGGGCGGGCGCGTGCGCGCGGTGGTGACCGGCGCCGGCCGCGTCGCCTGCGAGAGCGTGGTCTGCTGCGCCGGGCAGTGGACGCGCGACCTCGCGCGCACGGTGGGCGTCACCGTGCCGCTGGTCTCGGTGCAGCACCAGTACCTGATCACCGAACCGATCCCCGGCGTCACCCCGACGCTGCCGACGCTGCGCGATCCCGACCGGCTGACCTACTGGAAGGAGGAGGTCGGCGGACTGGTGATGGGCGGCTACGAGCCGAACCCGAAGCCGTGGGCGGAGAAGGGCATCCCCGAGGGCTTCAACTTCCAGCTCCTGCAGCCCGACTTCGACCATTTCGAGCCGCTGATGGAGCGCGCGCTCGCCCGCGTGCCGGCGCTGGAGACGGCGGGGGTGAAGGAGCTGCTGAACGGGCCGGAGAGCTTCACCCCCGACGGCAACTTCATCCTCGGCGAGGCGCCGGAGCTGCGCGGCTTCTTCGTCGGCGCCGGCTTCAACGCCTTCGGCATCGCGTCCGCCGGCGGTGCCGGCATGGTGCTGGCGGAGTGGGTGGCGGACGGCGAGCCGCCCTATGACGTGTGGCCGGTGGACATCCGCCGTTTCGGACAGCCGCATTTCGACACCGACTGGGTGCGCGCCCGCACGCTGGAGGCCTACGCCCGCCACTACACCATGGCCTGGCCGCACGAGGAGTGGACCGCCGGCCGGCCCAACCGGCGCTCGCCCCTCTACGCCATCCTCGCCGAGGCCGACGCCTGCTTCGGCGAGAAGCTGGGCTGGGAGCGGCCGAACTGGTTCGCCTCCCGCTCCGCCGGCGAGCTGCCGCAGGACGTCTATACCTGGAGGCGGCCGAACTGGTTCGAGGCGGTGGGGCGCGAGCACGCGGCGACCCGGGAGTCG
>CALKHQ010000281.1 GCA_937988735.1 uncultured Alphaproteobacteria bacterium
GCGGGTGCGCTTCGTCGGCGACTGCCGCGACATGCCGGCCGCCTATGCGCTCGCCGACGTCGTCGTCTCCGCCTCCACCGATCCGGAGGCGTTCGGCCGGGTGGCGGTGGAGGCGCAGGCGATGGCGCGGCCGGTGGTGGCCACCGCCCACGGCGCGTCGCCGGAGACGGTGATCGACCTGGAGCGCGATCCGGAGGGCGGCACCGGCTGGCTGGTGCCGCCGGGCGATGCCCAGGCGCTGGCGGCGGCGCTGGACCTGGCGCTCGCGCTGCCGGCGCCGGCGCGGGCCGCCATCGGCGCGCGCGGCCGGGCCAACGTGCTCGCCCGCTTCACCCGCGCGGCGATGTGCGCGGCGACGCTGCAGGTTTATGCCGAGGTGTCGCCGGCCGTCGCCGCGGCGGTGTCGCATCCGGGAGGGAGCGCCCGTCCTCGGGGCTGAACGGCCGAAGGGAGCGTGCGATGGCGGACAGGGTCGCGTGGAACGACGGCTTCGCACGGGGCGGCCGCCAGCGGATGACCCGGCGCCGCCTGCTGCAGGGGACGGCGGCCGCGCTCCTCGTCTCCCCGGCCCAGGGTCTCGGCCTTGCCCTGCCGGCGCTGGCCCGGGGGCGGCGGCTGTCGCGGGTGCGGCCGACCGACCCCGAGTGGCCGTCGGAAGCACAGTGGAACCAGCTCGGGCAGGCGGTCGGCGGGCGGCTGGTCCGGCTGCGGTCGCCGCTGGACGCGTGCGTTGCCGACCCGGCAGGCGACCGCTGCGTGGCCGTGCTCGCCCGGCTCCGGAACCCCTATTACCTCGGCGACGATCCTGCCCTCGCCCAGAGCCTGGGCTGGGTGGACGCCTGGACCTTCCGGCCCAGCGTCCATGCCGTGGTCGCGGAGACGGCCGCGGACGTGGCCGCGGCGGTGAACTTCGCCCGCGAGCGCAACCTGCGGCTGGTGGTGAAGGGCGGCGGCCACAGCTACCACGGCACCTCGAACGCGCCGGATTCGCTCCTGGTCTGGACGCGGCGGATGAACGCGGTGTCGCTGCACGACGGCTTCGTCCCCCGCGGCTGCACCGACAGCCCGCAGCCGGCGGTGAGCGTCGGCGCCGGCGCGCTGTGGGGCGAGGTCTATCGCAAGGTGGCGGTGGAAGCGGGGCGCTACGTGCAGGGCGGCGGCTGCCTCACCGTCGGCGTCGCCGGGCTGGTGCAGAGCGGCGGCTTCGGCAGCTTCTCCCGCGCCTTCGGCACCGCGGCGGCGAACCTGCTGGAGGCCGAGATCGTCACCGCCGACGGCGCGGTCCGCATCGCCAATGCCTGCTCGGAGCCGGAGCTGTTCTGGGCGCTGAAGGGCGGCGGCGGGGGCAGCTTCGGCGTGGTGACCCGGCTGACGCTGCGCACCCACCCGCTGCCGGCGACCTTCGGCGCGGCGTTCCTGACCGTGCGCGCCACGTCCGACGAGGCCTGCCGTCGGCTGATCGGGATGGTGCTCGACTTCTATGCCGAGCGCCTGCACGGCCCGGTGTGGGGCGAGCAGATCCGCGTCCGGCCCGACAACGCGCTGGCCGTGGAGATGGTGTTCCAGGGGCTGGAGCAGGCCGGGGCGGAGGCGGCGTGGCGGCCGTTCCTCGCCGCGATCACCGCGGCGCCGCACGATTTCGCGCTGGAGGGCGACCCGCTGATCGCCGCGCTGCCGGCGCGCAGCTTCTGGGATCCTGCCGTCCTCCGCCAGCTTCCCGGCATCGTCGAGGCCGACGACCGGCCGGGCGCGCCGCCGGAGAACGTCTACTGGGCCGGCAACCGCGAGGAGGCGGGCCGGGTCTGGCACGGCTACCGGTCGGCGTGGCTGCCGGCCGCCCTGCTTGCGCCGGAGGGGCGGGCGCGGCTGGCGGATGCTCTGTTCGCGGCGAGCCGGCACTGGCCGGTCGCGCTGCACCTCAACAAGGGGCTGGCGGGCGCGCCCGCCGGGGTGATCGCGGCGGCGCGGGAGACGGCGATGAATCCGGCGGCGCTGGATGCCTTCGCGCTCGCCATCGCCGGCGCCGGCGGGCCGCCCGCCTGGCCGGGGATCGCGGTGCACGAGCCGGACGTGACCCGGGCCC
>CALKHQ010000282.1 GCA_937988735.1 uncultured Alphaproteobacteria bacterium
CCGCCGGTCGCAACCGGCCGCTTCGGCCGGTCGGCGTCGAAGAAGCGGCCGAGGGTGGCGCGGAAGTGGCGTTGCTGCGCCTCCGGGTCGTCGCCAACGGCCGCCGGGACGAAACCCCAGTTGGTCAGCACCGGCTCGCCGTCGATGACGAAGATGTCGTTCTCGCCCGGCAGCATCGCCGCCTGCCGCAGCAGCGGCCCCATCTCCGGGTCGCGGAAGTAGCGGCCGATCTTCGTCAGCCGGTCGCTCAGTGCCGCCTCCGCCGCCTCGCGCCGCGGGCCTTCCAGCTCCGCGAGGCTCACCACGTCGCCGCGATGGGCGCTGTACCACGAGATCTTGTCGGAGATGCCGCCGTCCTCGCGCCCCATCACCGGCTCGGCGAACAGGTTCGCCGCCTCGGGCCCCAGCTTCTCGGAAAGGAAGGCGCGGATCCGGGCATGCGCCCGCACCACGGGCCCGCCGGATGCGGAGAGCGCATGGTAGTCGATGGTCGAGGTCTTGCGGATGTAGCGGGGATCGGCCATGCGAGAGTTCTACCCAGTCCGGACGGGGCGCGCCAGCCGCCGAGCTTAGCGCGCATTGTGGTGGCAATGAGGCACGCGCCGCCGGCCGCCGTCGTCGTGCTTGTCCCGAATGTCGGGGCAGCCGGCAAACGCGTGGTGTTATCGCTTCGCGTCTCGCGTTGGCGGCCGCGAACGGGCTACGATGGGGCAACACAGTAGGGAGGAAACGCAGCCCAATGGCCGACCGCGATCCAGCCACCGCCGACATCTCCGCCCGCAAGGTCAGGCCGGAGGATCTCCGCTCGCACCGCTGGTACGGGGTGCCGACGCTGCGCGCCTTCGGTCACCGCTCGCGCACCGCGCAGATGGGCTATGACAAGGCGGACTACGCCGGCAAGCCGGTGATCGGCATCATCAACACCTGGTCCGACATCGGCTGCTGCCACTCCCACTTTCCGGAGCGGGTGGAGGCGATCAAGCGCGGCATCTTCCAGGCCGGCGGCTTCCCGATCGTGCTGCCGGCGATCTCGCTCTCCGAGCCGTTCGTCAAGCCGTCGACGATGATGTACCGGAACCTCCTCGCGATGGAGACCGAGGAGCTGATCCGCTGCCATCCAATCGACGGCGTGGTGCTGATGGGCGGCTGCGACAAGACCACCCCGGCGCTGATCATGGGCGCCACGACCATGAACCTGCCGACGATCTACTTTCCGGCGGGCCCGATGCTGCGCGGCAACTGGCGGGGCAGGACGCTCGGTTCCGGCTCCGACGTGTGGAAGTACTGGGCGGAGCTGCGCGCCGGCAACATCACCGAGGAGGACTGGGCGGAGATCGAGCAGGGCATCGCCCGCTCGCCCGGCACCTGCATGACCATGGGCACGGCGGCGACGATGATGTCGCTGGCCGACGTGCTGGGCATGACGCTTCCCGGCGCCTCGTCGATTCCGGCTGCCGACAGCCGGCATGCGCAGATGGCGGTGCAGGTCGGACGCCGGATCGTCGAGATGGTGTGGGAGGACCTGCGGCCGCGGAAGATCCTCACCCAGGCCGCCTTCCGCAACGCGATTACCGCGGACATGGCACTGGGCGGCTCGACCAACGCGATCATCCACCTGGTGGCAATGGCGGGGCGCGCCGGGGTGGCGCTGCCGCTGGAGGAGTTCGACGCCATCTCCCGCACCACGCCGCTCCTCGCCAACATCCGGCCGTCCGGCAAGTACCTGATGGAGGACTTCTACTACGCCGGCGGCATCCGGGCGCTGCTGGCCCAGCTCGGCGAGCTGCTGCACCTGGGCTGCATGACGGTCAACGGCAGGACCCTCGGTGAGAACATCGAAGGCGCCGAGATCTCGCCCGGCCATGAGGACGTGATCCGTACCCGCGAGGCGGCGCTGGCACCGGAAGGCGGCACCGTCATCCTCCGCGGCAACCTCTGCCCGGACGGCGCGGTCATCAAGCAGAGCGCGGCCGAGCCGCACCTGCTGGTCCACAGCGGCCCGGCGGTGGTGTTCGCCAACTACGCCGACATGGCGGCCCGGATCGACGACCCCGATCTTGAGGTGACGAAGGATTCGGTGCTGGTGCTGCAGAGCGCCGGTCCCCTCGGCGGCCCCGGCATGCCGGAATGGGGGCAACTCCCGATTCCCAGGAAGCTGCTGAAGGAAGGCGTGCGTGACATGGTGCGCATCTCCGACGCGCGGATGAGCGGCACCTCCTACGGCGCCTGCGTGCTGCACGTGGCGCCGGAAAGCCACGTCGGCGGGCCCCTGGCCCTGGTGCGCACCGGCGACCGCATCACGCTGGACGTGCCCAACCGCCGGCTGACGCTGGAGATCAGCGACGAGGAGATGGCTGCCCGCCGGGCCCAGTGGGTGCCGCCGAAGCCGAAGTTCGCCCGCGGCTACGGCGCCATGTTCGCCGCCCACGTCACCCAGGCCGACAAGGGCTGCGACTTCGACTTCCTGCATGAGACCGCCGAGGCGGTGCCGGAACCGGAGATCTACTAGCGCGCGAGGGGTCTCCCTCGCGCGCCCGTCGCCCTTGCCCGAGCGGCCAATTGGGCCTAGGCGATTTAACCGGTCGGGAAACAAGCGATGGCGCGTGTCAGTTTCACGGCGCACCTGCGCAGGGTGGCGCCGCCGGGGCCGGTGACGGCGGACGGTGCAACGATCGGGGAGGTGCTGGCCCTGGTGTTCGCGGCCAGCCCCCGGCTGGCCGGCTATGTGCTCGATGACCAGGGGCGGCTCCGGAAGCACGTCTGCGTGTTCGTCGACGGTGCCCGGCTCGGCAACGGGACGGCCCTGGACCATCCGGTCTCGGCCACGAGCGAGATCCACGTGCTGCAGGCGCTTTCCGGCGGCTGACGGCGCGGTGACGACACCGAGGGGAGGATCACCATGGGCGGACGGGCGCTGGTCTCGACGCGCAAGGGGCTGTTCACGCTGGCCCGCAGGCGCGGCGGCTGGGAGGTGGAGCGGGCGGACTTCCTCGGCACGCCGATCTCGATGGCGCTGCACGACCCGCGCGACGGCACGACTTATGCGGCGCACGACAACGGCCATTTCGGCGTGAAGCTTCATCGTCGCGACGCCGACACCAACGACTGGCAGGAAATCGCGGCCCCCGCCTTTCCCAAGGTCGAAGCGGCAGGGAGCGGCAATGCCCCGGCGGTCTCTCTGGTATGGGAACTGGTGGCCGGGCCGTCCGCGCGCCTTGGCGAGCTCTGGGCGGGCACCGTCCCCGGCGCGCTGTTCCGCTCCCGCGACCGCGGCGAGAGCTGGGAGCTGGTGGAGTCGTTGTGGAACGTTCCGGAGCGGGAGCGCTGGTTCGGCGGCGGCAAGGACGAGCCGGGAATCCACTCGATCGTCATCGACCCGCGCGATCCGGACTCGCTTACCCTCGCCATTTCCTGCGGCGGCGTGTGGAAGAGCCGCGACGCCGGCGCCACCTGGACCAACACCGGGCGCGGCATGCGCGCGAGCTACATGCCGCCCGACCAGGCGGAGAACCTGGTGACCCAGGACCCGCACCGGCTGCAGCTCTGCGCTGCCAGCCCGGACGTGATGTGGGTGCAGCACCACGACACCCGCTTCCGCTCCACCGACGGCGGGCTCAGCTTCACCGAGATCGGCGCGAAGCCGCCGTCGGTGTTCGGCTTCGCGGTGGCGGCCCATCCGTCCGACCCGGAAACCGCCTGGTTCGTCCCGGCCGTGAAGGACGAATGCCGCTATCCCGCCGACGCGAGGGTGGTGGTGGCGCGGACCCGCGACGGCGGCGAGAGTTTCGAGACGCTCGACCGCGGCCTGCCGAAGAAGCACGCCTACGACCTGGTCTACCGCCACGGGCTGGCGGTGGATGCCGACGGCGAGACCCTGGTGATGGGCTCGACCAGCGGCGGGGTCTGGTTCAGCGAGGACGGGGGCGACAGCTGGGCTGCCCTCGACGCCCGCCTGCCGCCCGTCTACGCGGCGAGCTTCGCCTGACGGCTGCGGCGGTCGGTGGTCGATCAGCGTCCGGCCCGCGGCGGCTCCCTGCGAGCTGGCGCTGGTGGGCCTGGACTGCCCCAAGGCGCTGCCGCCGGTCCATGCGTGCGGCTATTCCGACGAGCTGGACTGCATCGGCCCCGACGGCTGGGTCCCGGTGCCCGAGAGGCCGGGACTCGGCGCCACCTGCGGCTGGGATTTCATCCGGGCGAACACCCGCCAGCGGTACGAATTCACCTGACCGCCGTCAGCGCCGGACCACATCGACAATCGGAACCGCCACGCCGGAGGTGAGCCGGAACTCCATCGCCTGGAAGTCGGCGATGGCCGAGTTCAGGGTGGCAAAGGAGATGCAGCAGGCGGTGCGGCCCGTCTCCCGCGTCGTGATCTGCTCCTGCAGCGGGCTGACCGCGGTCCAGGTGGTGCCGCCGGCATTCGACCAGATCGCGTTCACCGCGCCGTCCGGCCCCAGCACGGTGAATCCGACGACATCGGCGGCCGTGCCCGGCCCTGAGCCTGTCGCCGGCCCGCGCCCGTCGGTCGCGTTGCAGGCGGCGAGCGCCAGGGGCAGCAGCAGGCAGGAGACCAGGCGCTTCATCGACAACCTCCGTCGCGGGTTCAGTAGCTCACATCGCCGATGGCGAGCGTGTTGCCGCCGAAGCGCACCTCCATGGCCTGGAAGTCGGCGACCATGGTGGAGCCGTCGTTCTCCTGGAACCAGATGCAGCAGTCCGAGCGGCGGGTTTCCCGGATGGTGACGGAGTCGCCCGTGCTCGTGTTGCGCACGGTCCAGCGCGGCGGGTCGGTCATCGTCCAGGTGCCGAGGACGCTGCCATCCCAGATCCGGCCGTCGAACCCGGTCACGTCCGCGACCCGGATGCCTGCGGCCGGCGCCGGTCCGCCGCCGTCCGGAGGGGGCGGACCGAACAGCTCGGCGCATCCGGCCAGAATCAGGGGCGGGATCAGCAGAAGAGGCGACAGGCGCTTCATGGCAATCCTCGAGGCGGGCGCCGCCGGAGGCGGCCGGTCAGGAGGGTGCGACCGTGCTTGACCGTGCATGACAGTGCCTGCGGTCCGGTCGGCGCGCAAGCATGACGGCGCCGTCACGAGCGTTGCGTGCGCACCGTCGCGCCGGCCGGGCCGATGTGGCACGATGACGCCGCCGGGGCGGGCAGGGGAAGGGCGCCGCAGATGACAGCAAGCCATGACGTCGCCGTCGTCGGGGCCGGTATTGTCGGGCTCGCCCATGCGCTCGCCGCGGCCCGCCGGGGCAAGCGGGTCGTGGTGCTGGAGCGCGACGCCCAGGCCAACGGCGCATCCATCCGCAACTTCGGCTTCGTGACCGTGACCGGCCAGCAGGCCGGCGACTGCTGGCTCAAGGCGCGGCGCAGCCGCGACGTCTGGGCGGAGGTGGCGCCCGCCGCCGGCATCCCGATCCTGCAGCGCGGCCTGTTCGTCGCTGCCCGGCGGCCGGAGTCCGAAGCGGTCGTCGATGCCTTTCTCGCCACCGACATGGGCGCCGAATGCCGTCGGCTGACGCCGGCCGAGGCGCAGGCGCAGATGCCGGCGCTGCGCGCGTCGGCGCTGCGCTGCGTGCTGGCAAGCCCGCACGAGCTCCGGGTGGAGTCGCGTGCGGCGATCCCGCGCCTGGCCGCATGGCTGGCGGAGAAGCACGGCGTTACCTTCCTGTGGCAGACGCAGGTGCATGCGGTGGCGGCGCCGCGCATCGGCACGTCGCGCGGCCCGGTGGAGGCGGAGACGGTGATCGTCTGCCCCGGCGACAGCTTCCATGGGCCCTTCGCCGACCGCATCGCCCGCTTCGGCCTCACCCGCTGCCAGCTCCAGATGCTGCGGGTGCGCCCGGGGGCACCGGGCGCGCTGGCGGCGGCGGTGATGTCCGATCTCGGGCTCGCCCGCTACCGCGGCTATGCCGACCTGCCCGCGGCGGACCCGCTGAAGGCGGTGCTCGACCGCGAGCAGGCGGAGGCGCGGGCGAACGGGGTCCATCTGATCGTGGTGCAGTCGTCCGACGGAACGCTCGTCGTCGGCGACAGCCACCACTATGCCGCGACGCCGCCGCCCTTCGCCTCCGAGGCGGTGGACCGGCTCATCCTCGACGAGATGGAGGCGGTGCTGGACCTGGGGCGCTGGCAGGTGTGCGAGCGCTGGACCGGCACCTATGCCAGCGCCGACGACCGCTGGCGGCTGACCGACGCGCCGGACGACGCCACGCGGATCGTCATCGTCACCAGCGGCACCGGCGCCTCCACCGCCTTCGCCATCGGCGAGGAGACGGTGGCGGGGCTCTACGGCTGAGGAGGCGGGGAATGGGCCGGTTCAGGGCGGTGGTGTTCGACTGGGCGGGGACGGTGATCGACTTCGGCTCCTTCGCCCCGATGGGTGCCTTCGTCGAGGCGCTGGCCCGGTTCGGGGTCGCGATCACCGTGGCCCAGGCGCGGGCGCCGATGGGGCTGGGCAAGCGCGACCATATCCGCGCGCTGCTGAACGATCCCGCCGTCGCCGCCGGCTGGGCGGCGGCACGCGGCGCGCCCCCGACGGAGGCCGACGTCGATGCTGTCTACGAGGTGTTCGTGCCGATGAACGAGGCCGTGGCGGCGCGTCACGCCACGCTCGTGCCCGGCGCGCGCGAGGCGGTCGAGGCGCTGCGCGCGCAGGGGCTGAAGATCGGCTCCACCACCGGATACACCCGCTCGATCATGCGCGAGGTGCTGCCGGTCGCCGCCGCGCAGGGCTATGCGCCCGACTGCGTGGTCTGCGCGGACGAGGTGCCCGAGGGCCGGCCGGCGCCGTTCGGCATGTACCGGTGTTTTCTCGAGCTCGGCGTCTACCCGCCATCGGCGGTGATCAAGGTGGACGACACCGAGCCGGGCATCGCCGAGGGCGTCGCCGCCGGCTGCGTGACGGTCGGCGTCACGCTCTCCGGCAACCATGCCGGCCTGACGCCGGAGGAGCTGGCGTCGCTGCCGGCGCCGGAAGTGGACGCGCTGCGCACGCGGATCGGCGGG
>CALKHQ010000283.1 GCA_937988735.1 uncultured Alphaproteobacteria bacterium
TCGAGCTGGGGCACCGGTGGCGTCGGCTGCACGGTGCCGCCGGAGGAGCCCGACGACCCCGAGGAGCCGGAGCCTCCGAGCTCGCTGAAGCGGAAGTCGACGTCGCGGGCCAGCAGCTCGACCCGGCTGCTCAGCTCCCGCACCTGGTAGTCCAGCTGCTCGACCCGGTTGGTCAGGCTGAGCATCTGGGTTTCCAGGTCGTTGAGGCGGTTGAGGATCAGCGTCATCGCGCCGGCGTCCTGGGCCGCCGCCGGGGCGACGGCCGCGGACCAGGCGATCCCGGCGGCAGCGAACCCCGGGATCACGCGCGCAACGACCGACTGCATCTTCATGGCCGCCTCCCTTGCGGAGCGCGTGGCCCGCGCGTCAGTTGACGACGAGCACGCCGCGACGGTTCTGCTGCCACGCCGCCTCGTTCGAGCCCGGCACCGCCGGCCGCTCCTTGCCGTAGCTGATGGTGGCGAGCCGCGAGGGCGCAACGCCGAGCGCGATCAGGTAGTCGCGGATCGCGTTGGCGCGACGGTCGCCGAGGGCAAGGTTGTACTCGCGGGTGCCGCGCTCGTCGGCATGACCCTCGATGGTGACATTGACGTTGGGAAACTGCTGCAGCCACGCGGCCCAGCGGTCGACAGTGGCGCGGGCGTCCGGCCGCAGGTTGTACTGGTCGGTATCGAAGAACACCCGGTCGCCGATCGTCTGGTTCAGGTCCTGCTGGGTGCCCGGCACCGGGCCCGTAACGCTGCCCGTCGATACGGTCGAGCCCTGGGCACCGGTCGCAGCATCATCAGACGAGCAGCCGGCCACCAGCACGACCGCGGCAAGTATCGACAGGATCTTCATACGCATCCGTGAACCCCTCATTCATCAACGGTGCCACGACTGGACGCGCATGCGTCGCTCAGTCTGCCGCCGTTTCACGCGAACAGCCCCATTCGCTCCGAATCCTCGATCCCGAGCGCCGCGCCCTTATAGGTTTACGGACCCGACGTTGCAAGCGCCGCCGTAGCGCCGGCAGCCGACTCTCCCTCACACTTTTGGCAGAATTTCGGCAGCCGTCACACCCAGCCGCCGTCGACGACGTAACTCTGGTTGGTCATGGCCGAGGCGTCGTCGGATGCGAGGAAGAGGACGAAGCGGGCCACGTCCGCGGGAACCAGCTTGCGCTTCAGGCACTGGCGCGCCATCAGCTCCTTCTCGCCCTCGGGCGTCAGCCACAGGTCGATCTGGCGCTGGGTCATGATCCAGCCCGGCGCAATCGAGTTCACGCGGATGTTGTAGGGGCCGAGGTCGCGGGCGAGTGAACGGGTGAGGCCGAGGTTGGCCGACTTGGCCGCGGTGTAGGCGGCCATGCCGCCCATGCCGATCATCCAGCTCGTCGAGCCGAAGTTGATGATGGCCCCGCCGCCCGCCGCCTTCATGCCTTCCGCCACGGCCTGCGCCGCGAAGAACTGGTGACGAAGGTTCACGTTGATCCGGTCGTCCCAGTATTCCGGCGTCACCTCCTCGAGCTTGTGGCGCTCGTCGTGGGCGGCGTTGTTGACCAGCACCGTGATCGGGCCGTTCGCGGCCGCCGCCTCGGCGATGACCTTCCGCAGCGCGGCGATGTCGCGCAGGTCGCAGGGGAAGAACAGCGGCGCGGGATCGCCCTTGGCGGCGATGGCGTCCACCAGCGCCCGCGACGGCACCTCCGCGATGTCGCAGAACGCCACCCGCGAGCCCTGGGCGCAGAAGTGCTCGACGATCGAGGCTCCGATCCCGGAGCCGCCGCCGGTGACGAATACCGACCGGTCGCGAAGGCTCGGGTAGATCGTGGCGGTGGACATCGGGGCTTTCCTCCTGCGCAGCTGATTCCGGCTGTCTTCGCACCGCGATGCAGGCGCGTTGCGGGGGATCAATGCACGGACGCCGCGCCCCATCAAGTCCTGCGGCAAAGGGGCGGGCAGGAGGTGGAATCGGAACGGGCCCGCCGTGGCGGGCCCGTGGAAACGTCGCCGGCCGGCCGGTCAGGCGGCGGCCTTCTCCTTCAGGTAGTTCAGCATCGTCTGGGCGTCGCTCACCTTGAACGGATCGCCCGGCTCGTTGCGGTCCTCGCTGAACAGCTGCTCGATCACGCCGTCCCGCACCAGCATCGAATAGCGCCAGGAGCGCTCGCCGAAGCCGAGGTGGCTCTTGTCCACCAGCATGCCCATGCCGCGGCTGAAGTCGCCGTTGCCGTCGGGCAGCATGATGACCTCGTCCTCGACGCCCTGATCTTTGGCCCAGGCGTTCATGACGAAGCTGTCGTTCACCGACAGGCAGTAGATCGCGTCCACGCCCGCGTCCTTCAGCGCCCTGGAACTGGCCATGTAGCCCGGCAGGTGCGTGGACGAGCAGGTCGGCGTGAAGGCGCCGGGCAGCGCGAACACTACCACCGTCTTGCCCTTGAACAGCTGGTCCGTCGTCCACTCCACCCACTGGCCGTCCTGCCGCACGCGGAACGTCACGTCGGGCACCCGGTCACCGACCTTCTTCACGCCGAAATCTCCTCTCGCTTGCAATCACAGAAGGGCGCATCCGCACCCGACAGGGTCCATATAGGCACGCCGTCCGCATTTTGCAACTTAGTATCATTACAATTTGATGTGCCTGTGGACTCGGGCCGCGAGGAAAGACCTGCGAACGCCCGCCACGACTGCAGACACGATCCCCCAAGGCATGGCAGCCCCCAGGGCGCACGCTGCCCTTTGCAGGCTTCCTGCGTCACCGACGGGATCGCCGGGTCCGATCAAATGACAGTGAAACTCAGTCGCACCAGAGAAGCAGATGTGCAGTGCCGGAGGGTGGGAAAGGAGGGCCTGCCTGCTGCGTGCGCCTGTCATGCAGGCGGGCGCCCAAAAAGCAAAATGGCGAAGCGATCGCTCGCCTCACCATTTTAGGAGGCCCCTGTTTGCGGGGCTTTTTGTTATGGCTCTCTCCCTAGACACTCGGGCCGCAAACCGAACCGACGCTGGTATCGATGTTGCGTTTCTGCCGGCCGGGATCATTGAATTTTTTCAACACGGGAGTCAATCAAGATTTCGCAGAATCTCGGATGTTCGACTACGAACGAATGCAGCCGCCGAGAACTTCTTCGCAGGCGCAGCATAGATTGACGGAAAAGAATTGAGGACTTCGGCCGACTTGATGCACCGCATCAACGCCGCGCCCCGCTGTTGCTGCAGCGCATCATGAACACCCGCCACGGGGCGGCGCGGGGCGCGGGGGACCGTGGCGGCGTGATTCCGCCGGGCCAGGGAATGACGGTCGGGAAAGGTTCGGAGGCGGCCGCCGTCAGCGGTCGCGCCACGGGCGCGGGGTGAGCCCGTGCTGCAGCTCCAGCCGCTCGATCCAGTTCAGCAGGCGGCGGCGCAGGACAGGAATGTCGAGGGCGATGAGCGCCGCGCCGAGCGGCAGCATCCACAGGCCCAGCACCGGCAGGAAGCTGAGAAGACCGCCGATCATCAGCGGAACCCCCGCCACCGAGCGCACGCCCGGCGGGATCTTCCGGTCGGACCAGTGCACCGCCTTGCTCAGCTTCTCGACGAGCTCCCGCTTCGACGGCAGGTGACGCTCCTTCAGCCGCGCGATGAGCGACGGTCTCACGGGAGCGGAGGCGGCGGATGGCTCGTCCGGAAGCTGGGTCACTCGAAGCAGATAAGGACCTCCGGCGCGGCGTTCAAGGCCGCGCCGGGAAGACGGTCCTGCCGATCAGTGGCTCTCCCGCGGGATCGGGGCGCCGGACTTGCCGACCAGGAAGTCGAGGTCGGCGCCGGTATCCGCCTGCATGACGTGGTCCACGTAGAGCTTCGCATAGCCGCGCGGCCAGCTGATGTCGGGCGGCGTCCAGGCGGCGCGGCGGCGGGCCAGCTCCTCGTCGCTCACGTTCAGGCTGAGGACCCGGTTCTCCACGTCCAGCGTGATCATGTCGCCGTTCTGCACCAGCGCCAGCGGGCCGCCGACCGCCGCCTCCGGCGCCGTGTGCAGCACCACCGTGCCGTAGGCGGTGCCCGACATGCGGGCGTCGGAGACGCGCACCATGTCGGTGACGCCCTGCTTCAGGATCTTCTCCGGAAGCCGCATGTTGCCGACTTCGGCCATGCCCGGATAGCCCTTCGGCCCGCAGTTCTTCAGCACCAGCACGCAGGTGGGATCGACGTCGAGGTTCGGGTCGTCCACCCGCGCCTTGTAGTCGTCGATGTCCTCGAAAACGACGGCGCGGCCGGTGTGCTTCATCAGGGCGGGCGTTGCCGCGGACGGCTTGATCACTGCGCCGTTCGGGGCGAGATTGCCGCGCAGCACCGCAATGCCGGCATTGGGCATCAGCGGCGCATCGAACGGCATGATCACGTCGGGGTTCCAGTTGTGCGCATCGGCAATGTTCTCGCCGATGGTCTTGCCGTTGACGGTCAGCGCGTCGTCGTGCAGCAGCCCCTTCTCCGACAGCTGCTTCAGCACGACCGGCAGGCCGCCCGCGTAGAAGAAATCCTCCATCAGGTACTTGCCGGAGGGCATCAGGTTGACCATGCACGGCACGTCGTGGCCGAGCCGGTCCCAGTCGTCGAGGGTGAGATCGACGCCGATGCGGCCGGCGATGGCGAGCAGGTGGATCACCGCATTGGTCGAGCCGCCGATCGCGCCGTTGGTGCGGATCGCGTTCTCGAACGCCTTGCGGGTCAGGATCTTCGACATCCTGAGGTCCTCGCGGACCATCTCGACGATACGCCGCCCCACCATGTGCGCGAGCACGTAGCGCCGGCTGTCGGCCGCCGGGATCGCGGCGTTGGTCGGCAGGCCCATGCCCAGCGCCTCCACCATCGACGCCATGGTCGAGGCAGTGCCCATGGTCATGCAGTGGCCGTGGCTGCGAGACATCGCGGCCTCGGCCTCCATGAACTCGGCCGTGCTCATGGTGCCGGCCTTCACTGCGGCGTCGTACTTCCAGACGCTGGTGCCCGAGCCGATCCGCTCGTTGCGGTAGTAGCCGTTGAGCATCGGCCCGCCGGAGAGCGCGATCGTCGGCAGGTCGCAGCTCGCTGCGCCCATCAGCAGCGCCGGCGTGGTCTTGTCGCAGCCGACCAGCAGCACGACGCCGTCAATCGGGTTGGCGCGGATCGACTCCTCGACGTCCATCGAGGCGAGGTTGCGGAACAGCATCGCCGTCGGCCGCATCATCACCTCGCCGGTGGACGTCACCGGGAACTCGAGCGGGAAGCCGCCGGCCTCGAAGATGCCGCGCTTCACGCGGTCGGCGAGCTGCCGGAAGTGGGCGTTGCAGGGGTTGGTCTCGGACCAGGTGTTGCAGATGCCGATCACCGGCCGCCCGTCGAACAGGTGGCTGGGCAGGCCCTGGTTCCGCATCCAGCTGCGGTGGGTGAAGCCGTCCTTGTCGAGCTTGCCGAACCATTCGGTCGACCGCAGCCTGCCGTCACGGGCGCGCGTGTTGGAAAAGTCGCGGTCGTATCGGTTGTGCTCGGCCTTGGTCGGGGCGGGCTTCGGCGTGCTGTCGTCGGGCATTGGCGGCTTCCTCCGGTCACCGGGCGCGTGCGTTGGCGCCGGCGAAAGACGTTCAGCACTCCCGCGTGCCTGCGTCAAGCCCCGCAGGCCGTGTTGCCCCTCAGCCAGCGTCGGCGGGATGGGGCACGGAAGCCGGGTCCGCGAACCGCTCCAGCTCGCGCATGGTGAACGGGCGCGGCGGCTCGGGGCTGGGCTGCAGGCCGCCGACCGGGGCCCCGCCGAGGTAGGCGAAGTCGCTGGTGGCGAGCTCGCACAGGGCCGCGCCGGTGGGCACGTTCGTCGCCGAGAGCTGCAGTCCCCTGGGCACCAGCGCCGCGGCCACGCGCCGCGCCCGCTGCAGCGACTCCTCGGTCGCAACGCCCTCGAAGTCGAAGGAGACGACGCCGACCCGCGCCCGGGCATACTGCCACGCCCGGGCGCCGAGCAGGCGCAGCGTCGGGCACTCGGACATCGGAATCTCGACCACCAGGTTGCGCACCCGGCCGGCGATGCTGGCCGTGATCTCGTTCAGCCGCGCTTCCGGGATCCCGCCCGGCAGCTCGGCGACGTGGACGACGAGCTGCCGGCGCAGCACCTTCGGCACCGCCGCCAGGAACTCCTGGAGCTGGCTGCGGCTCGCGCGGCTGGCCAGCGTCTCGAAATGCACCGAGGTCAGCAGGTTGACCCGCCCCTGGTCGTCGCCCAGCCGCTTCAGCGCGAACAGGCATTCCTCCAGCGCGTGGGTGTCCAGCCGCGCGATCGCGGCAGCGTCGGGGGCATGGCCGAGCACGGCGTACCCGAGGTCGGCGTCGGCGCCTTCGCCGAGCCGGGGGCGGCAGATGTAGGTGGCGATCCGCCCCTCCCGCACGTGCCACATCGGCACATAGGCATAGCCGAGCTCGTCGTCCGGCCCTTCGTGCAGCAGCTTGAGCAGCGCATCGCGCCGCGCGGCCCGCTCCTCGTCGTCGAGCAGCGCCGACGTCTTCGCCTCCGGCTGCAGCGAGGCCTCCACCGCCGGCGGCGCCGCAAGCGCGGGCGCGTCTGCCGGAGGCCGGGCGGCCGCGTCCTCCGCCTCCGGGCCGACCATGCCTTCCACCAGCACCGTGGCCGCGTCGCGGATGGTGACGTGACCCAGATCGGACTGCCCGAACAGCGCGTGCTCGATCGCGGCAGCTAGCTGGCGCGACCGGGCGGCGATCGCCTCGCGATCGTCATCGTGGAAGATGATGGTGTACTGGTCCTCGCTCAGCTCCGAGCTCACGTCCGCGGGGTCCAGCACCCTCCGGATGCAGGACCGGACGGCGCCGTGGACCACGGCCCGCTTCGCCAGCCATCGGCGGTGGCCCAGCATCTGGCGCACCGCCCGGATGTCGAGGAAGTAGATGCGGTTCAGGGTCAGGTGGACCTCGCGCGCCGTCCCCTCCTCGTGCGCGCGGAGGAGCAGGTCGCTCAGGGTCGCCATCCGGATGAGGGGACGCTCGGACTGGGCCATCGACCGCTCCGGCGAGGGCTGTCTGCGGCCCCCGCTCCCTGAAGGTGCAGCCAACCGTGGTAGGAGGAAAAGATTAACCTTCTCCTAGCCACCTCATCGCGAACCCCCGAAGTCGCGCGGCGTCGCCGTCAGGCGGCGATCAGCGCGAAGCGGTCGACATCCACCAGGCCGCGGTCGGTGATCTTCAGGTGCGGAATGACCGCCAGCGGCAGGAACGCCATCTGCAGGAACGGCTCGGCGAGGGGGCAGCCGAGGTCTCGGACCGCGGCGCGAAGCGCCTTCAGCCCCTGCCGCACCTCCTCGAACGGCCGGTCGGACATGAGCCCGGCGATCGGCAGCGCCAGCTCCGCCACCACCCGCTCGCCCTCGACCGCGACGAAGCCGCCCTCGATCTCGATCAGCCGGTTGACCGCCCGCGCCATCTCGGCGGGCTCGGCGCCGACGACGATGACGTTGTGGCTGTCGTGACCGACGGAGGAGGCGACGGCGCCGCGGGCGAGCTGCATGCCCTGGACGAAGCCGCGGCCGACGTTGCGGTTCCTGCCGTGCCGGGCGAGGACGCAGACGTGCAGGATGTCGCGCGCCCGGTCCGCCCGCCGGAGGCCGCCGAACGCAGGCAGCTCCAGGCGGCGGTGCTCGGTCACCACCTGCCCTTCGACGACGCCGATCACCGGTGTGGTCCCGCCGCTGCCCGGGGTCGCGAACACCTCCGGCGTCACCGGGTCGAGCCGGATCGAGCCGCGGCCCACCGGCGGCGGCACCACCCGGCCGTCGAAGCGCTCCGGCGTCACCGGCTGCCCGTCCTTCAGCACCATGCCGACGCTGCAGCTCCGGTAGTCGTCGAGCAGCACCAGGTCGGCGCGGTAGCCGGGCGCGACGAGGCCGCGGTCCGTGAGCCCGAAGCCGCGTGCGGCCGACCACGACGCCGCCCGATAGACCGCCGCCGGCTCGGCGCCATGGGCGATCGCGGTGCGGATCAGGTGGTCGATGTGGCCTTCCTCGGCGATGTCCAGCGGGTTGCGGTCGTCGGTGCAGAAGGCGAGGAACGGCGCCGTCACCGGGTCGATCAGCGGGGACAGGGTGACCACGTCCTTGCAGGCGCTGCCGTCCCGGATCAGCACCTGCATCCCCTTGCGCAGCTTCTCCCGCGCCTCCTCAAGCCCGGTGCTCTCGTGGCAGTTGCGGATGCCGCAGCTTGCGTAGGCGTTGAGCGCCCGGCCGGTGACCAGCGGCGCATGGCCGTCGATGTGGCCGTCGCTGAAGGCCGAGAGCTTGTCGAGGACCGCGGGGTCCTTCTCCAGCAGGCCGGGGAAATTCATGAACTCGGCCAACCCGATCACCTGCGGGTGGTCGCGGTGGCGCAACAGTTCCTCGACGCCGAGCGTGGCACCCGAGGTCTCGAGGTCGGTCGCCGGCACGCAGCTCGAGAGCTGGACCCTGAGATCCATCGCCAGCCCCTCGCTCGCCGCGAGGAAGTAGCCGAGCCCCTCCTCGCCGAGCACGTTGGCGATCTCGTGCGGGTCGCAGATCGCCGTGGTGGTGCCCTTCGGCAGCACGCAGCGGTCGAACTCGACAGGTGTGATGCAGGACGACTCGACGTGGACGTGGGTGTCGATGAAGCCCGGCACCACCACCTTGCCACGACCGTCGATCTCCACCCGGCCGCGGTAGCTGTCATGGGTGCCGACAATGGTGTCGCCGCAGATCGCGATGTCGCCGCGGGCGAGTTCGCCGGTGGCGACATCGAGGAAGCGCGTGTCGCGGATCACCAGGTCCGCGTCCTCGCGGCCCAGCGCCTGGTCGATGCGCCGCGCCAGCTCCTCCCTGCCCACCTTCCGCCGCCGGACCGCCATGTCGTCTTCTCCTGCCCGTTTGCCGGAATGTAGTGCGAAATGCGGGCCAGGTCTGCGGACTTGACCGTCGCGCCCGGGACGGACAGCTTCCCGCCCATGACCGAACCGTCCTCCGATCCGCCGCGGAAGTCGCCGGCCGAGCTGCGCCGGGAGCGGCTGGCTGCGGCGCTGCGGCAGAACCTGCGCCGGCGCAAGGAGCAGGCGCGGGCGCGCCGGGACCCGGCAGGACCGGGCGACGCGGACGGGGGCGAGACGCCGCCGGACGGCGCGGACTGAGCCCCGCCACATTTTGGCGCCATTTCCGCCGCAGCCTCCGGCCGTCCGCCCCCCAGCAGGAGATCGGCGATGCCTCGCTTCCTTCCCGCCTCCCTTGCCGTTTCCGCGATCATCCTTCCGGCCGCAGCGCAGGCCGAGGGAGTGGCGGTGCGCTACGACGTCTTTGCGGGCGGCACCTTCGCCGTGCAGATCGAGGCGGAGCTGGAGATCGCGCCCACGACCTACCGGATGGGCGCCGCGATGGAGCTCGGCGGGATCTACGCGATCGTCGGCGACTGGGACATGCAGACCAGCGGCAGCGGCGCGGTTGCCGGCACCGACCTGATCCCGCACGCCTTCCGCAAGCGGACCGAAGGCGGCCGGCGCTGGGCCGAGCTCGCCTATGCCGACGGCGTGATCGCCGACGCCCGCGGCAACCCCTCACCAGACGCGGAGGACACGAGCACTGTCCCGGCGGAAACGAAGGCTGCCGCGATCGACCCGATCGCCGCGATCGTCCGGGTGATCCACCAGGTGAGCCGCAGCGGCAGCTGTGCCGACCAAATGACCATCTATGACGGCAAGTCCTATTACCAGGTGACGAGCGTCGATCTGGGCCCGGCGGAAGCGCCTGCCTCCCGTTACGGCACCTATGCCGGCCCGGCGCTGCTGTGCCGCATCACGGTGGACGACAGCGCGCCCTACGGCCGGCGCGACAGCGACCCCAGGGTCGCCGACGTCTGGCTCGCCCAGCCCGTCGCCGGGTCGCTCCACGTGCCGGTGCGGATCGAGACCCACAGCCGCTGGGGCGCCGTCCGCGTCCACCTCACCGACGCCTGGTCGGTCGGCGGCCTGACGGCGGAAGCCGCGGAGTAGCCTTCAGGCCGGTCCCGTCGGCGCCAGCATCCCGGCAATCACGCGGGGCAGCTCGCCGAAGCGCGAGACCACCATGTCCGGGCCGGCGGCAAGGGCGCCCTGCAGGCCGTAGCCGTAGGCGACGACGATGGTGGGGATGCGCAGGCCCTTCGCCGCCCGCACGTCGTTGGCGCTGTCGCCCACCATCAGCGCCCGGTCGGCCGTGGCGCCGAGACGCTCGAGCACGCCGCCGAGATGCGCAGGGTCCGGTTTCCGGGCGCGGAAGCTGTCGCTGCCGCCGACGGTGGCGAACAGGTCGGAGAGCCTGAACCGGACCAGGATGTCGGTCGCCATCGCCTCGGTCTTGTTGGTGCACACCGCAAGCCGGTAGCCGGTGTCCCGGAGCCGGGCCAGCGTCTCGCGCACCTCCGGGTAGAGCCTGCTGCCGGCGTGGCCGAGGCCCTCGTAGATCTCGCGGAACCGCACCGCCTTCGCGCCCGCCTCCTGCTGCGTGCCGGGCCTGATGTCCCGGGCCGCCATCACCTTGGCCGCGAGCGCGAGCAGCCCGTCCCCGACCATCGCCTGGACGCGCTCCCGCGGCAGCGGCCGGGCGCCGTGCTCCGCCAGGAAGGCATTGGCGGCCGCCGCCAGGTCGGGAAGGGTGTCGATCAGCGTGCCGTCCAGATCGAACAGCAGCACGGGCGCATCGCTCATGCGTCAGCATGTGCGGGAGGGGAGGCCCGCAGGTCAAGCAACCATCGCCGGCGACGGTCTGCCCCGGGCGCCGGCAGCGGCAACGTTCGGAAACAAATCTTGACTTCCGACGCAGGCTGCCGCCATGGCAGCGTCCGGCGCCGATGGCTCAGCCGGACGCCGACTCGCCGGGGCAGGAACGTTGACCGCAACCCAGGACATCTCTCCCTTCGCGCTGGTGGTGCTGGCCGCGGGCAAGGGCACGCGGATGAAGTCGGCGCTGCCGAAGGTGCTGCATCCGATCGCCGGCCGGCCGATGATTGCCCACGTGCTGGCCGCGGCCGACGGGCTCGCGCCGGCACGGCAGGTGGTGATCGTCGGCCCGGGCATGCAGGCGGTGACCGACGCGGTGGCGCCCGTGCGCACCGCGTTGCAGATCGAGCCGCGCGGGACCGCGGACGCCGTGAAGGCGGCGCTGGACGAGCTGTTCGGCTTCCAGGGCACCGTGCTGGTGCTGTTCGGCGACACGCCGCTGCTGACCCGGCCGACGCTCGAGCGCGTCCTGCAGGCGCGGAGCGGGCCCGAAGATCCGGCGGTGGTGGTCATCGGCTTCCGCACCGACACGCCGGGGCGCTACGGCCGGCTGATCACCGACGGCGAGGGCCACCTGCTGCGGATCGTCGAGGCCGCCGACCTGCGGCCGGAGGACGGGGCGGCCGACCTGTGCAATTCCGGCGTGATGGCGATCGACGGGCGGGTGCTGCAGCGGTACCTCGCCGCCGTCGAACCGGCCAACGCCCAGGGCGAATACTACCTCACCGACCTCGTCGCCATCGCCCGGGCGGACGGACGGCAGACCCGGGTGGTGATCGCCGACGAGACCGAGGTCATGGGCGTGGACAGCCGCGCCGCCCTCGCCAGGGCCGAGGCGGCGATGCAGGCAAGGCTGCGCGCCGCGGCGATGGAGGCGGGCGTCACCCTGATCGACCCCGACAGCGTGTTCCTGAGCTGGGACACGGTGATCGAGCCCGACGTGGTCATCGAGCCCCATGTCTGGATCGGGCCGGGCGTGCGCATCGCCACCCGCGCCCGCATCCGCGCCTTCAGCCACCTCGAGGGTGCATCCGTCGGCCGGGGCGTGCCGGTGGGGCCGTTCGCCCGGCTGCGCCCGGGCGCGGAGATCGCGGCGGGTGCCCACATCGGGAACTTCGTCGAAGTCAAGGCCGCCGCCGTCGGGCCCGGGGCGAAGGTCAATCACCTGTCCTACATCGGCGATGCCGAGATCGGCGCCGGGGCCAATATCGGCGCCGGCACCATCACCTGCAACTACGACGGCTTCGTGAAGAGCCGGACCGTGATCGGCGAAGGCGCCTTCATCGGCTCCAACACCGCCCTGGTCGCGCCGGTAACGGTGGGGGACCGCGCCATCGTCGCCGCCGGCAGCACCATCACCAGCGACGTCGCCCCCGACGCGCTGGCCATCGCGCGCGGCCGCCAGACCGAAAAGCCCGGCTACGCCCCCGGCTTTCGCGATCGCCGGGCGAAGGCGAAGGCGGAACGGGGCAAACACTGACCCGGACGGCGTCCGGAAGGAGGCTGATCCATGTGCGGCATCATCGGGATCGTCGGCAGGGAGCCGGCCGCGCCGCGGCTGCTCGAGGGCCTGCGGCGGCTGGAATACCGCGGCTACGACAGCGCGGGCATCGCGACCCTGTGCAACGGCCACATCGAGCGGCGCCGGGCGCCGGGCAAGCTCGACAACCTCGCCCGCGTCCTGACCGCGAACCCGCTCGCCGGCGAGACGGGCATCGGCCACACCCGCTGGGCAACCCACGGCGCGCCGACCGAGACCAACGCCCATCCCCACGGCACCTCCCGGGTGGCGCTGGTCCACAACGGCATCATCGAGAACTACCTCGCGCTGCGCCGGCGCATGGCCGGCCACAACTTCGAGACCGACACCGACACCGAGGTTGTCGCGGTGATGCTGACCCGCCTGCTGGACGAGGGGATGACGCCCGAGGAGGCGACGCGCCGGACGCTGGCCGAGGTCGAGGGCGCCTTCGCGCTCGGCATCATCTTCGCCGGCCACCAGGGCAAGCTGATCTGCGCCCGCCGCGGCTCCCCGCTCGCCATCGGCCATGGCGACGGCGAGATGTACATCGGCTCCGACGCGCTGGCGCTCGCCCCGCTGACCGACCGCATCAGCTATCTCGAGGAAGGGGACTGGGCGGTGGTGACCGCGGACGGCGCCACCGTGTTCGACGCCGACGGCGCCGCGGTCGAGCGGCCGGTGAAGCAGACGGCGCTCTCCGGTGCGATGATCGGCAAGGGCAACTACCGCCACTTCATGGAGAAGGAGATCCACGAGCAGGCGGCGGTCGTCGGCGACACGCTCCAGGCCTACGTCAACCCCGCCAGCCGCACGGTCACCCTGCCGCCGCTGCCCTTCGACCTGGCCAAGGTGCCGAAGCTCACCATGAGCGCGTGCGGCACCGCCTTCTACGCCTGCATGGTGGCCAAGTACTGGTTCGAGCGCATCGCGCGGCTGCCGGTGGAGATCGACATCGCGTCGGAGTTCCGCTACCGCGAGGCGCCGTTGCAGCCCGGGGGCGCCGCGCTGTTCGTCTCCCAGTCCGGCGAGACGGCCGACACCCTGGCCGCCCTGTCCTACTGCCGCGCCAACGGGCAGCACATCATGGCCGTGGTCAACGTGCCGGAGAGTTCGATCGCCCGGGCCGCGGACGTCGTTCTGCCGACCTATGCCGGGCCCGAGATCGGCGTCGCCTCGACCAAGGCGTTCACCACCCAGCTCACCGTGCTCGGCGCGCTCGCCATTGCCACCGCCCGCGCCCGCGGTGCGATCGACGCCACCGAGGAGGCGCGGCTCACCGGCGTGCTGACCGAGCTTCCCGCCCGCATCGCCGAGGTGCTGAACCACGACGAGGCGATCCGCGCGGTGGCCCCGCTGGTCGCCGAGGCGCGCGACGTGCTCTACCTCGGCCGCGGCGTCAGCTATCCGATTGCCATGGAAGGGGCGCTGAAGCTCAAGGAGATCAGCTACATCCACGCCGAGGGCTATGCAGCCGGCGAAATGAAGCACGGCCCGATCGCGCTGATCGACGAGCGCGTGCCGGTGATCGTGATCGCGCCCCACGACGCATGGTTCGACAAGACGCTGAGCAACGTGCAGGAGACCATCGCCCGCGGGGGCCGGGTGATCCTGTTCTCCGACGCCGACGGGGTGGAGAAGCTCGCGGGACAGACGGCGGCCGCCTTCGCGCTGCCGGCAGTGGATTCGCTCACCGCGCCGATCCTCTACACGATCCCGGTGCAGCTCCTCGCCTATCACACCGCGGTGCTGAAGGGCAACGACGTCGACCAGCCGCGTAACCTCGCCAAGAGCGTGACGGTGGAGTGA
>CALKHQ010000284.1 GCA_937988735.1 uncultured Alphaproteobacteria bacterium
GCCGAAGCGGTGGACGACGACGCCGGCGAGGAGCGTCGCGAGAGCCGAGTAGACGAGGGCGCCGGCGACGCCCGACGAGTCGACCAGCAGGCCGCCGAGAATGGCGCCGGCGGCGATGGCCACCTGGAAGGTGGCTACCAGCAGCCCGCCCGCGCTTTCCGCCTCGTCCGGGGCCGCACGGGTGAGCCAGTTGGAGATGGCGACCGGGATGGCGCCGAAGGCAAAACCCCAGAAGGCGATGGCCGTGACCGCCACCGCGAGCGCCTCCCCGCCGACGACGAGCACGCCCGCCATCGCCGCAATCGACACCGGCGCGACGGTCAGCGCCAGCCTGACGCTGCGCTCCACCAGCCAGGCGCCGGCAAAGTTGCCGAGGAAGCCGCCGATGCCGAAGGCGAGCAGGGTCAGCGAGATGGTCGGCACGTCCACGGCCGGAACCCGTTCCAGAAACGGCCGGAAGTAGGTGAAGCCGGCAAAGTGGCCGGAGGCGAACAGCAGGGTCGCGATCAGCCCCAGCCGGATCTGCGGCCGGGTCAGCAGCGCCAACAGGGTGCGGAAGCCCGGTGCCCCCACCGGCGGCAGCCGGGGGATGGTGGAGAGCTGGACGACGAGGGCGAGCACGCCGATGCCGGCAGACAGCAGGAAGGCGGCGCGCCAGCCCCAGAGATCCCCGATCGAGGCACCGACCGGCGCGGCGAGCACGGTCGCCACCGACACGCCGGTGAGGATGATCGCCATCGCCCGCGCCAGCAGGTCCATCGGCACCAGGCGCATTGCCATTGCCGCCGCCATCGACCAGAAGCCGCCGAGGCTGACGCCGAGGATCAGCCGCGAGGCGAGGAAGGTCACATAGTCGGCGGCAAGCGCGCCGAGCAGGCTGGACAGCACCAGCAGCGCGGTCAGCGTCCACATGACCACCCGGCGGTCGAAGCGCTTCGTCACCATCGCCATCAGCGGCGCGGCGAAGGCGCCGATGACCGCGGTGGCGGTGACGGCCTGGCCGGCGGCTCCGTCGGTGACCCCGAGGTCGTCGGCGATCGGGGTGAGCAGGCTCGCAGGCAGGAACTCCGCCGTCACGAGGCCGAACACGCCGAGGGCGAGCGATACCACGGCCGCCCAGGCGGGCTGGCCTTCGCGTGCGACAGCACCACTGTCAGCATAGGCTGGCGCGGCGTCGGCGACGTCCGCGCCGGAAGGGGTTTGCGTCACGGCGCACCTCCGAACTGGTGGAACCCGCGGCGCAAGTTGGCGTAGCCTTCTGGCGTTTCCATGCCGGAAACACCGTCATGTTTGATCATTCGTCCAGAACCGCCGGGCCAGCCGGCGACCCGCTGACCGAGATCCTGCGCGGGCTGCGGCTGGAAGGCGTCGATTACCAGCGCTGCGTGATGGCGGCGCCCTGGGGCATTGCCTTCCCGGCGCAGCCGGAAGCGCGCTTCCACTTCATCGCCGGCCGCGGCTGCTGGCTGCAGACGCCTGCGGGCGAGTGGACGGAGCTCTTGCCGGGCGATGCGGTGTTGCTGCCGCGCGGGGCCGCCCATGCGGTGGCCAGCGCGCCGGGCGCGGTCACCCGGCCGCTGTCGAGCTACACCGTCGAGCCGCTGTGCGAGAACGTCTTCAACGTGTCGTGCTGCGGCGATGGCGCGCGGACGCTGCTGTTCTGCGGCAGCATGCGGTTCAGCCTGGACGGCCTGCACCCGCTGTTCGCGCTGATGCCGGACGTGCTGCGGATCTGCGACCTGGCGGCGCGGGAGCCTGAGGTGCCGCACTTCCTTGCGGCGATGGCGCGCGAGGTGGCGGCAGAGCGGGTGGGCGCCGCCGGCGTGCTGGCGCGGCTCGCCGACGTGCTGGCGGCGACCATCATCCGGGCCTGGGTCGAGCGGGGCTGCGGCGATGCCACCGGCTGGCTCGCCGCCGTGCGGCACCCGAAGATCGGGAAGGTGCTGGCGGCGATCCACCGCGACCCGACCCGCGACTGGACGGTGGAATCGATGGCGGCGCTGATGGGCGCCTCGCGCTCGGGCTTCGCCCAGCATTTCACCGCCATCGTCGGCGAGACGCCGGCCCGCTACGTGACGCGGGTGCGCATGCACCAGGCGCGGCAGTGGCTGACCCGCGACCGGATGAAGATCGCCGCCGTGGCCCGGCGGCTGGGCTACGAATCCGAGGCCGCGTTCAGCCGGGCGTTCAAGCGCGTGCTTGGCGTGCCGCCCGGCCGGCTGCGGGCGAAGGACCCTTCACCCGCCGCGCAGCCTGCCCGCAGAGCACATGGCGAAGAGTCCCCGGCACCGGGCCGGTGATGACGGCGCTGCCCTCCTGCGGCGTCACCAGCCGAGGGCGCGTTCCTTCTCCCGGGCCCGCTGCCGCGCCGGGCGGGCCTCGCAGCGCCCGGCATAGGCCCTGAGGACGGGATCGTCGGGCAACATGCCGACGTAGCCCATGTAGGAGAGCGCCGAGCCGATCATCACATCGGCCGCCGTGAAGCGGTCGCCCAGCAGCCACGGCCCGGGCTCCACCGCCCTGGCGACGGTCTCGATCATCGCGTCGAACGTGCCCCAGCCGTGGGCGACCGGGTTCGGCGCGATGTTGTAGAACCGCTCCGCCATCGCCGGCTCGATCACGCCCGGCGAGAAGGTCATCCAGAACAGGTAGCGGCCGCGGTCGGGATCGTCGATCGCCGGAGCGAGCCGCGTTTCCGGATAGCGGTCGCCGATGTAGATCCCGATCGCGGCCGAATCCGCCATCGCCACCGGCCCGTCCTGGATCGCGGGCACCTTGCCCAGCGGGCTCGCGGCGAGGAAACCGGGGCTGGCCGCCTTGGCCGCGGGGTCGTGGATGTTCACGGGCTCGATCTCGTAGGGCAGTCCCGATTCCTCCATCAGCCAGACCGCGCGCGTGGCCCGGGTGCGCGGGCTCCAGTACAGCCTGATCATGGCGTCTCCCGTCACGCCTTGCTCTCGTCCCAGAACATGGCCTCGATCTTGTGGCCGTCGAGGTCGCGCACGAAGCAGCCGTAGTAGGCGGGGCCGTAGTGCGGGCGCGGGCCGGGCTCGCCGTCGGGCGTGGCGCCGGCGGCCAGCGCTGCATCCCAGAACGCGCGCACCATCTCCTCGGACGTGGCGAGGAAGGCGAAGTGGATGCCGTTGGCGCTGGCCGCCCTGCCTCCGTCGGCCGGGGTCTGCACCCAGAATTCCGGGTACTGCCTGCCATAGGCGGCCGCGCCCGGGAAGGTCTCCAGCCGCCGCGCGCCGATCGCCGGCAGCACCGCGTCGTAGAACGCGACCGCGCGGTCGAAGTCGTTGGTGCCGATCGAGACGTGAGACATGATGCTGTCCATGTCGCGCTCCCCTTGCTTCGATGCCGGAACCCTGCCGCGGGGCTGCTGACAGCCTGCCGTCAGGAGGCCCGCTTCCACACCTCGCGGGCGAGCGCCGCGATCTCGTCGGCGGCGGTCGCAGCCCGGATTTCCGCGGCGGCGAGCCCGCGCATGAAGGCCTCGGCGAAGGCGACCCGGTTGCCGATGCGGGTGCCTGCGACGTTGAGGTCGAGGTGGCCGAGCCTTGCCGCGGCCTCCGCGATCTCGGCGACGAGGCGGGCCCGCGGCGGCGTCCGGTTCAGGACCACCAGCACCGGCCGCTTCTCCTCCGCCGCCATGTCGAGGGTCGGCTGCACCGCCCACAGGTCGGCCGGGCTGGGCTGCAGCGGCACGACGATCAGGTCGGCGGCACGGATGGCGAGCCTCGCCTCCGTTTCCGCGTGGGGCGGGCTGTCGATGAGGACGGCGTCATGCTCCTCCGCAAGCCGCTTCACCTGGTTCGCGGTCCGCCAGCCGGCGATCGCCTCGACGGCGAGCTTCGCCTTCGTCTGCGCCGCGTTGGCCGCCCGGAGCTCGCCCCAGCGGGCGACGGTGCCCTGCGGGTCGATGTCGACCAGGACCACCTTCCGCCGCCCCTGGGCCAGCGCCACGGCGAGGTTGACCGCGAGCGTGGACTTGCCCGCGCCGCCCTTCTGCTGTGCGATCGTGATGATCCGTCCCGCCATCGCTCGTCTCCGCCTGCGCTGCAGCAGAGAAATGTTGCACTGCAACACGGGCTCGGGCAACCAGAGACGCCATGACAGCGAACGAATTCACCCGCGTCGTTCCCGCCGACCCCGTCGCCATCGCGCGGGCGGCCGAGGTGCTGCGCGCGGGCGGCCTGGTCGCCTTTCCGACCGAGACCGTCTACGGGCTGGGCGCGGATGCGACCAGCGACGCCGCCGTCGCCCGGATCTTCGCGGCCAAGGAGCGGCCGCGGTTCAACCCGCTGATCGCCCATGTCGCAGACGCCGGGCAGGCGTTCCGGCTGGTGGCGGACAATCCGGCGGCGCAGGCGCTCGCCGCGCGCTTCTGGCCGGGGCCGCTGACGCTGCTGCTGCCACGGCGGCCCGACTGCCCGGTGTCGCTGCTGGTGACGGCGGGGCTGGACACGCTGGCGGTCAGGGTGCCGGCGGCGCCGGTGGCGCAGGCGCTCCTGCGGGCGGTGGAGCGGCCGGTGGCTGCGCCCAGCGCCAACCCGTCCGGCCGGCTCAGTCCCACGACGGCCGCGCATGTGGCGGAGGCGCTGGGCGACCAGGTGGACCTCATCCTCGACGGCGGCCCGTGTCCGGTGGGGGTGGAATCGACCATCCTCGATGTCACCGATCCCGGCTGTCCGGTCCTGTTGCGTCCCGGCGGGCTTGCGCGGGCGGCGATCGAGGCGGTGGTGGGGCCGCTCGCCGCACCTGCGGCGGCCGCGGCGCCGACCGCCCCCGGCCAGCTCCGCTCCCACTATGCTCCCGCGCGGCCGGTGCGTCTCGGCGCGACCGAGCGCAGGCCCGGC
>CALKHQ010000285.1 GCA_937988735.1 uncultured Alphaproteobacteria bacterium
GGGCTACATCGACGAGGAGGGCTACCTCTACATCACCGGCCGGCTGAAGGAGCTGATCAACCGCGGCGGCGAGAAGATCGCGCCGCGCGAGGTGGACGAGGTGCTGATGGACCATCCGGCGGTGGCCCAGGCGGTAACCTTCGCCGTGCCGCACGAGAAGCTGGGCGAGGAAGTTGCGGCGGCGATCGTGCTCAGGCCCGACTGCGATCCGGTGCCGGATGCGCCGGCGATCAGGGCCTTCGTCGCCCGCCGGCTGGCCGACTTCAAGGTGCCGCGCACCATCCTGTTCCTCGACGAGATCCCCAAGGGTCCGACCGGCAAGCTGCAGCGCATCGGCCTCGCCAAGACGCTCGGGCTCGCGTGATGAAGATCGCGATTTACGGCGCCGGGGCGATCGGTGGCTTCCTCGGCGCGAAGCTCGCCCAGGCCGGGGCAGCGGTGACGCTGATTGCGCGCGGGGCGCACCTCGCGGCAATCCGCGAGAAGGGGCTGCGTCTGATCGGCGAGGGCGAGGACTTCGTCACCCGCCCGGCGGCGACGGACAATCCGGCCGAGGCCGGCGAGCAGGACGCCGTCTTCGTCACCGTCAAGGCCCCGGCCGTCGCCGGCATTGCCGACGCGATGCAGCCGATGCTGGGCCCGGAGACGATGATCGTCACTGCGATGAACGGCATCCCGCACTGGTATTTCCATGCCCACGGCGGGCCCCTCGACGGCGAGCGGGTGCGGTCGGTCGATCCCGACGGGGTGCTGTGGGAGAAGCTGCCGCCGCAGCGCTGCATCGGCTGCGTCGTCTATCCGGCGGGCGAGATCGCCGAGCCGGGCGTGGTCAAGGTGACCCACGGCAACCGCTTCATGCTCGGCGAACCCGACGGCAGCCGCTCCGACCGGGTGACCGCGCTGTCGAAGGCGCTGACGGAAGCCGGCTTCAAGGCGCCGGTGCGGCCGCGCATCCGCGATGACATCTGGATCAAGCTGTGGGGCAACCTGTCGTTCAACCCGGTGAGCGCGCTGACCCACGCGACGCTGGAGGAGATCGCCGCCGATCCTGGCGTGCGCGCCGTCGTGCGGGCGATGATGGTGGAGGGCCAGGCGGTGGCGGAGGCGCTGGGCGTGCGCTTCACCGTCGACGTCGATACCCGCATCGGCTGGGCTGCCGACGTCGGTGCCCACCGCACCTCGATGCTGCAGGACCTGGAGAACGGCAAGCCGATGGAGATCGACGCCCTGGTGACGGCCGTGCAGGAGCTTGGCCGGCTCGCGAAGGTGCCGACCCCGACCATCGACATGGTGCTTGCCCTGGTCCAGCAGCGCGCGCGGGTCGCCGGCTGCTACTAGGGGCGGTTCGCGCAGGGGGGCCACTGGCGTCATGGCCGGGCCGTCCCGGCCATCTCCCGGCAAGGGTGCACCTGTCACGGGGTTGCCGGCGCAGGCCGGGGCATGACGTCGGAGGGCAACTTCCGCCACCGTCGCCCAATCCGTCGCAGGCGATCGCCTTGACTCCGGCGCGGTGGCTCCGCTTGATGCAAGCGATCCTCATTCGCAACAGACACCATGGGACTGACCCGGCGCGAACTGCTGATCGGCTGCGGGCTGACGGCCGCAGGGATGGCCGGCGGCCTGAGCGTCGGCCTCGCCGGGCGCGCGACGGCGGCCGCGCCCGACATGGTGATCGCGCCGCAGCCGGCCCGGTTCGCGCTGGTGCCCGGCGCGGTCACGGACGTGCTGTCCTACGCGCCCGACGCGCCGCCGCCGGTGATCCGCATTCGCCAGGGCGAGGTCTTCGTCGCCGAGCTCGACAACCGGCTGGACGAGCGGACCACGATCCACTGGCACGGCCTGCGCGTGCCGAACGCGATGGATGGCGTGCCCTACCTGACCCAGCCGCCGGTGGAGCCGGGCGAACGCTTCCGCTACGCCTTCACCCCGCCCGATGCCGGTACCTTCTGGTACCACCCGCACTGCAACACGCTGGAGCAGATGGGGCACGGGCTGACCGGCGTGCTGGTCGTCGAGGAGGCGGAGGACCCCGGCTTCGACGCCGAGGTCGTGCTCAACCTGCGCGACTTCCGCCTCGGCGACGACGGGCGGTTCCTCCCGCCGTCGATCCCGCGCCAGGCGGCGCGCGCCGGCACCTTCGGCACCGTGCTCACCGCCAACTGGCGGCAGGCGCCGGTCCACGACGCACCGGCCGGCGGCCTCGTCCGGCTGCGGCTGGCTGCGACCGACGTCACCCGCATCTACCGGCTGCGGATGACGGGTGGGGAGGCGGAGGCGATCGCGCTGGACGGCAATCCCGCGCCCACGCCGTTCGCGCTGCCGGATGACTTCCTGCTCGGCCCCGGCCAGCGCCTGGACCTCGCCGTGCGCATGCCGGACGGGGAGGGCGAGGAGGCGGCGCTGGCGACGCTGGCGGGCAACCGGCTGGTGACGCTGGCGCGGCTGCGGGCGACCGGTGCCAGCCTCGGGCGGAGTCTCGCCGAGCTCGCGCCGCTGCCGCCGAACCCGGTGCCGGAGCCGGACCTCTCCGCCGCGGAGACGCTCGCCTTCGAGTTCAGCGCCACCGCCGACACCGCCGACCGGCCGAGCGTGTGCGGCACGCCCGGCTACACCTTCTGGGCGATCAACCGGCAGGCCTGGCCGGGCGACATGCCGGACCCCGGCGCGCCGCTCGTGGTGCTGCGCCTCGGCCGGTCCTATGTGCTGAGCCTGAGCAACCGCACGCCGCACATGCACCCGATCCATCTCCACGGCATGAGCTTCCGACTGCTCCACTCGAACCGGCGCGAACTGCTGCCGCTCGTCACCGACACCGCGCTGCTGCTGCCCGACGAGCGCGTGGACGTCGCCCTGGTTGCCGACAACCCCGGTGACTGGGTCTTCCACTGCCACATCATCGAGCACCAGAAGACCGGCATGACCGGATTCATCCGGGTCGAATAGCGAACCGGCGGCTTCCGCGCGCCGCCCGGCATGTCCCGATCGCGCGGCGGTGCTATCGTGCCCCCGAGTGATTCGGCCGGGGACACGGTCGCGGCCTCCGGCCCGGTCCTGAGGGGAGGGAAGACAGTGGACAAGGTGCGGTTCGGCGTCGTCGGCGCCGGTTGGATCTCGCAGATCGCCTTCATGCCGGGGGTTGCCGCCGCCGGCAACGCGGTGATGACCGCGATCGTCAGCGGCAATGCCGCCAACGCGAAGAAGCTCGCCGATTTCTATGGCATCGACCGCATCTACGGCTACGACCAGTACGACGCCATGCTGGCCGACGACGTGGTCGACGCGGTCTACATCGCGCTGCCGAACTCGATGCACGCCGACTACACCATCCGCGCCGCCCGCGCCGGCAAGCACGTGCTGGTCGAGAAGCCGCTCGCCGTCACCGAGGCGGAGTGCGAGGCGATGATCGCGGCGGCCGCCGAGGCCGGCGTCTGGCTGATGACGGCCTACCGGCTGCACAACGAGCCGGGCACGCTGGAGGTACTGCGGCTGATCCGCGAGGGCGCGATCGGCACGCCGCGCATCTTCTCCTCGGTGTTCGGCTTCCAGTCCACGCCCGACAACCACCGGCTGAAGGCGGAGCACTGGGGCGGGCCGCTGCAGGACCTCGGCGTCTACTGTGTCAACGCGGCCCGGCACATCTTCGCCGCCGAACCGGTGGAGGCGATTGCCATGACCGTGCGCGGCGACAACGACCCGCGGTTCACCGAGGTCGAGGAGTCGATCGGCGCCACGCTGCGCTTTCCCAACGGCGGCATCGCCCAGTTCGTCGCGAGCTTCGGCTGCGCCGGGATCGACCAGTACCGGATCGTCGGCAGCGAGGGCGAGATCTCGCTCAACCCGGGCTTCCGCTTCGAGACCGCGACCCGCATGCGGCTCACCCGCGGCGCGGAGACGACCGAGCGCGTGTTCCCGCAGACGGACCACTTCGCCGGTCAGACCGCCTATTTCGCCGAGTGCATCCTGAACGGCACCCGGCCGGAGTCCGACGGCGAGGAGGGCCTGGCCGACATGCGCGCCCTGCTTGCCATCGAGCGCGCGGCGAACACCGGCGCCCCGCAGCCCATCAGCAACCCGCCCCGCCCGCGCCACCCCACCCCGGACATGGCGCGCGTGCTGCCGGTGACCGACCGACGGCTGATGCTGTAGCGCGGCGTCCCGGCGCCGCTTCCTGCACCGGGGCAGGTTCCGGAAGAGACGTCCGACGCCCCGGGGACCAGGGCTCCTGCTGCCCCCTCATGGCCGGGCCCGTCCCGGCCATCTCCCGGGGGAGTGCGCGCCATGACGAGGCGGTGTCATGGGACGTCCGAAATTCGGACGGCCCTTCGGTCGCGTTGTCTCACTCAGGGCGCCGCCAGACCGGACCGGTCCGCGGCCGGGCGTGCTCTCACGTCTCGGTCACCGGCCTCCCGCGCCGCTCCCGGCGGTGCTTCCACCGTCCTCACTGTGTGACGCCGGGCACATCGGGCGCGATGTTGCCTCATTATTGTCGCGCGTGCGCCAAATGCGGCGGCCACCTGAGCCCTGTCAGCAGGAAAACACGGTGGAGGAAAGCCATGCACCGCAGCAATGCCGACGCGTTCAGCGACCGCTTCGACGACGTCATCCTCGACCAGGATTTCGACGACTGGCAGGCCGACGACGTCTTCGAGGAGGCCGAGGCAGACTTCGAGGACGAGTTCGACGACATCGCCCGCGACAGCCATTTCCTGATGCGCGAGCTGGACTTCGCCGGCGACTACGACAGCCTCTGACTTTTCCTTTCCGGTCCGCGCCTCCTGGCCGGATCAGCCGGCCAGGGCCGCGGGGGTGAGCTCCGGCCGGTCGGGCAGCGCCGTGCCGGCGTCGGGCAGGTCTGTCCCCCCGGTGGCCGCGTCCGCGATCCGGCGCACGGCGCGGAGCTTGTCCGCCGCCGTCTCGATCCGCGGCACCAGATCCAGCGGCGCGCGGTCGAGCGCGGTCGGCGCGAAGGTCAGGGGCATCGACGGCGCCACCTGCAGCCGCGCCGGCCCGAGCTGGTCCATCGCCTGCTGCACCAGGCGCAGCGCACTGGCGACCCGGGTGGGCGCCGGGCTTGCGGCATCGACCACGCCGAGCGACAGCGCGCGGTCGGCCGGCCAGGCCGCGGCAACCGGGCCGATCTGGTCCGGCGCCGCCACCAGGTCGATGTGCAGCCCCTCGATCGGCGCCGCCTTCAGCACGTCCAGCGCCGCCGTCACCGGGCCGCCGTAGGTCACGACCATGATCCTGGGCGCGCTCCCGTCGCGGAGCTGCGCGTAGGCCTTCGCGAACGCCTGCAGCACCGAGGGGTCGTTGCAGCCGGCCAGCGCCGGCTCGTCGAGCTGCACCCAGTCGGCGCCATGGATGTGGAACTGCTTCACCATCTCCTGATAGGCCGGCAGCGCCCGGTCGAGGAAGGCGAGCGGCGAGCCGCCGGCGGCGCGGCAGTGCAGCAGGAAGCTGATCGGTCCGATCAGCACCGGCCGGGTGGTGATGCCGAAGCTCCGCGCCTCGAGCTGCTCGGCCACCGGGTGCGCCGAATTCAGCCGCCAGCGGTCGTCCTCCCCCAGCACCGGCTGCACGAACTGCCGGTGCGTGCCGTACCACGCCGCCCGGGCCGGCGCCTCCTCGCCGGAGCCGAAGGCGAGCGCCAGCCGCACCTCGAGCTTCGCGCGGCCGATGTCGGGGCCGAATCGCGCCGGCACCGCGCCCGCCATCGCCGCGGTGTCCGCCACCGGGTCGCCGTAGCCCCACTCCCCGCTGGGAATGATGTCGATCCCGGCCGCACGCTGTGCGCTCCACGCGGCCTGGCGGGCGGTCCGCGCCATCGTGCTCAGCCGCCAGTCGTCGATCGCCCCGGTCTGCCACAGCCCGACCGCGTCGCTGATCCCGATCGGCGGGAAGCCGAGACTTGCCGTCTGCACCACTCTTCCTTCCTCCCCTGCCGGCGCGATGCCGGTGCGTTGTCCCGTTGCCGGATGATAGCGACCGGAGCGGGGCGGAGGCAAAGGTTGCGCGATGCGGCGGCCCGTTCCGCGGCGGCTCAGAGCGGCTCGCGGAGATAGCCGTCCTTCATCGCGACACGGGCGAGGCCGGCGAAGCGGCGCAGCCGGTCGAGCTCCGCCTGCAGCCGGTCCATCCGCCCGCGGCCCAGCCCGATGCCCGGCTCGGGCCAGAGCGCGGTCACCACCAGCGCGTCGCGGGCGCGATCGGCCGCCATGTCGATGCGCCCGATCAGCCGGTCGCCCTCCAGCAGGGGGAAGACGTAATAGCCGTATTTGCGTTTCGGCGCCGGCACGAACACCTCGATCCGGTAGTCGAAGCCGAACAGCCGCTCCAGCCGCTTGCGGTCGCGCAGCACCGGGTCGAACGGACTCAGCGCCCGGATCCGGTCCGGCGGCTCCGGCATGGCCGCCAGCACCTCCGGCAGGTCCGGCCGCGCCAGCATCGTCCGCGTCCCGTCCGTGCCCTCGACCGCCACCGTGCGCACCGTCCCGTCCGCGACGGCGGCGTCGCACCAGGCCTTGGCCTCCTCGACCGTCACCAGGTCCCAGAAGCGGGCGATCTCGCCGGGGGTGGCGACGCCCAACCGCCCGAGCGCGCTGGAACAGGCCCAGGCGACATAGGCGTCGTGGTCGGTGACGGTGGAGACGTACGGCTCGGGCACCACGCGCTCGGCGAGGTCATAGACCTTCTGGAAGTTGCGCCGGCCGGCGATGGCGAGCTTGCCGCTGCGCCACAGGTACTCCAGCGCGATCTTGCCCTCGTGCCAGTTCCACCACCCCGGCTCGCGCGGGCCGCTGCGCACCTCGGTGCCGGCCACGTCGCGGGCGAGGAGGGGGCCCTCCCGCCGCACCCGGTCCAGCATCGCCTCGAGGTGGCGGGTGAAGGCGGGGCCGTGCCAGCGGCTGAACCGCTCGCGCAGGCGGTCGGCGCTGCGCAGCATCCGCCGGTTCCAGTGCGGGTAGAACTCGACCGGGATGAAGGAGGCGTCGTGCGTCCAGTGCTCGAACAGCTTCCGCTCCCGCTCGTGCAGGCGCTGCAGCAGGGCCGGGCGGTAGCCGTCGGCGCGGGCGCGGAGGATCATGTGATGGGCGCGCGCCAGCGTCTGGATGCTGTCGATCTGGACGAAGCCGAGGCGATGGATCAGGTCCCGCAGGCTCTCCGTCGTCATCGCCCGGCGGGGCGGGTCGGCAAGGCCCTGCAGGCCCAGCGTCAGCCGGCGCGCATCGTGCTGCGAGAGGCGAGTCGTCATGCCCCTCAGTACGCCGCGCCTCGCCCGTGCGGGCAAGCACATCTGGTGAACGCCGGGATGAAGCACCACGGCCCCTGTCAGGGGACCTGCACCGTCACCAGGCCCTCGCGCACCAGCCGCCGGACCAGCACCAGCCTGCCCTCGAGGTCGAGCGGACCGGGCAGGTCGCGGATGGCGGTGCCGGAGGGCTGCAGCGCCGCGACCGCGGCCGGCGCAGCCTTGGCGGGAACGATGACCGCATTGCCGTAGCAGTGGATGGTCAGCGTGTTCGCCTTCTGCTCCAGCCGGCAGATCAGGCCGGGACGGGCGGCGACCAGGCTGTCGCCGTCGAGCCGCGGCAGGGCCGCCATCTGTGCGGACTGGCCCGGCAGCAGGGGATGGCGCGTCGCTGCCAGATCGTCGACGAAGCGGTCGAGCGCCGCGTCGAAGTCGGCGCGGGCGACGAGGCGGTCCATGAGCTCCCGGAACCGGGCGCGGGCCGCGCTGCGGTCGTAGCCGGGCCCGACAAAGCCCGGAGGCAGGCTGCGCCGGAAGTCGGGGTCGTTCAGCGTCACCTCCGACAGCGCCTCGACGAACAGGTCGTGCCAGGTGCGGGTGAGCATGCCGACGGTGATGTGGAGCGACGGGCCGTCGTCCGACTCCGCGTCGTGCATCACCCCGCGCGGAATGTAGGCCGTGTCGCCGGGCTCGAGGGTGAAGGCCGCACTCGTCCGTTCGGGTTCGACGGAGCCCGGCGTGAACCGTTGCCCCTGCATCGGCAACCGGATCGGCGTCTGGTACAGCCGCCAGCGCTTTCGCCCCGCCACCTGCAGCACGAACACGTCGTGACTGTCGTAGTGGCTCCGGAATCCCCTGGCGCCGGCCGGGGTGAGGTAGACGTTGGTCTGGAAACGGGCGCCGAGCTCGCTCTCCAGCGACCGGCAGAACGCTGCCAGCCGCGGGAGGCGCAGGTGGAGCTGCGGCAGGATGACGGTGCTGCCGTCGGCGAGCTCCTGGTAGAGGCGCGCGACGTCGATGATCCCGCCCTCGCGGCTGTACTGCTCCGGCCGCACATCGCGTGCGGCGTTGGTCACCTGCACGTCCTCGAGGCGCAGCACGGTCTCCGTCAGCACCCGGTGCACGTCGTCCAGCGAGAGCAGGCCGGCATGGCGGTCGGGCATGCCGCGGTGGACGACGAGCGGCTGCCGCTCCCAGTGCTCGGCAAGGAAGCGCTCGGCCGGTTCCGGGGCGATCAGCCAGGCGAGACTGCCGACGGGCTGGACGTCCGCCACCAGGTCAGGAGCCGCGTCGGCCATAGCCGGGGCTGTCCTGGTCGGCGCCGCTGTCACTGTCGGTGAGCCCGGTGTAGCTCGCGGTGCGGCCGTCTTCACCGCCGCCATGGCGGCCGTAGCCGGACTGGTCGCGGTTCGGGCCGGAGTCGCTGTCGGTGAAGCCGGTATAAACCGGGCCCCCGCTGCCGCTCCCGCTGCTGCTGCCGGCGCCGTAGCCAGGGGAATCCCGCGACGCGCCGGAGTCGCTGTCGGTGATCCCGGTGTAGGTCGGACCGCCGCTGCCGCCGCCGGAGCGGCCGGAGTCCCCGCTGGTTCCGGGACTGTCGCGGCCGGACTGGCGGAACGGGATGCAGGCGGCAACGCCGGCGCCGGTCGCGCCGGTGACCAGCGTCAGCAGCGTGCGCCGGCCGAGCCGGCGCTCCGTCGTCATCTCGTCGTCGCTCAGGGTGTGGGGGGACCGGGCGTCCCCGTCCGTCCTCGACACCGTCACGATGCGCCCTCCCGATCAGCAGCAGACCGATGGCGGACCCGATGCTGACCCGCGGGGCGCCGGTTGTACACCCGTTTGTGCCAGTCAACCCCGGCGCGTTCGCGACAGCGCGGCCGGCTGCCGTCCGGCCGCGGCGGCGGTCACGCGAAGGCTTCCTCCCACGTACCTGTGGTCGCCGCCTTGGTGTACTCGGTGGCCCGGTTCTCGAAGAAGTTGGTGTGCTCGACGCCGTTGAGCATCTCGTCCATCCACGGCAGCGGATTCTTCTCGATCCGGTACAGCGGCTGGAGGTTGAGCTGGCCGAGCCGGCGGTCGGCGATGTAGCGGATGTAGCGCTTGACCTCCTCCGCCGTCAGGCCCTGCACCGCGCCCATCTCGAAGGCGAGGTCGATGAATGCGTCCTCGTGGGTGACGATGGTCTCGCACGCCTTGTAGAGGTCGCGCTGCAGCGCGTCGTCCCACAGCGACCGGTTCTCGTCGATGAACGTGCGGAACAGGCGGATGATCGAGTTGGTGTGCAGCGTCTCGTCGCGCGCCGACCAGGTGATGATCTGGCCCATCCCCTTCATCTTGTTGAAGCGGGGGAAGTTCATCAGGATCGCGAAGCTGGCGAACAGCTGCAGCCCCTCGGTGAACGCGCCGAAGACGGCGAGGGTCTTGGCGATGTCCCGCGGGGTCTCCACGCCCCACTGCTGCATGTAGTCGTACTTGTCCTTCATCTCCTTGTAGTGGAGGAAGGCCTGGTATTCGACCTCGGGCATGCCGATGGTGTCGAGCAGGTGGGAATAGGCCGCGATGTGGATGGTCTCCATGTTGGAGAAGGCCGCCAGCATCATCTGCACTTCGGTGGGCTGGAACACCCGCGCGTAGTGCTTCATGTAGCAGTTGTTCACCTCGACGTCGGCCTGGGTGAAGAAGCGGAAGATCTGGGTCAGCAGGTTCCGCTCGGCATCGTTGAGCGTCTTGTGCCAGTCCTTCACGTCGTCGGCGAGCGGCACCTCCTCCGGCAGCCAGTGAATCCGCTGCTGCATAAGCCACGCGTCATAGGCCCACGGATAGCTGAAGGGCTTGTACATCGGGCGTGAGTCGAGCAGCGACATGAATTCCTCTCTGGTCCGGCTTTCCCGTTTGACGATGGGCCGCCGCGGCGCGCAGGTCAAGCGCCGGACACATCTGCGTTGATGCGAGATGTTGCGCCGTGCTGTCGCGGCGACAACAACATGTAGCGTACGCGGCCGCGATACCCAACGGGGATGATCCCCCCGCCTGCGGCTGCCTGTTGCCAGGCGGTGTATATGGGTGAATATAGCGCGTCGCCGGAATTCGTGGAGGCTCTCATGCGCGCCCTGGTTTCCGCCGCTGTCGTTGCCGTGCTCGCCCCGCTGCCGGCCGTAGCGGGCGAGGTCACCGTCTTCGCGGCCGCCAGCCTGACCGACGCGGTGGAGGAGATCGGCGCGGCCTGGGTCGCGGCCGGGAACGCGCCGTGGCGGCTGTCCTTCGGCGGCTCGTCCACGCTGGCGCAGCAGATCATCGAGGGCGCGCCGGCCGACATCTTCATCTCGGCCAGCGAGCAGTGGATGGACTCGGTCGAGGCGGAGGGCCTGCTGGTCGAGGGCAGTCGCACGAGCGCGCTCTCCAACAGCCTGGTGCTGATCGCGCCGTCGGGGGAGGGGCCGACCGGAGTCGCCATCGGGCCGGACCTCGACCTCACGGGGCTGATCGGGCCGGACAGCGTGATCGCGATGGCCGACCCCGAGCGCATTCCGGCCGGCCAGTACGGCCGGGAGGCGCTGGTGAACCTGGGCCTGTGGGATGCGGTCGCACCCCTGGTGGCGGGGACCGACGACGTGCGGGCGGCGCTGGCGCTGGTCGAGCGCGGAGAGGCGCCGCTGGGCATCGTCTATTCCACCGATGCGGCGATCAGCGACGGGGTCGAGGTGGTGGCGGCCTTTCCGCCGGACACCCACGGCCCGATCCGCTATCCCTTCGCCCTGGTCGCGACCGGCAACCCGGACGCGCAGGCCGCCTTCGACTTCCTGCTGTCGGATCAGGCGATGGCAATCTTCGCCCGCTACGGCTTCGTGGCGGACTGACAAATGGGAGGCTGGCTGAGCGACGCCGAGGCAACCGCCTTCCTGCTGAGCCTGCAGGTCGCCGGCGCCGCGGTCGCCTGCAGCCTGCCCGTGGCGGTCGCGGTGGCGCTGGTCCTCGCCCGCGCGCGCTTCCCCGGCAAGGTGCTGCTGGACGGGCTGGTCCACATGCCGCTCGTGCTGCCGCCGGTCGTGATCGGCTACCTGCTGCTGGTGACCCTCGGCCGGCGCGCGCCCGTCGGCGCCTGGCTTTACGAGACCTTCGGCATCCAGCTCATCTTCACCACCGCCGGGGCGGTGGTCGCGGCCGCGGTGGTGAGCTTCCCGTTCCAGGTCCGCGCCATCCGCCTTGCCATCGAGGCGATCGACCGCGGGCTGGAGCAGGCGGCGCATTCGCTGGGCGCCCGGCCGCTCGACGCCTTCTTCTCGGTCACCCTGCCGCTGATGGCGCCGGGGCTCATCGCCGGCGCCGTCACCGCCTTTGCCGCATCGCTGGGCGAGTTCGGCGCGATCATCACCTTCGTCTCCAACGTCGAGGGCGAGACCCGCACCCTGCCGCTCGCAATCTACACCGCCATCCAGACCCCGGGTGGCGAGGCGCAGGCGGCGCGGCTCGTCGTGCTGTCGGTGGTGCTGGCGCTGTCGGCGCTGGTGATCGCGGAATGGTCGTCCCGCGTGCTGCGCCGCCGGCTGGTGCAGGGGTGACGGCGCCCGCGATGCCCGAGCTCGAGGTCGCCTTTCGCCACCGGCTCGGCGCGACCGTCTTCGACGTCGCCTTCAGTGCGTCCGGCGGCGTCACCGCGCTGTTCGGCCCGTCGGGCGCCGGCAAGTCCACGGTGGTGCGGGCGGTGGCCGGCCTGCTGACCCCGGCGGAGGGCCGGATCCGCCTGGGCGAGCGGGTATTCCTCGACACCGCCCGCGGCATCCGTCTGCCGCCGTGGTCCCGCCGGGTCGGCGTGGTGTTCCAGGAGGCGCGCCTGTTCCCCCACCTCTCGGTGCTGGGCAACCTGCGCTACGGGCTCCGCCGGGCGCGGCAGGACCGGGGCCTTCGCCTCGACGAGGTGGTGGCGCTGCTGGGGCTGTCGGCGCTGGTGTCGCGCCGCCCCCACGGGCTCTCCGGCGGCGAGGCGCAGCGGGTGGCGATCGGCCGCGCGCTGCTCGCCCAGCCGGACCTGCTGCTGCTCGACGAGCCGATGGCCGCGCTTGACCTCCGGCGGCGTTCCGAGCTGCTGCCCTACATCGCCGGCCTCCGCGACGTGGCGCGGCTGCCGATGATCTACGTCAGCCACAGCCTGGACGAGGTGCTGCGCCTTGCCGACCGCCTGGTGCTGATGGACGGTGGCCGCAGCATCCTCGCCGGCCCGGTGGAACAGGTGCTGGCGTCCGACGCCGCGGTGGCGCTGCTCGGGCCGGACGAGGCGAGCGGCATGCTGGTCGGCCGCGTGACGGCCATCGACCCCGGCGACGGCCTCGCCGACGTCGAGACCTCGGCCGGCCGGCTGCTGGTGCCGGGGCAGGGGCTCGCGCCGGGGGGGACGGCGGTGCTCCGCGTCCGCGCCCGCGACGTGGCGCTGGCTGCGGAAGCGCCGCGCGCCTATTCGGCGCTGAACCGGCTGGCGGTGACGGTGGAAGCGATCGTGCCGGTGGATGCGGCGCGGGTGATGGTCTGGCTGCGCGCCGACGGCAACCGCCTGCCCGCGCTGATCACCCGTCGCGCGCTGGCCGCCCTGTCGATCGCGCCGGGTGCCGCGATGGTGGCGATGATCAAGGCGATCTCCGTCTCGACGCAGGGCTGAACGGGAGGCTTGCGGTGGCCCGGCTGACGCTGCGCATCGACCTCGACCCCGGCGGGCCGGACGGCCGCATCGGCCCGGGCAAGATCGCCCTGCTGAAGGCGGTGGCCGCGACCGGGTCGATCAGCGCCGCCGCCCGCAGTCTCGGCATGTCCTACCGCCGGGCGTGGCTGCTGATCGACGCCATGAACCGCCTGTTCGGCGCGCCGGTGGTGGAGACACGCGAGGGCGGCAGCGGCGGCGGCGGGGCTGCGCTCACCCCGCTGGGCGAGATGGTGATCCGTCACTACGACGAGGCCACAACCGCCGCGGCGGAGGCTGCCAACCGGGCGATTGCGGAGCTGGAGAAGCTGCGTGGCACCCGCTGACGCTGCTGCGCGTCAGCAGCTTGTCGGGAGAACTGCCGCGCCGCGTGCGTGGGAGCAGCGGCGCGGCCGGCGCCTCACTGGCAGGCGAGGCATTCCTCGTAGTTGCGCGGCTCGACCGGGTCGGCCTTCTCCACCGGCTTGAGGCCGTTGCTGGAGACGATGTCGGCGCGCTGCATCGACTTGGAGCGCAGGTAGTAGAGGCTCTTCACCCCGCGCTTCCACGCCATCATGTGGATCTGGTGCAGGTCGCGCTTGTGCACGTCGGCCGGCAGGAAGATGTTCAGCGACTGCGACTGGCAGATGTAGGGCTGCCGGTCGGCGGCGTGTTCGATCAGCCAGCGCTGGTCGATCTCGAACGCCGTCTTGAACACCGCCTTCTCGTCGTCCGTCAGGAAGTCGAGGTGCTGCACCGAGCCCTCGTTGACGGTGATCGAGGTCCATACCTCCTCGGTGTTCTTGCCCTTCTCCTCCAGCAGCCGCGCCAGGTGCTTGTTGCGCACTGCATAGGAGCCCGACAGCGTCTTGTGGGTGTAGGCGTTGGCTGCGATCGGCTCGATGCCCGGCGAGGCGCCGCCGCAGATGATCGAGATCGAGGCGGTCGGCGCGATCGCCAGCTTGTTGGAGAAGCGCTCGTTGATGCCGTAGTCGGCGGCGTCGGGGCAGGGGCCGCGCTCTTCCGCCAGCACCTGGGAGGCCGCGTCGGCCTGCGCCTTGATGTGCTTGAAGATGCGCAGGTTCCACGCCTTCGCCATCGCCGACTCCAGCGGGATGCCGTTCGCCTGCAGGAAGGAGTGGAAGCCCATCACGCCGAGGCCGACCGAGCGCTCCCGCATCGCGGAATAGCGGGCGCGGCGCATCCGGTCGTTGGGCGCATTGTCGATGAAGTCCTTCAGGACGTTGTCGAGGAACCGCATCACGTCCTCGATCAGCGTCGGGTGGTCCTTCCACTCGCGATAGGTCTCGAGATTCAGCGACGACAGGCAGCAGACGGCCGTCCGCTCCTGGCCGTAGTTGTCGATGCCCGTCGGCAGCGTGATCTCGCTGCACAGGTTCGACATCTTCACCCGCAGGCCGGCGAGCTTGTGGTGCTCGGGGATGGCGCGGTTCACCGTGTCGCCGAAGATGATGTACGGCTCGCCGGTCTCGATGCGGGCGGTGAGGATGCGGATCCAGATCGATCGCGCCTTGACGGTGCGGATGACCGAGCCGTCCTTCGGGCTGACCAGCTTCCAGTCCTCGTCGTTCTCCACCGCGCGCATGAAGTCGTCGGAGATGACGACGCCGTTGTGCAGGTTCAGCGCCTTGCGGTTCGGGTCGCCGCCGGTCGGGCGCCGGATCTCGATGAACTCCTCGATCTCCGGATGCGAGACCGGCAGGTAGACGGCGGCCGAGCCGCGGCGGAGGGAGCCCTGGCTGATGGCGAGCGTCAGCGAGTCCATCACCCGGATGAAGGGGATGACGCCGGAGGTCTTGCCGTTGCGGCCGACCTGCTCGCCGATCGAGCGCAGGTTGCCCCAGTAGCTGCCGATGCCGCCGCCGCGGGCCGCCAGCCACACGTTCTCGTTCCACAGGTCGACGATGCCCTCGAGGCTGTCGCTCGACTCGTTGAGGAAGCAGGAGATCGGCAGTCCGCGCTTGGTCCCGCCGTTCGACAGCACCGGCGTCGCCGGCATGAACCACAGGTTCGAAATGTAGTCGTACAGCCGCTGCGCGTGCGCGCTGTCGTCGGCGAAGTGGGTCGCGACCCGGGCGAACAGGTCCTGGAAGCTCTCGCCCGGCATCAGGTAGCGGTCGGTGAGCGTGGCCTTGCCGAACTCCGTCAGCTTGGCGTCCCGGCTGCGGTCGATCCGCACGCGGATGCCGCGCTCGTTCTGGTAGACGTCCAGAACGGTCTGCTCGGGCGCTCCCTGCATCGGGAGATCCATCAGCTCGCCTGTCATGTCGGGCTTCGATTCCTTACGCGCAATCGAGGATGTGCCCTGTCGCACGGGCGAATCAAGCCCGTCGGGCATCGGTGCCGGAACCGCCGCCTCGTCCCTGCTTCGTGTCGACTGTCGAAGCGCAACCGAGCCGTCCATGCTTGCCCTCCTGATCAGGCACTCTTCTCGTCATTGAACGCCCCAGATATGGGGCTTCCCCTGCGCTCACCATACCAAATGTGGCAGCCGTGTGAACAACCTGTGCAGGGGTCACGGCAATTTTTGTCGAATGTTCCTCCTGAGAAGACAGGAATAATCCATTGATATAAATGGAAATTATCTGTCCCGGTCGCGGAGAGTTTGTGGCGTCGCCGCCACAGGGCAAGAGCCATGACGGTCCGACCCATGGTGCGGAGGACCTGAGGAGGGGCCCCACAACAGAAGCCGCGCCACCACCGTGACGCGAGCTGGCGCCCACGCGCATGCGGCAATCGTGCACCGCCTTCCATGACCGGAAGCACGTCAGCGATATTGACGGATCGGTGCCGAGCCCATACCTGTCAGCCATGGCCAAGCTCCCGATCATTCCTGCCCCGGATCCACGGCTGAAGGTGAAGTGCAAGCCTGTCGACAGCGTCGACGAGCGGGTGCGGCGCCTGATGGACGACATGCTGGACACGATGTACGCCGCGCCCGGCATCGGGCTTGCCGCGCCCCAGGTCGGCGTGTCGCGCCGGGTGATCGTGGTTGACGTCCGCGGCGACGACGGCGAGGGAGTCGGGCCGCTGAAGATGGCCAATCCGGAGCTGATCGCGGTCGGCGAGAAGAAGGCGAGCTATGACGAAGGCTGCCTGTCGCTGCCGAACCAGTTCGGCCTTGTCGAGCGCCCCGCCTGGATCCGCGTGCGCTATCTCGACGAGAACAACCAGCAGCGGGAGCTGGAGGCGACCGGGCTGCTTGCCACCTGCATACAGCACGAGATCGACCATCTGGACGGCGTGCTGTTTGTCGACCGCATGTCGGCGCTGAAGCGCGGCATCATCCTCCGCAAGCTGATGAAGGCGAAGCGCACCGGCGACCTGCCCGACTATTCCGAGGGCGCTGCCCGCCGCGTCGCCTGAGCGCGCTCCCGTCCTCCGCCTCGACAATCCGGCCCGCCTGACGCATTGAAGCGGGGAGGGACCGTTCCGGTCCGTTCGCCGCCGATCACGAGCAGACCATGACCGCATCGCTGCGCATCGCCTTCATGGGCACGCCCGATTTCGCCGTGCCGACGCTCGCGATGCTGGCCGCGAGCCCGCACCGGGTTGTCTGCGTCTATACCCAGCCGCCGCGGCCGGCCGGGCGCGGACAGGCGCTGCGGCCGTCCCCGGTGCAGCTCCGCGCCGAGGAAAGCGGCATCCCGGTGCGGACGCCGGCCAGTCTGCGCGACCCTGCGGTGCAGGCCGAGTTCGCAGCCCTGGACCTCGACCTCGCGGTCGTCATCGCCTACGGGCTGATCCTGCCGGCGCCGGTCCTGGCGGCGCCCCGGCTCGGCTGCGTCAATCTCCACGCCTCCCTGCTGCCGCGCTGGCGCGGGGCCGCCCCGATCCAGCGCGCGATCCTCGCCGGCGACGCCGAGACCGGCATCACGCTGATGCAGATGGATGCGGGGCTCGACACCGGCCCGATGCTTGCGCAGCGCCGCGTCGCGATCGGGCCCGACACCACGGCCGCGAGCCTGCACGACACGCTGGCGGCCCTGGCCGCGGACTGCCTGCGCGAGAACCTGCCGGACCTCGCCGCCGGCGCGCTCACCGCCGTTCCGCAGCCGGCGGAGGGCGTGACCTACGCCGACAAGCTCCGTCGCGAGGAAGGCGTCATCGACTGGCGGCAGGGCGCGGCGGAGATCAACCGGCAGGTGCGCGCCTTCAATCCGTGGCCGGGCACGCGCTTCCGGCTCGATGGTGAGGAGGTGAAGCTGCTTGCCGCCGCTCCGGCGCCGGGCAGCGGGGAGCCCGGCACGATCATCGCGGCGCCGCTCGTCGTCGCCTGCGGCGAGGGCGCGCTCGCCGTCACCCGGGTCCAGCGGCCCGGCCGCGCGCCAGCCAGCGCCGCCGATTTCGTCAACGGCCTCCGGCTCCGCCCCGGCGCCCGCCTGCCATGCCCCGAGTCAAGCTGACCCTGGCCTATGACGGCGGTCCGTTCATGGGCTGGCAGCGCCAGGACCACGGGCCGTCGGTGCAGGCCGTGCTGGAGGCTGCGCTGGCGCGCTACTGCGGCGTACCCGTCGCCACCCAGGCGGCCGGTCGCACCGATGCCGGCGTCCACGCCCTGGGCCAGGTCGCCCACGCCGACATCACGCGGCCCGACCCGCCCTGCAAGGTGCAGGACGCGCTCAACGCCCTGATGCGCCCGCATCCGGTGGCGGTGCTGGCGGTCGAGCCGGTCAGCGACAGCTTCAGCGCCCGCTTCGACGCCATCGGCCGCGCCTATCTCTACCGCATCCTCAACCGGCGGGCGCCGCCGACGCTGGAACGCGGCCAGGTCTGGCACATCGCGCGCCCTCTCGACGTCCCGGCGATGGCGGAGGCGGCGGCGCTCCTCGTCGGCCGGCACGACTTCACCAGCTTCCGCGCGGTGCAGTGCCAGGCCCGCTCCCCGGTCCGGACGCTCGACCTGCTGACGGTGGAGAGGGAGGGGGAGGAGGTGCGGCTCAGGGCGGAGGCGCGCTCCTTCCTCCACCACCAGGTGCGCAACATGGTCGGCACGCTGGTCCAGGTCGGGCTCGGTCGCTGGCGCGTCGCCGATGTCGCCGCCGCGCTCGCCGCGCGCGATCGCGCCGCGGCTGGTCCCACCGCCCCGCCGCAAGGCCTCTGTCTGGTGCGGGTGGACTATCCGTCGGCGCCGCGTGAACCCGTGTCGCCTTGACGGCGCCCTATCTCCGTGATTCCTTCGGCCGGTAAACGGGAGTCGGACTTGGGCGATCGGCCACTATCGCGCGGGCTGGCAGCGGGTGCCCAGGGCCCGATGATTTCCTTCCTCCTGGTGGCGGCGGTGGCTGTCACCATGCTCGCCACCGAGCTGACGGTGCCGAGCAACCCGTCGCTGCCGGACTTCTTCCAGACCACCGACCGCGCCGTGCAGGTGAGCGTGGCGCTCAACCTGCTTGGCTATGCGCTGGCCCCGCCACTGCTCGGTCCGCTGTCGGACCGTTGTGGCCGCCGGCCGGTGCTGCTGCTGGCGCTCGCCGCCTTCGCCTGCGCCAGCGCCCTTGCCTCGATCGCCTCCAGCGTGGAGGTGTTCACCCTTGCCCGCCTGCTCCAGGGGCTGTCCGGCGCGTCGGCCCCGGTGGTCGGCATGGCGATCGTCCGCGACCTGCACGACGAGAAGGGCAGCGTGCGGGTGATCGCCACCATCAGCATCGCCATCGCCGTGGTGCCGGCCATCGGGCCGGTGATCGGCGGCTACGTCCACGGGATCGCGGGCTGGCAGGCGAACTACGCGGCGCTTGCCGTCGCCGGGCTGCTGGTGGTGGCGGTGCTGGCCATCAAGCTGCCGGAGACGCTGGCGACCCGCGATCCGTCGGCGCTGTCGCTTGGCCTGTTCGCGGCGCGCTACGGCCAGCTCCTGCGCAGCCGCGACTACGTCGGCTACGCCCTCCTGCCGACCCTGGGCTTTGCCGGGATGACCGCCTTCGTCACCGGCGGGCCGTTCTACATCATCGGCACCGCCGGCGTGTCGGAGGTCGGCTACGGCCTGATCCAGGCCGGCCTCGTCGTCTGCTACATCGTCGGCGCGCTCGGCGCCAGCATCGGGATCGGCCGGCTCGGCTTCGACCGCATCCACATGCTGGGGGTGAGCCTGCTTGCGGTCGGCGGAGCCGGCGAGGCGCTGTTCCTCAGCGAGCCCTTCCCCTCGGCCTTCGTCTTCTGCGTACCTTTCGGCCTGTTCCTCGTCGGCCTCGGCGTGGTGTTCGCCACCGCGCCGGCGCGGGCGCTCGCGATCTATCCGGCGCTCAGCGGCTCCGCCTCCGCCATGCTGACCACGTTCGAGATGCTCGGCGGCGCCATAGCCAGTGTGGCGGTGAGCGTGCTTCACGACGGTTCGGCCGCCGCCACCGGCGCGGTCATCCTCGCCTCCGCGCTGACGGCCGCGGGCGTGCAGCTTCTTGTCGTGCCCCGCGCCGCCGGCCGGGGCGCCTGATCTAGAGCTGGCCGGTCATCCGGCTGGTGGCGACGCCGACGATCTGGCCGATGACCAGCGCGATCAGCACCGGCCCGATCGCCTGCAGGATGGTGCCGCGCAGCGCCGCCTTGGCCACGAAGGTGGCGTAGGCGATGACGAGGATGGTCAGGATCAGCGGCAGCAGCCCGCCCAGTGCGCCGAGGAGGCCGGAGAGCATGAGCAGGGCGAGCCCCACCTGCGCCGCCGTGATCGGGACGGCGATCCAGTTCAGGCTGACCGCGGTGTGAAAGAAGCGGTCGCTCTTTCCGATCGCCTGGCAGTAGTAGAACAGCGCGAGCTGGAATGCCGTCCAGCGGATCGCGTAGCTGATCGCCTCGACGATGATGATCCGTTCAGACGACGCCTCGGCCGGTTCCACCATGTAGCCGAGCCAGGTGATGAAGGCGTGCCCCGGCAGCACGATCGCCGCTGCTGTCAGCGAGTTCCAGAATCCCTGCAGCGTGGCGTTGAAGTGCTCGATCCCGGTGGGGTCGGCCCTGGCCAGCCGGATCGCGCCGTGGAGCGAGCGGTTGAGTTCGTCCGACGGGATCATGGCCGGGTGAAATAGCCGTCGAGGATGCGGCGGTAGATGCGCGCGAGCGTGCGCACGTCCTCGACCGCCACCCGCTCGTCCACCTTGTGCATGGTCTGGCCCACCATCCCGAACTCGACCACCGGGCAGAAGTCCTTGATGAACCGGGCGTCCGACGTGCCGCCGGTGGTGCTGAGCTCGGGGCGGCGTCCGGTCTCGGCCTCGACGGCGTCGGCGACCAGGGTGCTGAGCTGTCCCGGCGGGGTGAGGAACGCCTCGCCGCTGACATGGACCGCGATCTCGTGCGTCGCCGCCGGCGCCGCCCTGGCGCAGGTGCTGCGGATCCAGCGCTCGAGGCTCGCGCCGCTGTGCCGGTCGTTGAAGCGGATGTTGAGCCGCGCTTCGGCCCGGCCGGGAATGACGTTGCTCGCCGGGTTGCCGACATCGACGCTGGTGATCTGCAGGCTCGACGGCTGGAAATGCTCCGTCCCCGCGTCCAGCGGCTCCGCCGTCAGCGCAGCCAGCATCGCCACCAGGTGATGCACCGGGTTGTCGGCGAGATGGGGGTAGGCGACGTGGCCCTGTACGCCGGTGACGGAGATGGTGGCATTCAGGCTGCCGCGGCGCCCGATCTTCATCATGTCGCCGAGGGCCGCAGGATTGGTCGGCTCGCCGACGACGCAGGCGTCGAGGGTCTCACCCTGCGCCTTCAGCCACTCCAGCACGCGGACCGTGCCGTCGGTCGCCGGCCCTTCCTCGTCGCCGGTGATGAGGAGACTGATCCGGCCGGCGAAGCCGTCCGTCCCGCGTTCTGCGAGGAAGCCTGCGGCGGCAGTGACGAAGGCCGCGATCGCCGCCTTCATGTCGGCGGCGCCGCGGCCGTGCAGCACCCCGTCGCGCACCGTGCCGGCGAAGGGATCGATCGCCCAGGCGTCGGCGGGGCCGGGCGGCACCACGTCGGTGTGGCCGGCAAAGCAGAAGTTGGGCCGGCCGCTGCCGATCTCCGCGTAGAGGTTGTCGACCTCGGGGTCGCCGAACGGCAGCCGGCGGCAGCGGAAGCCGAGCCGCTCCAGCGCCTGCTGGAGCACGTCGAGCGCGCCCGCGTCGCGCGGTGTCACGCTGGGGCAGCGGATGAGCTCGGCGGCGAGGTCGACCGGGTCCGGAGCCGGAGCGGCCCCCTCCACGATGCTGGATGCCGCCTCCATCGCCCCGCCTCAGTCCCGGAGCAGGTCGTTGATCGAGGTCTTCGACCTGGTCTGCTCGTCCACCCGCTTCACGATCACCGCGCAGTAGAGGCTGGGGCCGGGCTGGCCGTCCGGCAGCGGCTTGCCGGGCAGCGTGCCGGGCACGACGACGGAGTAGGGCGGGATCCGCCCGCGGTGGACGACGCCGGTGTCGCGCTCGATGATCTTGGTCGAGGCGCCGATGAACACGCCCATCGACAGCACCGAGCCGCGGCCGACGATGACCCCTTCGACCACCTCGGACCGGGCGCCGATGAAACAGTCGTCCTCGATGATCACCGGTCCGGCCTGCAGCGGCTCCAGCACGCCGCCGATGCCGGCGCCGCCGGAAATGTGGCAGTTGGCGCCGATCTGGGCGCAGCTCCCGACCGTCGCCCAGGTGTCGATCATCGTCTTCCGTCCGACGTGGGCGCCGACGTTCACGAAGCTCGGCATCAGCACCACCTCGGGGGCGATGTAGGCCGAGTGGCGGACGATGCAGTTGGGCACGGCGCGGAAGCCGGCCTGACGGAAGCGCGCCTCGTCCCACCCGGCGAACTTCGACGGCACCTTGTCCCACCACGGCGTGCTGTCGCCCGGTCCGCCGGGGATGGTCGCCATGTCGTTGAGCCGGAAGGAGAGCAGCACCGCCTTCTTCAGCCACTCGTTGACCTTCCAGCCGTCCGCCGTCGGCTCGGCGACCCGCAACGTGCCCGAATCGAGCAGGTTCAGCGCCTCCTGCACGGCCTCGCGGATCGGGCCTGTCGTCGCCGGCGAGATCGCGGCGCGATCCTCCCACGCGGCATCGATGGTCGACTGGAGATCCGCATGACTCATGGACGGGTGCCTCGTGACGCTGTTTCGGCTGGTGCGCCCCTCGGGATCGGGGCGGCGGTCCGGGGCAACATGGCGTGGGGGCCGGAGGCTGTCAAACCGGCTCAATAGTCCCATTCGAAGTTGACGCTGACGTTGCTGTCGCCGGTCTCGGTGACCGAGCTGCGGACGTCCACGCCGTCGAACACCTCGACGGAGATTTCCGCCTGGCCGCTGCCGGTGGCGGTCCCGCGCGTGACCGACAGGAACACGTCCTCGGTGAGGTAGCCGCCGATGCGGGCCGCGGGCAGCCCTTCGTCGTCCACCGCGGTCTCGACCGTGAGTCCGGTGATGCCGGTGATGCTGCGCAGCGTGTTGACCAGCCCCAGGTCGCCCTCGCGGCCGGTGATCAGCGCCAGCGCCCTCCCGGCCTGGAATGCCTGGCTGCCCGAGAGACCGCCGCGGCCCATCCCGAACAGCAGGCGGTTCATGATTTCCTCCTGCGGCAGGTCCGGGACCGACTGCAGCTTGAAATCGGTGGCCGAGGCGGGCCCGGTGACGATCAGGCTCACCGAGATGTCCTCGGTGACGGCGACTGCCTCGATGTCCACCAGCGGATCGGGCGGGGAGGCGCCGGTGAAGGTGATGATGCCGCGCCCGATCTCGATCGCCTGCCCGGCCAGGTCCAGGGTTCCGCGCAGCGCCGTCATCGTGCCGACGACGGTCGGGTCCGCGGTGGTGCCCCCGATGCGGAGGTCGCCGGACCATTCGGACTCCAGCCCGTAGCCGCGGATGTAGAAGGCGTTGGGGATCCGGACGTGCAGGTCGAGGGGGAGCGCGAGCGGCGGGGTCAGCTCCGTTTGCTCGGGCGGGAGCTGCCCGCTGCCGTTGATGTCGATGGCGTCCACCTCGACGTAGCCGGCGGTGCTGATCTCCGAGAAGCGCACCTCGGCCGGGCGCACCGTCACGTCGCCGGAGACGGCGGGCCCGCCCAGCGGGCCCGCGAGGCCGATGGTGCCGCTGACATAGGCCTCGGCGAGGTCGGTGTCGTAGGCGAGGAACTGGTTCAGCGCGATGTCGATGTTGCTGGCGGCATCGCCGAAATCGGTCCACCCGGTCGCCTGCACCGTGCCGCCAAGCCGGTCGCGGGCGGTGAGGCTGCGGATGGTGAGCCGGTCGCCCTCGCCGGCAATGGTCGCCTCCAGCCCCGAGAGGACGGTGCCGGTCTCGATCACCTCGACCGCGCCGTCGGTGATCCGGCCCTCGCCGGACAGCACCGGCGCGCCGCCCACGCCGCCGATGCGGATGTCGATGTCGGCGTAGCCGCCGAGCAGGATGTCGCCCGACGGCGCGACGAGCGGGTTGAGGTCCGACAGCGCAGTCTCGGCCACGAGCTGTCCGAAGATCGGCTGGCCGTGGTCGCTTTCCGCGGCGAAGGGCGAAAGCGACAGCAGGAGGATGTTGTTCAGGACCAGCGTGACCGGCCGCTCGGTCACGTTGCCCATGCGCGCGTCGAGGCTGAGGAAGCCGTCCGCGACCGTGCCCGATACCTGCAGCCGCGCGCCGGAGAGCGAGCCCAGCGCCGCCGGATCCCCTTCCAGCTCCACCCCGCTGATGGCGAGGTCGATGGTGCCCGAAGGCCGCGCGCCGGGCCCGGAGAGGCGCACGCTGAGCCGGTCGATTTTCGCCGACATGCCGATGCCGCCGGTCAGGACGGCGCTGCGGTCGAGGCCGACGTTGCTGACGTCGAGCGCCACCTCCGACGACCCGGGGGCGAGGCGCACGTCGCCGCTGATCCGGCCGCCGAGCGTCGTCGCCGCCAGCCCGGTCACCGCCAGCGTCGATCCGGCGGAGCGGATGGTGACCGGCTGTTCGATCACCAGCTGCTCCTCGCCGAAGTCGGCGGTCAGGCTGCCGATGGTGACGCCGATCGCCTCGCCGCCGGCGGAGATCGAGGCGCCGGCGTCCACCGCCAGCGGGAACGGCTTCTCCAGATAGGCGCTTTCCCCGACCGCCCGCAGGCTCACGTCGATGGCGGACAGCGACCCCTGCGCGTCGAGGTCCAGGTTGTCGAGGGCGGCGACGGCGGTGGCGACGGTCGACGCCCGCGCGGTGCCGCTGAACCGCGGGTCGCCGAGGAGGTCGGTCACCGTCGCCTCGGCCCGCAGGTTGTCGATGACGACCGCGTCGGGCAGGGCGAGGGCGCTCGCGTCGAGGTTCACGCGTGCATCCTGGCGCCCGCC
>CALKHQ010000286.1 GCA_937988735.1 uncultured Alphaproteobacteria bacterium
TGGCTGCTGCTGCTGCCGGCGCTGCTGCTGGTCGGGCTGCTGGCGGTCGGGCTGCTCTGGGTGGCGGAATACAGCCTGCACGAACTCGACCCGGCCACGTACATGCTGCGCGAGGACTACTCGCTCGCCAACTACGGCACGGTCTTCGGGCAGCGGGTCTACATCGACATCGTTCTCAGGAGCGCGGCGGCGGCGGCGATCGTCACCGCGGTCACGCTCATTCTCGCCTTTCCCTACGCCTATGTGATGGTGCGGACGGCGCGGCCGTGGGTGCGCAAGGCCCTGCTGGTCTCGCTGTTCCTGCCGTTCTTCATCGGTCAGGTGGTGCGGGCCTACGGCTGGCTGATCCTGCTGGGCAAGCAGGGGCTGATCAACCAGGCGCTGGCCGCCCTCGGCCTCGAGCCGATGAACCTGCTGTTCAACTACAACGCGGTGCTGCTCGGGCTGGTGCAGTACATGCTGCCCTTCGCGGTGCTGATGCTGGCGCCCGCGCTGACGGCGATTCCGGAGGAGGTGGAACAGGCGTCGGAGAGCCTGGGTGCCACCTGGGTGCAAACCTTCCTCCATGTGGTGATCCCGATGGCGAAGCCGGGCCTGGTCGGCGCCGCGGTGGTGGTCTTCACCCTCACCATCACCGACTTCGCCATGCCCGAGATCCTGGGCGGCGGCACCATCGACTTCATCGCCAACGCGATCTACGACGGCTTCTTCCAGATCGCCAACGCCGGCCTTGGTTCCGCGCTGGCCGTGGTGCTGGTCGCCATCGGCACCACGCTCGTCGGCCTGATCTTCGCCGGCCTCGGCGCCGGCACGCTCAGCTTCGTCAGCCGGAGGGGATGATGCGGGGCCCGCGCTCGAAAGCGGTGGTGCTGTGGGCCATCACCTGGCTCAACCTCGTCTGCCTCGGCCTGCCGACGGTGATCGTGCTCGCCGCCTCCTTCACCGCTGGCGACATCGTGACCTTTCCGCCGGAGGGATTCAGCCTGCGCTGGTACGAGCGGCTGCTGACGCGGACCGACTTCCTCGACGCCTTCCTGCGCTCGCTGTGGGTGGCGGTGATCTGCACCGCGCTGGCGGTGCCGGTGGGCACGCTGGCGGCGATCGCGATGGTCCGCTACCGCATCCGCTTCCTCGCCGGCATCCAGCTCTACCTGCTGCTGCCGTTCACCATTCCGCTGATCGTGTCGGGGCTGGGCCTGATGCTGATCTTTGGCGAGGTGCGGGTGCTGGGCAGCCTGTGGCCGGTCGGGGTGGCCGCCTGCGTGATCAACCTGCCGTTCATGATCTGGGCAGTGTCGGCCAGCGTGAACGCGCTGGATCCGGACCTGGAGCTCGCCGCCGCGAGCTGCGGGGCGCCGCCGCTGCAGACCTTCCTCACCGTCACTCTGCCAGCCGTGCTGCCAGGGGTGATCAGCGGCGCGCTGCTGATGTTCATCCTCGCCTTCAACGAGTTCATCGTCAGCCTGCTGCTGGTCGATGCGCGCATCGTCACCCTGCCGGTGACGATCTACAACTCTATCCGCAGCGTGATCACGCCGGACCTGGCGGCGGTGTCGGTGGTCTACATCGTGGTCGCGGTGGTCGCGATCTGGCTGCTGGACCGGCTGGTCAGCCTCGACGTGTTCCTGAAGTCGAAATAGCGGGGCGCCGGCGCGCCGGTCAGATCGAGGCCATGTAGCCGCCGTCGATGTAGAGGAGCTGGCCGGTGATGTAGCCGGCGGCGTCAGAGGCGAGGAACACGGTGGCGCCGACGAGGTCGTCGAGCTGCCCGAACCGGCCCATCGGGATCTTCGCCAGCATGGACTCCTGCCAGCCTTCGTCCTGATAGAAGCCCTCGGTCATCGCGGTGCGGAAGTAGCCGGGGCCGATCCCGTTCACGCGGATTCCGAGCGGCGCCCATTCGGCGGCGAGCGCGCGCGTCATGCCGAGGAGCCCGCTCTTCGACGAGGTGTAGGGCGTCGCCGTCGGAATGCCGACGCCGGAGGTCAGCGAGCAGACGTTGACGACGGCGCCGCCCGCGCCGCGGGCGATCAGCGGGCGGGCGAACGCCTGGGCGACGAAGAAGGCGCCCTTCAGGTTGGTGTCGACGATGCGGTCCCAGGTTTCCTCGTCCACATCGACCGACGGCCGGACGCTCTCGTGGCCGGCGTTGTTGACCAGGATGTCGGGCTGCCAGCCGGCGTCGGCGATGGCGGCGGCTGCGGCCGCGATCGAGGCGGTCCCCGACACGTCGCAGGCAATCGCGAGGCTGCGCCGGCCGAGCCGGTCGATGGCGTGCACGGTTTCGGCCAGGTCTTCCGCGCGGCGGGCGGTCACCACCACGTCGGCTCCGGCCTCGGCGAGGCCGACAGCCAGCCGTGCGCCGATGCCGCGGCTGGCGCCAGTCACCAGCGCCTGCCGGCCGGCAAGCGAAAAGGACGTCATTGCACCCCCGTCAGTCGCGGCGGTCCTCGCGCAGATAGGGCAGGGCCAGCGCCTGCGGGGCGGTCTGCCCCGGGCGGCGGGCGAGCGCGGTGACCACCAGGACCGCCAGCGTGGCGAGGTAGGGCAGCATCTTCAACAGGAATGTCGGCGCGTTCGTTCCGGTCGCCTGGATGCGCGGGATCAGCGCCTCGATGCTGCCGAACAGCAGCGCGCCGAGCAGCGCCCGCCACGGGCTCCAGCGGGCGAAGATCACCAGGGCCACCGCGATCCAGCCGCGGCCGCCGGTCATGCCCTCGACCCAGGTCTGGCTGGCGGCGAGCGAGACGTCGGCGCCGGCGAGGCCGCACAGCATGCCGCCGACCGTGACCGCGCCGATGCGCATCGCCTGCACGTCCACGCCGGCGGCGTCCGCCGCCTGCGGGCTCTCGCCGACCGCACGCAGGCACAGACCCAGCCGGGTGCGGTGCAGCGTCCACCAGACGGCCGCGGTGACGAGGAGACCGAGGTAGAACAGCACGTCCTGGCCGAACAGCGCGCGGCCGACGTAGGGGATCTCCGCCAGCAGGCCGAGGTCGAGTGGCCGGAACGACGGAATCGCCGCCTGGCTGTAGGGCGGGCCGAACAGCCCGGTCAGCCCGGCGCCGAAGGCGACGACGGTCAGCCCGGTGATCACCTGGTTGGCGCGCAGCACAACCGCCAGCAGGCCGAACACCAGCGAGACCAGAGCGCTCGCCGCCAGTGCGGCCGCGACGCCCGCCCACGGGTCGCCGGCATGGAAGGTCGCCATCACCCCGGCGAGCGCCCCCACCATCATCAGCCCCTCGGCGCCGAGGTTGAGCACGCCGGCGCGCTCGTTGATGATCAGCCCGAGGGCGGCCAGCAGCAGGGGGGCCGCCATCGTCGGCGTGCCGGCCAGCCAGTTGGCGATCATGCCGTCCATGCCGTCAGCCCCGGTGGATGCGGTAGCGCGCGAAGAAGTCGGCGCCGACGACGCTGAACAGGATGATGGCCTGGATCAGCTCGATGAGCGCAGCGGGAAGCTGGTAGAACTGCTGCAGCGACTTGCCGGCCACGTAGAGGCCGGCCACCAGCACGCCGGCGACCAGCACTCCCAGGGCGCGGAACCGGCCGAGGAAGGCGATGAGGATGCCGCTGAAGCCGTACCCGAGGCCGAGGTGCTGGGTCAGCCGGTGCTCCTCGCCCGCGGCGACCGAGAAGCCCGCCAGCCCCGCGAGCGCGCCTGACAGCGCAACCGCCGCGACGACGGTCAGCAGCACCGGCACGCCTGTGGCCCGTGCGACCTCGGGGCTCGCGCCGACGGCGCGCATGTAGGCGCCGAGCCGCGACCGCTCCGTGAGCAGCCAGACCAGGGCGACGGCGGCGAGGGCGATCAGCAGGCCCGCATGGGTCTTGCCCCAGCCCAGTCGGGCGAGCTGTTCGACGGGCGCGTCGAAGCCTGCCGTGTAGGGGAAGTTCTGCTGCGGGTCCTTCCACGCGCCGAACACCAGGTGCTGCACCAGCAGGAAGGCGACGTAGTTGAGCAGCAGGGTCGCGATGATCTCGTTGACGCCCAGCCGGATCCTGAGCAGTGCCGGGATCGCGATCCAGGCGGCGCCTGCCGCCATGGCGGCCGCGGCCATCAGGGCGAGCCGCATTCCCTCCGGTCCGGCGTCGTAAAGCGCGACGCCGGTGGCGCCGATGGCGCCGAGCCAGAGCTGGCCCTCGATGCCGATGTTCCAGAACCGTACCTTGAGCGCGACCGCGCCGGCCAGCCCTGCCAGCACCAGCGGCGTCGCCTCGACCGCGACGGAAGCAAGGCCTGCATCGCTGAGGAAGACGAAACCGACGAATTCGGCAAAGACGGCGGTGATGGCGATGCCCTGGGCGAGGAGGAGGGCGAGCGAGATCGCGAGGCCGAACAGGACACCGCCGAGGAGCGCGCCGGTGCTCTGCAGCCGGGTGACGTGCCGCCGCGAAGACAGGGCGAGGGCCATCATGGCCGCCCTCCCGCCGCCACCCGCACCCCCACGTGCGGCTCCGGGGCTTCCTCCCTGGGCGCAGCCGGGGCGTGGCCGACCATGGCCTCGCCGATGGCGGGGCGGAAGAAGGGCGGCGAGAACTCCGCGGTGATGCGCCCGCCGGCAATCACGCCGATGCGGCCGGACAGGGCCATGATTTCGTCCAGGTCCTCGCTGATCAGCAGGATGGCGGCGCCCGCGTCCCGGGCGCGGATGAGGGCGGCGTGGACCGCGACACAGGCGCGGACGTCGAGCCCGCGGGTCGGCGAATGGGCTACGATCAGCCGGCAGCCGTCGTCCAGCTCGCGCGCCAGCACCAGCTTCTGGGCGTTGCCGCCGGACAGCAGCCGCACCGGCGTGTCCGGTGCCGCCCCGCGGACGTCGAAGTCCGCGATGGCAGCGGCGGCCGCGCGGCGCATCGCCGGCCGCGATGCCCACAGCGCCGGGCCGTAGCGGCCGGATGCGAGGCCGGTGAGGGCGAGGTTGTCGGCGACGTCCAGGTCGGCGGCGAGCGCCAGGCGGTGGCGGTCGGCCGGAATGACCCGCAGCCCCAGCTTCCGCCGGCCCGCGGGCGCCGCATGCGTGATGTCTGCGTCACCGAGGCTGAGGCATCCGGCCTCCACCGGCATGACGCCGGCGATCGCCTGGACGAGCTCCGTCTGGCCGTTCCCGCCGACTCCGGCGAGGCCGTAGATCTCGCCCGCGCCGATCGAGAAGCCGAGTCCGATCACGGCGGTGGTGCCGTCCGCCCGGCGGACGCGCAGCCCTTCGGCAGCGAAGGCGGTTGCGCCCGGCGGGCGCGGACGGGCCGCGGGCGGCACCAGCGTCTCGCCCACCATCAGCCGGGCAAGCTCCGGCACGTCCAGTGTGGCAGCGTCGAGCCCGCGGGCGACGGTGCGCCCGGCGCGCATCACCGTCACCCGGTCCGCATGGGCCTTCACCTCGTGCAGCTTGTGGGTGATCAGGATGACGCAGGTGCCGTCGGCCGCGAGCCCCCGCACCATCGCGAGCAGGGTCTCCGCC
>CALKHQ010000287.1 GCA_937988735.1 uncultured Alphaproteobacteria bacterium
GCCATCCGGTTTCCGCCCCCGTTCCCGCAACCCGCGCCCCGGCGCACGATACCGTCATCTTCGACCTGGGCGGCGTCCTGATCGACTGGAACCCGCGCCACCTGTTCCGCGGCCTGATCGCGGACGAGGCGAGGATGGAGCAGTTCCTCACCGAGGTCTGCGGCACGGTCTGGAACCTGGAGCAGGACGCCGGGCGCAGCTTCGCCGAGGCGGTGGAGGACGCGATCCGCCGCCACCCGGAGCACGAGCCGATGATCCGGGCCTATCACGAGCGCTGGGAGGAGATGCTGGGCGGAGCGATCGAGGGCACGGTGGAGATCCTGCGCCAGCTGCATGCGGCGGGAACCCGGCTCTACGCGCTGACCAACTGGTCGGCCGAGACCTTCCCGATCGCACGGCGCCGGTACGACTTCCTCCAGCTGTTCGAGGGCATCGTCGTTTCCGGCGAGGAACGGCTGGTGAAGCCCGATCCGCGCATCTATCACCGCCTGATCGAGCGCTACCGGGTCGATCCGCGGCGGGCGGTGTTCATCGACGACTCGGCGCCCAACGCGCTGGCGGCCGCCCACTACTTCGGGATGCACGGCCACGTGTTCGCCGGCCCGGAGAAGCTGAAGGCCGACCTGGTCGGCCTGGGCTTCCCCCTCGCCTGAGAGGAGGACGCAAGAACGTCAGCCAAACCCTTGGCCGAGAAGGCAAGAAGTCTTTTTCCCTACCTGCTCGCTCTTGTTCTCGGCGGCATCGGCGGCGCCCTCTTCTTCTGGATCGGCACGCCCCTGCCCTGGATGATGGGCGCGATGTTCGCCACCACCTGCGCGGCCCTGGCGCGGGCGCCGATCAAGGCCAGCACCGGACTGCGCAGCGCCTTCATCGTGGTGCTGGGCGTCCTCCTCGGCAGCACCTTTTCGCCTGGCATGATCGACGCCGTCGGCCAGTGGTCGGTCAGCCTCGCCGCAATGATCGGCTACGTGATCGCGGTGGGCTTCCTGCTCTGCTTCCTGATGATGCGGGTGACCGGCTACGACCGCGCCACCTGCTATTTCAGCACCGCTCCGGGCGGCCTCAGCGAGATGATCATCATCGGCGGCGCAATGGGCGGGAACGAGCGGGTGATTTCCCTCGTCCACTCGGCCCGCATCCTCTTCGTCGTCTTCAGCCTGCCGTTCTTCTTCGACTACACCCAGGAGAGCTACCGCGCTGCAGCCGCTGCCGTCGGCCACGGCGGGCCCGACGTGCGGGACGTGCTCATCCTGGCCGGAGCCGGGATCTGCGGCGCGATCCTGTTCCTCCTGCTCCGCGTTCCGGCCGCGCAGCTCCTCGGCCCGATGCTGTTCAGCGCGGCGGTGCACCTGATGGGCTGGACCGACGCCGCCCCGCCGACGGCGCTCGTCGCCATCGCGCAGATCGTGATCGGCTCCACCATCGGCGCCCGCTTCGTCGGTATCGAGTGGCGCGAGGTGGTGCATCCCGTGGGCATGGCGCTGGTGCTGACCATCGTCATGATCGCGGCCAGCGCCGGCTTCGCCTGGATCCTGCAGCCGCTGGTTGGCGCCCCCTTCGACGCGCTTTGGCTGGCGTTCTCTCCCGGCGGCGTCGCAGAGATGAGCCTGATCGCGCTGGCGCTCCACCTTGACCCCGCCTTCGTCGCCACCCACCATGTCTTCCGCATCCTGATGGTGATCCTGCTTGCCCCGCTCGCATACCGCATCGCCTTCACCCGCCGGACATAAAGCCCTGCCATCACCACAAAGCTCGCGTATCGTGGGCGTGAAGAAGGCGGCGCATGTGCGTGCCGAGTCACGGAGAGGGCCCAGATGGAGCTGAGCGGTTTCACGATCTTTGTCATCGCCGTCCTGGTGCTGGCGCTGATCCTGATCATGATGGGGGTGAAGTCCGTCCCCCAAGGCTATGAATATACAGTCGAACGCTTCGGCCGCTTCACCCGCACCATCCGGCCGGGCCTGAACCTGCTGGTTCCCGTCATCGACCGGATCGGGGCCCGGATCAACATGATGGAGCAGGTTCTTGATGTGCCGAGCCAGGAGGTGATCACCAAGGACAACGCGATGGTCACCGTGGACGGCGTGGTGTTCTTCCAGGTGCTCGACGCGCCCAAGGCCGCCTACGAGGTGCGCGACCTGACGCTCGCGATCCTGAACCTCACCATGACCAACATCCGCACGGTCATGGGCTCCATGGACCTCGACGTGCTGCTGTCGGAACGCGACGAGATCAACGCGCGACTGCTGACCGTGGTGGACCAGGCCACCAATCCCTGGGGCGTCAAGGTCACCCGCATCGAGATCAAGGACATCACGCCGCCACGCGACCTGGTCGAGAGCATGGGCCGCCAGATGAAGGCGGAGCGGGATCGCCGCGCCGCCATCCTCGAGGCGGAGGGTTTCCGCCAGTCGCAGATCCTGCGCGCGGAGGGCGAGAAGCAGTCGGCGATCCTGCTGGCCGAGGGCCGGCGCGAGGCCGCCTTCCGGGACGCCGAGGCGCGCGAGCGCCAGGCCGAGGCGGAGGCCCGCGCGACCCAGGTCGTCTCCGAGGCACTGGCCGCCGGAAACCTGCAGGCGATCAACTATTTCATCGCCCAGCGCTATGTGGAGGCGCTGAAGGAGCTGGCGGCCGCACCCAACCAGAAGGTGCTGATGATGCCGCTCGACACCACCGGCGTGCTCGGGAGCATCGCCGGCGTGGTGGAACTCGCCCAGGAAGCCACCAGCCAGCGTGGCCGCTGAGAGCGACGGGGGCGAGCCAATGGAGGAGCTGCTGAACGGGCCGGCCTACTGGTACTGGTTCGCCGCCGGCGTGCTGCTGATCGCGCTGGAGGCGCTGGTGCCGGGCTTCGTGCTGGTGTGGATCGGCGTCGCCGCGATCTCCACCGCGATCGTCACGCTGATCTTCCAGGACATGGCGCTGGTCTACCAGCTCCTGATCTTCGCCGGCGTCGCCGTCGCCTCCGTGCTCACCGGGCGGCGCTGGGTGACGCGGCTGAACGAGCGCTCGGAATCGCCGCTGCTCAACCGCCGCGGCGAGCAGCACATCGGCCAGACCTTCACGCTGCGGGAGCCGATCCGCGACGGCCGCGGCCGGGTAAGGGTCGGGGATTCGATGTGGGCCGTCCGCGGCCCTGACCTGCCGGCCGGCGCCCGCATCCGGGTAACGGCCGTCGAAGGCGCCATCCTGGTCGTCGAGCGCGCGGACTGAGCGCTTCTCCCTTCTCCCCTTGCTCCGCCTGGGGCCCCGCTGATGCGGGCTCAAGGCAGTGCAACCCTCGCAGGGAGTTGAGGTGGGCCGCCCCCGAGTCGGCTCAAATGCATTCCGGTGCCGGGGCTGCCGTGGTTCGCCGGCCGGCAGCGATCCGCCGCGACCATCCTTCTCGCCAGGGAACAGGAACTCTTCCCATTCTCCTGTCATGTAATTGAGTTATGGTCCACTCCTGCAGGACCGTGTCGCTTTCGACCGATAACCATCTGAAATACCTCCCGCTCCCGTCGCAGCGTCAGAACGGTTCGTCGCGTCCCGCGAGGAAGGCGATCTCCTCGGCCGTCGACTCGCGGCCCAGCCACGGATTGCGGTGCGGAAACCGGCCGAAGCGGGCGATGACGTCGCGGTGCCGGCGGGCGTAGTCGAGCTGCACCGGTTCGCCGAGCGCCGCGAACAGCGCGACGGAGCGATCCTGGTCCGCCATGTCCTCGGAATGCTCGAACGGCAGGTAGAAGAAGCCGCGGCGCTCCGGCGGCACCTGGCGGTCGAAGCCGGCGGCGACCGCCGCGCGCGCGACCGCACGCGCCTTTGGATCGGACGCGAAGGCCAG
>CALKHQ010000288.1 GCA_937988735.1 uncultured Alphaproteobacteria bacterium
GATGCCGCCGACGCCCCAGCCGAGCACGCCGAGGCCGTTGACCATCGTGGTGTGGCTGTCGGTGCCGACCAGCGTGTCGGGATAGGCGACGGTCGTGCCGTCCTCCTCCGAGGTCCACACCGCCTGGGCAAGGTACTCCAGGTTCACCTGGTGGCAGATGCCGGTGCCCGGGGGCACGACGCGGAAGTTGGAAAAGGCGGTCTGGCCCCAGCGCAGGAAGGCGTAGCGCTCCTGGTTCCGGGCGAACTCCAGTTCGACGTTGCGGCGGAAGGCGTCGGGGCTGGCGAAGGCATCCACCATCACCGAGTGGTCGATCACCAGGTCCACCGGCGCCAGCGGGTTGATCAGGCGCGGATCGCGGCCCGCCTCCGCCACCGCCTGGCGCATCGAGGCGAGATCGACCACGGCCGGCACGCCGGTGAAGTCCTGCATCAGCACCCGCGCCGGGCGATAGGCGATCTCGCGGTCGGAGGTTCGGTCCGTGAGCCAGGCGCCGACCGCCCGGATGTCATCGACGCTCACCGTGCGGCCGTCCTCGTAGCGCAGCAGGTTCTCGAGCAGGACCTTCAGCGAGAACGGCAGCCGGTGAAAGTCCACACCGAGGGCGGATGCAGCGGCCTCCAGGCTGAAATAGTCGTAGCGCCGGTCGCCGACGGTGAGGGTTTTCCGCGTCTTCAGCGTATCGTGGCCGATCAATGCATCTCTCCCCTGCTGCGCGCGGACCGGCGAGGCGGCGGGCACCCTCTGCGCAAACCCGGGCGCGGATCAAATCGCGATGGGTATACACCATGTGGCGCGAGATGCATCTGCAATGCCGTCGCGGTCAGGGGCATGACGCGTCTCCGGGCGCACGCACGGGGTGCCGGAAAAGGAAACGCCCTTCCGCGGGGAAGGGCGTTCCGGAAGCCGGTGATGCGGGTGCGGTCAGCGGACCAGGCACTCGGGGTTGTTCGGGCTCGGCCCGTCGCACTCGGCCGGGGTGCCGGCGGCGGGGGTGATCCCCTGCAGCAGGTCGGCGACCAGCACGTCGAGGAACAGGCACTGCTCGGGCGGCACCAGCTGGGTGTTCGCCTCCGCGGTCGCGCCGACCATGGTCGGCGCGTTCACGTCCTCCAGCACCAGCGCGGTGATGTAGGACTGCCAGCTGTCGTTCGACGAGAAGCCGAGGACGATGTCCAGATTGCCGTCCGGCGCATCGACCCGGATCTGCAGCGCGCCGCCGGTGTGCGAATTCGCCGGATTCCGCTCGCCGAACCAGGCGATGAACGGCCACAGGGAAGGCTCCGACGGCGGCACGTTGTAGTCGAAGCCGTTGGCGTAGATCACCTCGCCGAACGGCGCGCGCTCCAGGTTGCGGGTGCCGTTGGAGTCGGTGACGAAGATCACCCGGTACTCGCCCGGAGGCACACTGAAGTGCATCTCCTGCACGCCGGAGACGCCGTCGTGCATCAGCGGATGGCCGCCCGGACGCTGGATCTCGTTGAGCTCGCGACCGGCGATGCGCGGATCGCGGGCGGTGATCCGCTCGAAGCCCGGCATCAGCGGCGTGTCGGGCCCGCCGAAGTCGAAGCCGATCGCGCCCGGCGGCAGCTGGTAGTCGCTGCGCACCTCGATGCAGACCACCTGGGCCGGGCAGACCAGCCGGCCGGCGACGTCCATCACCGTGTCGGCGGCGGCCAGCAGCTGCGCCGGCGGCACCACTTCCGAGTAGCTGCGCAACTCGTAGATCACGGCGACGGCGCGGTCGGCGGCGGTGGCGTTGCTCGCGGCCGGGTCGCCCGCGCCGGTGCGGACGTAGTCGTCAAGAACGGTGGCGGCACCCGGGCGGTTCAGCACCAGCGCCTCGATCACCTCCACCGGCACCGGCGGCAGCGCCGACGCATCGGGGAGCCCGGGCAGCACCGGCTCCGCCAGCACGGACGACGGCAACGCCTCGGCCGGCACCGCACCGGGAGGCAGGCCCAGGGCCGACGGGTCGGGCACGTAGATCGGGCTCTGCGTTCCGTCGGGGCCGGTTTCCGCGAAAGCACCCGTCGCGGCAATCACCAGACCAGCGGCGGCCCCTGCCATCAACACCTTGCGCAGCATCGTCTTCTCTGCCTTTCGCTGACCGAACGCCGTTCGGCGCCCATCCTTCGAGCCTCGCCCACCATATACGGAGAGAACAGGACGAAATCAAAGAAAATCCGCCGCATCTCACCTGGGCCGCGTTAACCAACACCCGCGGCCCCGCTGTGAAGCGCAACCCCGCGCAAGCATAGATTCCAGAATGGCACAGAGTTCGCAAGGACTCGCCAAGTACAGCCCGGGTTACAAAAATTTACAGTGGAAAGTGAACCTCCGTCGTTGCCGTTCCGACACAGGCGTGTAGAAACCGCTTCGGGACCGCCGCCGACAGGGGCGGGCGGCCGCGGCGGCGTGCGCGGGAAATCCGTTCCGCGCCCCTTGATCTCTATGGTAGACAGCCGCTGACGTGGAACAGGGGGTTCCACGGACGAAGGAATTTCGGTGACGGGTTCAACCAGCGAGGCGACCGCGCCCGTGGAGCCGCCCGAGTCGGCCGCGGTGGCCGACGGCGAGGCCGCACCCACCCCACCGCGTCGCCCGGCGGGGCCGCCGGGCGACGTGCTGCTGCACTGCCTGATCAAGCTCACCCACTATTACGGACGGCCGGTCAGCGAGGCCGACGTGCGCGGGGCCACGCCGATCCCCCCGTCCGGCGTGAACGTTGCCGTGTTCGAGCGCGCTGCCCAGCGCCTCGGCTACAAGACCGGGCGACAGAAGGCGGACGCGCGGCGGCTGGCGGTGATGCCGACGCCCTTCGTCACCATTCCCGCCCAGAGCCGGCTCGCCCGGCTGGTCGTCGACCGCGACCAGGGCGACCTGGTGCTGCTGGACCCGTTCTCCGGCGAGCGGGCGCGCGTCACCCCGGCGGCGCTGGCGGCGGAAACGGCCGAGGCCATCCTGGTCAAACCCGACACCGGCGTCGGCGACCGCCGCCACCGCCACAATGCGCCCGGCGCCGGCTGGCGGGGCCTCGTCGGCAGCCGGCTGCGCGGCGTGCTGTGGGAGCTGGCCCTCGCCTCCCTCGTCATCAACATCTTCGCCCTGGTGGCGCCGCTGTTTACCATGGCGGTCTACAACAAGGTGATCGGCCAGGGCGCGCTCGACACGCTGGTGGTGCTGACCATCGGCATGGTCACGCTCTACGTGTTCGAGTTCATCCTGCGCGTGGTGCGCGGCTATGTCTCCAGCCATACCGGCGCCAGGCTCGACGCGCTGATCGGCGGCGAGGTGGTGCACCGGCTGCTGCACCAGCCCTTCTCCTACTTCGAGGGCGCCGCCAGCGGACAGATTTCGGAGCGGCTGCGCCAGCTCGACACCATCCGTGCCTTCTTCACCGGCCAGATGCCGATGACGATCGTCGATCTCGGCTTCGTGGTGCTGTTCGTCATCGCATTGTTCTTCATCAGCCCCCTGTTTGCGGCGATCACCATCGCGGCGATCCCGGTGTTCGTGCTGATCTCGCTCGCATTTCACAAGAAGCAGAAGGCGCTGATCGACCAGAGCTTCGCCGCGCTTGCCGCCAAGACCTCGGCACTGAACGAGACCGTCAACAACGCGATCACCATCAAGTCGCTGGGCCTCGAGTCCGACGTCGAGCGCCGGTGGGAGAGCCGGCTCGCCGCCACCGCCTGGCACGGGTTCCGGTCGCACAACCTGTCCAACTGGCTGGGCTCGCTCACCACCACGCTGCAGCAGGCGATAGGGCTCGCGGTCATCTTCTTCGGCGCCCGGCTCGTGATCGAGGGCGAGCTCACCATCGGCGCGCTGATCGCCTCCTCGATCCTGGTCACGCGGGCCATCGCGCCGATGCGCCAGGTGGTGACCGCCTGGTACCAGGTGCAGGAGGTAAAGGCAGCCTTTGCCCGGCTGGGCGAGCTGATGGAGGCGAAGCCCGAGGAGGAGCCGGGCGACGTGGCCCCCCATCCGCCGCTGCGCGGCGACATCCGGGTGGAGAACGTCACCTACGGCTTCGACCGCAGCCAGCCCCCGATCCTGCGCAACGTCACCATCGACTTCCCCAGCGGCGAAGTCGTGGCCGTGATCGGGCCGTCCGGCTCGGGCAAGAGCACGCTGGTGAAGATTCTGCAGGGACTCTACCTGCCGGACGACGGCCGGGTGCTGATCGATGGCACCGACATCCGGCACATCTCGCGCGCCTCGCTGCGGGCGCAGCTGGGCGTGGTACCGCAGGAGACGCAGCTCTTCGCCGGCACGGTCCGCGAGAACATCATGATCGGCCAGCCGCTGGATGCGCCCGAGCGCGCGGTGGCGGCGGCGAAGTTCGTCGGCGCGCACGACTTCATCCAGCGGCTGCCGCGCGGCTACGACACGCCGATCGGCGAGCGCGGGGTGGGCATCTCGATGGGGCAGCGGCAGCTGCTGTGCATGGCGCGCGCGCTGATCCGCAACCCGCGGATCCTGATCCTGGACGAGG
>CALKHQ010000289.1 GCA_937988735.1 uncultured Alphaproteobacteria bacterium
CTCGCCGGCTAACTGGCGGTTCAGCTCGTCGATCAGCTGCCAGCCGTGCTGGTACAGCGGCTCCGGCACGGTGCCGACCTGGTATTCGCCGCGGCGGATGCGCTGGAACGCCGCCTCGCTGCCGTCGCCGGCCGAGACCGCGTAGGGCTGGCCGGTCGGGTCGAGGACGTCGAGCCCGTAGTCGAAGTAGAGGTCGTTGATGCCGAGGCTGTGGGTCCAGCGGTCGCCGAAGCGCTGCATCAGCGCGGTGTAGAGCGGCTCCATCCGGTTCGACACCTCGCTGAGCGGCGTATCCTCCACCGACAGCACCTCGCAGCCGCCGCAGGCGCGGATCACTTCCTCCATCGCCCCCGACTTGGCGAGCGCGATGGTGTAGTTGGAGTCGGTGAAGATCACGACGCCGGCCTTGCCATCGCTGTCGGCGACGACGAAGTTTGCCGCGACCCTGGCCACCTCCATGGCGTCGGTGGTGACGTTGGCGAACATCGGCGTGCCCGGAACCGGCCCCGCCTCCGGCGCGGAATGCCAGCCGACCAGGGCGATGCCGGCAGCCTCGATCTCGTCCAGCACCTCGGGATGGAGGAAGGCATCGACGCCGCCGAAGATGATGCCGTCGGGCTGCGAGGCGAGCGCCTGGGAGAAGGCCTCGGCCTGGCCGGTGACGGTGCCCTTGCCGTCGATGACGAGGAGCTCCCAGCCGATCGCCTCGGCCGCCTCCTGGGCGCCGATCGAGATGCCGAGATGGCCGCCGTTCGACATCTGGCCGGCGACGAAGACGATGCGCTTGCCCGGCTGCGCGGCGGGACCGGTGGTCGGACCGTCCCAGACGGTGGACCGCGCGGTTGCGGCATCGGCGATCGCGCGCGCGTCTTCCAGGTAATCCGCCAGCGCCGGGCCCGCCGCGAGCGCAAGCACGCTCGTCAGGCCGGCGACGCCGTACAGTCTCCTCAGTCTAGCCATCGTTTCCTCCTCCTTCGGCCGGCTCGCCCGGCCCGTGGTTGTTATTCCCGCCGTGGCCCGGCCGCTTCCGGCGCGGTGTCGGCGGTTGTTGTCGTTCCCGGCTCTCGCGACCGGGTTGCGCTCAGGCGCTTGCGCCCGGCGTAGCCTGCGATGCTGACGGCGATGATCAGGGTGAGCCCGTTGAACAGCGGCTCGACGAAGAAGTCGGAGCCGTAGCGCTGGATGCCGGCGATGCCGACGGAAAGAACCCCGATGCCGACCACGGTCCCCCACACGTTGACCCGGCCCGGACGGATGGTGGTGGAGCCGAGGAAGGCTCCGACCAGCGCCGGGAGGAGGAATTCGAGGCCGACGACGCTCTGGCCGATGCGCAGCTTCGACGCCAGCACCACGCCGGCGAAGGCGCAGAGAAAGCCCGAGGTCATGAAGGCGCCGATCACGTAGCGGCGGACTGGAATGCCGTTCAGCAGCGCCGCCCGCGGATTGGCGCCGGTCGCGTAGAGGAAGCGGCCGATCGGCGTGTAGTCCAGCACCACCCACAGGACGAGGGTGATCACCAGCAGGTACACCGCCGGCAGCGGGATCTCGCCGAACAGGCGGATGCTGTTGATGTCGAGGAAGCCTTCCGGCAGCTCGCCGACCACCTGGCGCCCCTCGGTGTGCCATTGCGAGATGGCGTAGATCACCGTGCCCGTGCCGAGGGTCGCGATGAAGGCGTCGATCTTCGCCAGCTCGACCAGCAGCCCGTTGATGAAGCCGAGCAGCACGCCGAGCAGCAGCACGACGACGACCGCGAGCTCCCACGAAAAGCCGTAATAGACCTGCAGGCTGATGGCGAGGATGTGCCAGAGGGTGATGCCGTAGCCGATCGAGAGGTCGATCTTGCCCGCCACCATCGGCACCATCGCCGCCAGCGCGAGGATGGCGACCACCGACTTCGAGATCAGGATGAACTTGAGCGTCGTCCAGGAGACGAAGCCGTCCAGCAGGATGCCGAAGATCAGGATCAGCAGCAGGCCGACCACCGGCAGCCCGTAGACCGGGATCTGCCGGGAGAGCGCGTTGACGTAGTAGGTGAGGCCGGTGCCCTCGGCGCGCCCCGGCGGCGGCTCCAGCGCGTTGGATTGGAGCGACGTGCTCATCGGCCCGCCCCCCGGAGCGGCGCGCGTCCCTGGAACCGGCGAGGCCGCGGCACGCTCACGCCGCCTCCTCGCCCATCGAGGCGTCGTGGATCAGGTTCGACATGGTCAGGTCGTCTCCGGAAAGCTCGGCCACGATGCGGCCGCGGTTGAAGACCAGCGCCCGGGCGCAGACGTTCGCGATCTCCTCCAGATCGCTGGAGATCATCAGCACCGCCGCCCCGTCCTCGAGAATCCGGCCGAGCAGGGCGTAGATTTCCGCCTTCGCGCCCACGTCGACCCCCTGCGTCGGCTCCTCGAGCACGATCACCGGGTTGCCCACCTCGAGCCAGCGGGCGAGCACCACCTTCTGCTGGTTGCCGCCGGACAGCGTTTCGATCTCCCGTTCCGGTTCGGGCGGGCGCACGTTGAACTTGCGCACCAGGCGCAGCGCCTCCCGCCCCTCCCGCCGTCGCGACAGCAGGCCCGCCAGCCGCCGGCCGTGAAGGGCCGGGTTGACGAACAGGTTCTCCCGCACCGACATGCCGGTGGCGAGGCTCTCCTCCTGGCGGTTGGCGGGGACGAGGGTGATGCCGGCGGCGATCGCCTGCAGCGGGCTGTTCGGCGTCACAGCGCGGCCGTTGATCAGCACCCGGCCGGAGAGGATCGGCTCCTGACCGAACAGCGCGCGGCCGAGCTGCTCGTGTCCCGCGCCGCGCAGGCCGGCGAGCCCGAGCAGTTCGCCGGCGGCAAGGGTCAGCGAGATGGGCCCCACGCCCTCCAGCCGCACCTCCTCCAGCGCCAGCACCGGGGCCGGCCGCGGCGGCGGGGGCTTGCGGAACACCTCGGTCGGCGGCCGGCCGACGATCATCTCGACAAGCTGGCGCGGCGTCGTCTCCTTCACCGCCCGGTGGCCGACCAGCCGGCCGTCGCGCATCACCGCCACCGTGTCGGCGAGGCGGAACACCTCGTCCAGGCGGTGCGAGACGTAGATCATGCCGATCCCGCGCGCCTTCAGCCGCTCCAGCACGGCGAACAGCCGGTCCACGTCGGCCGCAGGCAGGCTCGCCGTCGGCTCGTCGAGGACCAGCAGCTCGCAGTCCACCGCCAGCGCGCGGGCGATCGCGACCAGTGACTTCTCGGTGCGGGTCAGCGAGAACATGCGCAGCCGCGGGTCGATGTTGCCGCCGACCACCTCCAGCAGCGCGCTGGCCCGCTCCTCGGTGGACCGCCAGCCGATCAGGCCGGTCGCGCGGCGGCCGTAGCCGGCGCCGAGGGCAAGGTTCTCCGCCACCGTCATCCATTCGATGAGGCCGAGGTCCTGGTGGATGAAGCGGATCGGCAGCCCCTTGCGCCGCTGCACCGGCTCGCCCTTCCACAGGATCCGCCCGCTGTCGGGCCGGTAGACCCCGGCGAGGATCTTGATGAGGGTGGACTTGCCGGCGCCGTTCTCGCCGAGCAGCGCCATGATCCGGCCGGCGGCGACGTCGAGAGTGACGTGGTCGCAGGCCTGGGTGCCGCCGAAGCGCTTGCAGATGTCCTGGAACCGGAGCAGCGGGACCGCGGCCGATCCGGCCGCAGGCGCGGCTACGCGCAATCCGCCGCTGGCATCCTCAGCTGGCGTCACGATCCTCCCCCGGCGGGCCGTGCAAGCCCGCTCGGCCCGTCTGGTTGTCGGCATCACGCCTCATTTGTTCGGGCCTCGCAACAGAGGATAGGGTGCGGACGAATGCAGCGTCAATGTGCTGCGGGCAAATCTGGAACTGTTACAAACTGCCGCTGGCCCCGCGCGGGCCGGCGCCCCATTTTCCCCTTTGACGATGCGCGGACGCCGTCGCTAATCCACCCGTCCCGCCGGCACGCACCCGTATCCGCAGAAAGGACAATCATGGCCAGCTACGACTTCGACCTGTTCGTCATCGGCGCCGGTTCCGGCGGCGTGAGGGCGGCGCGGATCGCGGCCGGCCACGGGGCGAAGGTCGCGATCGCCGAGGAATGGCGGGTCGGCGGCACCTGCGTGCTGCGCGGCTGCGTCCCCAAGAAGCTGCTGGTCTATGGCGCCCACTTCGCCCACGAGCTGGCCGATGCGCCGTCGTTCGGCTGGACGGTCGAGGGCGCCCGCCACGACTGGGCGACGCTGATCGCGAACAAGGACCGGGAGCTCGACCGGCTGAACGGCGTCTACCTCCGCCTGCTCGCCAACGCCGGCGTGGAGCTGATGATGGGCCGGGCGACCGTCACCGGGCCCAACACCGTCTCCGTGGACGGCCGCGAAATCAGCGCGCGCATCATCCTCGTCGCCACCGGCGGCTGGCCGTGGAAGCCGGACTATCCCGGCATCGAGCACGCGATCACCTCCAACGAGGCGCTGTCGCTGCCCGAGTTCCCGCGCCGCATCGCCATTGCCGGCGGCGGCTACATCGCGGTCGAATTCGCCGGCATCTTCAATGCCTTGGGCGCCGAGGTGACGCTGGCCTACCGCGGCGAGCAGATCCTGCGCGGCTTCGACGACGACGTCCGCGCCTTCCTCGCCAGGGAGCTGAAGGCGAAGGGCATCGACATCAGGCTGGGGGTCAAGGGCGAGCGCATCGAGAAGACCGCCGACGGCTACCGCTATCACCTGAGCGACGGGTCGGTGCTGGAGGTGGACCAGGTGATGTACGCGACCGGCCGCAAGCCCAACACCGCCGGGCTGGGGCTGGAAGCCGTCGGCGTCGAACTCGCGGAGAACGGGGCGATCAGGGTGGATGCCGACAGCCGCTCGTCGGTGCCCTCGATCTTCGCTGTCGGCGACGTCACCGACCGCATCAACCTCACCCCGGTCGCCATCGCCGAGGGCCACGCCTTCGCCGACACCCAGTTCGGCGGCATGCCACGCCAGGCCGACCACAACTGCGTGCCGTCCGCGGTGTTCAGCCAGCCGCCGGTGGCGGTGGTGGGCATGAGCGAGCAGACCGCCCGCGCCACCGGCCACGACGTGGTGACCTACAAGGCGGACTTCCGGCCGATGAAGTACACGCTCGGCAGCAATCCCGAGCGCACGCTGATGAAGCTGGTGGTCGACCGCGACAGCGACCGCGTGCTGGGCGCGCACATGGTAGGCATCGACGCGCCCGAGATCATCCAGGGCATCGCCATCGCGGTGAAGATGGGCGCGCGCAAGCGCGACTTCGACGCCACCATCGGCATCCACCCCTCGGCCGCGGAGGAGTTCGTCACGATGCGCACGCCGGTGGCGTGAGCAATGGCGTTCGAACGGGACAGGGATCCGGATGTCTGCAATGCGCAGGACGGCTGACCGGATCCGAACCCAGGGCGGCCGCCGGGCCTGCGTGTCCGTCGTCTGACGTGCCTTCCGTCCGGACCGCCGTCCCTGCCTCAGGGTGGAAACATGCGGGTGGGGTCCTGACCCGGTCCAGGTAGCCACAGGATCAGGCGCCGGCGCCGGTCCTGCGGCAGCAGATCACGTGAGATGCGTGTACCAGCCGGCGCAGTCCAGGCATGATGTGCCGCTGGTCCGAACCGACGGACGGATGTCTGGCGACGACCGGACGGTCGAGGAGATCCGGGACGAGGTCGTCGCGGGTGCCCGGACAGCCGGGCACCGAGGCTGACTATCGGCTTTCCCGCCTCGCGGCGAGCGACCTGGCCGGCATGGAAATGGTGATCTTCGCCATCGAACCTCGGTCGATCCGAAATGATCACATCAGATCATCCGGCGACAACGGCAAGCTCGGCGGCCGGAGCTACGCGCCAGCCCCGTCCGCGTCGCCGCTCCGCGCCACGAGGCGCGGGTACATGGGCTTCAGGCGCTCGTATGTCTCGCGGAAGCGGCCGAAGCCGTGGTCGTAGACGGCGGCGTGCTCCGGCCGCGGGATGAAGGTGCGGCCGGGCTCGACATAGCGTGACACCTCGCCGTAGCTCCGGAACACGCCGGCGCCGACGCCGGCCACATAGGCGGCGCCGAGGCAGCTCCCCGGATGGCGGGCGATGTGGGTGATCTCGTGGCCGAGGCAGTCGGCGGCGATCTGCAGCCAGGTGGCGCTCTGCGAGCCGCCGTTGGAGCTGACCACCCGCTTCACCTCCAGCCCCATCTCCGCAAACACCGCGAGGTGGTGACGGAAGCCGTAAACCACGCCTTCCAGCGCCGCCCGCCAGACGTGACCGAGGCCGTGGTGCAGCCCGAGCCCGACCAGCGTGCCGCGGGCGTGGGGGTCATGCAGCGGCGTCTTCTCGCCGAGGAAGTAGGGCAGCAGCACCAGCCCGTCGGCGCCCGGCGGGGTCGCGTCGGCCAGCGCGTCAAGCTCGCGGAAGGTGAGCGTGCCGCGACCGAACTCGCGGGCGATCCACTTCAGCACGCTGCCGCTCGCCGCCATGCAGCCGTTGGTGAGCCAGAGCCCCGGCGTGATGTGATGATCGACGAACAGCCGCCGGTCGGGCTTGAGGGTGGAGGTGGCGAGCAGGATGTCGCCCGCGCCGCCGAACTTCACCAGCAGGTCGCCATCCTCCACCACGCCGGCGACGAAGGCGGAGGCGACATGGTCGGCGCAGCCGGCCACCACCGGCGTTCCCTCGGGAAGCCCGGTCTCGGCCGCCGCGGCGGCGCTGACTCCGCCGATCACCTCGTGCGCGTCGCGGATCGGCGGCAGCCAGCCGGCCCGGGCATGGGCAAGCTCCAGCAGGTGCGGCGAGAAGCTCCGCGCCTCCAGGTCGTAGAGGCCGGACTCCAGCGCCCAGTTGCGCTCGACGCTGGGCCTGCCTGTGAGGCGGAAGGCGATGTAGTCGTAGGAGCCGAAGATGGTGGCGATGCGGGCGTACACCTCCGGCTCGTGCGTCTCCAGCCAGCGCAGCTTGGGGCCGACGAGCTGCTGGTTGATGCCGCCGCCGGTCATGCGGAAGAAGAGCTCCTCGTCCGCCTGTTCCGCCATCGCCGCGATCTCGGCGACAGCGCGGGCATCGTTCTGCTGCATCGAGCGGCGCAGCACGCGGCCGTCGGCGTCCAGCAGCACCAGCGCCGGCACCATGCCGGTGACGCCGACGGCAGCCACCGGCCCCTCCGCCCGTTCCAGCAGTTCGCGGATCACGGCGCAGGCGTTCGCCCACCACTGCGCCGGCTCCTCCTCCGCCCAGTTCGGGTGGTCGGAGATGAGGTCGGTGTCCCGCGAGACGGTGGCGAGCGTCGCCCCTTCCCCGTCGATCAGCGTGCCGATCGTGGAGGTGGTGCCGATATCGATTCCGATGAGGAGTTCGCTCACCGGGCCTTCTCGACCGCGTCCATGAACCGCCGCACCCGGTCGCGATCGACCGCGTTCCAGGTGTAGCCGTCGAACTTCAGCGCCGTGCCGACGACGCAGCCGTCGGCGATCTTCAGGATCTCGCCCACGGTCTCCGTCCGCACGCCCGTGTTGGCGAACACCGGCGTGTCCGGCAGCGCTTCCTTCACCGCGGCGAGGTCGGAGGAATCCACCCCCTGCCCGGTCATCGGGCCGGAGACGGCGATGATGTCGGCGGCGGCCGAGAACACCGCGCTCTTCGCCCGCACCGCGATCGGCCGGGTGTCCAGCGCCGACGAGAATTCGGCGTTGATGTTGAAGATGATGGCGAAGTCCTCGCGGCCCATCTCGGCCCGGAGCCGCATCGCCGACATCGCGTCCGGCACCCAGAGGCCCATGTCGGAGGCGTAGACGCCGGTCATGATCTCGCGGCCGAAGGCGGCCCCGGTGGCGATGCCAAGGGCGACCGTAGCCTTCGGATTCCACAGGTAGTTGGTGCCGAACGGGACCTTGAGCAGCGACTTCACCTGGCCGATCACCGCAGCCATGGCCGCCACGGATTCGATCGGGGCGCCGGTGGTGTAGGGCCGGTCGCCCTCGTTGCCGAACATGATGGCGTCGATGCCGCCCTCCTGCAGCGCCTCGATGTCGGCGGCGACCGAGTCCACGATCTTCTGCATGCCACCCGCCCGGTCGAAGAATGGCGAGCCCGGCAGCGGCGGCAGGTGGGCCATGCCGATGATGGTCTTGTCACGGAAGGGGAAGCGCTTTGCGGTCATGCTCTCGTCCTGTGTGAAGTCCGCGGCGAATCCCCGCCGCGCCGTTTCCCCCCTCATGCCCCGACTCGCGGCCAGCATCCACGTCTTTCTTCGCGACCGGCCGCGGCCGGTGGGCGCGGACGGCCCGGTTCAGCCGTGGAGCCGGTCCATCGCCGGCGTCTCCGCCCGGAGCCGGCGGGCCTCGGCGGTGAGCGCGTGGACCCCGGCGAAGCGGCCGGTCTCGACCATCATCGCGCGCGCAAGCCGCAGGCAGCGCGCCTCGCACCGCGCCCGCACGTCCGGATCCTCGATCCAGTCGAGGTCGATGTTGTGGGCGAAGCCGACGATGCGCCGGATCATCTTCGCCGCGGCGAAGCCGAGGGTGTCGCGCCACAGGCCGTCCATGTAGGCGTCGCGCGCTGCCTTCAGCGCCGCGTGCTCGCCGGCGTCCTCGAACAGGGCGCGCGGGTAGGCGTCGCCGGTGCGCGCGCTGTCCCAGAGCGCGCAGAACTTGTCGTGGAAGCGGGTCCACACCGCTTCCACCACCTCCAGCACCCAGTCCTGGTAGTCGTCGCGGGGCTGGTCCGCAGTGGCGTGGCCGTCCTGGGCGAAGTAGTTGATCAGCAGGTTCGCGATCACCGCACCGACGTCGAAGCCCATCGGCCCGAAGAAGGCGAACTCGGTGTCGATCACCCGGGTGTCATCCTCGGTCACCATGATCGAGCCGGTGTGGAGGTCACCGTGCAGAAGCGCCTGCGCCTCGGACAGGAACTTGAGCTTGAGGTCGGAGATCGCCCGCTTCAGCGGCCCGTCGGCGCGGATGGCGGCCGCGATCCGGTCGAGCTGGGGGCTGGTCCAGCGGTTGCGGTCGCACTCCATGTACGGGTCGGTGAAGATCAGGTCCTCGGTGATGCGGCACATCTGGCTGTTGCCGCAGAACTCGGCGATCAGCGCCTTCTTCTCCCCCGCCGGCAGCGCCAGATCCGAGGTGAAGAACAGCGTCCGCGCCATGTAGTCGGTGATGTGCTCGACGAACAGCGGATAGCGGACCGCGTTGATCATGCCCCAGCGCATGATCGTGTGGGGCTGCAGCAGCTCCATCACGATCAGGTAGAGGTCGCTGTCGTAGTGATGGAGCCGCGGCGTCCGGCCGGCGGCGTGCGGCGCCTGCACCTGCATGCAGCGCTGCTCGTACCAGGCGCGCTTCGGCGGCATCGGCCAGCTTTCGCCGGCCGCCCGCACGTAGGGCAGCGCCTGCTTGACGCACACCCCGCCCCGAGGCCCCTCGACCAGGAACACCAGGTTCAGATTGCCGTCTCCAACCTCGCGGATGTGCCAGTCCTGGGGGAGGCCGCCCAGCACCGCGGCGACCTGCGGCACGGCGCCGAGCACCACGGGAAGGGTTGTCTCGTTGAGGATTCTGTAGCCGGTTGAAAGCTCGTCTGGCATGGCAGGCGGTGCCCTCGAGTCTCTGGAGACGACGGCAGCAGCCCACCCGCTGCCACCGGGCGTGAAGCCGCCGCCTATTTAGCCGGCTTCCGCCGCGCCGCTACAAGGCCCTCGCGCGGACCGCGGCTTCGCGCTATAGCCTGCGGAACCCGCATCCGCGCCGAACGCGGTTGCTCCAGCAGTCAGGCTGCCCGATGACGCCGTCCCGAGTGCCCGCTGTCCTGCTGGCCGCCGCGATCGCGATCCCGCCGGCCGCGGCCGAGGTGCAGGTGATCGGCACCGACGACCGCCACCCGGTCGAATCGACCGACGCGCCCTGGATCTCGATCGGCCGGGTGAACCGCGGCGGCGTCGCCTTCTGTACCGGCGTCCTCATCGCGCCCGACAAGGTGCTGACCGCCGCCCACTGCCTCTACGACACCGCGCAGGACCGCTGGGCTCCGGCGGAAAGCCTGAACTTCCTCGCCGGCTACGTCCGCGGCGACTACGTCGCGCACGCGCCGGCCGCAAGCTATGCCATCGCCGAAGGCTACGAGCGGTCGCACGGCCACGAGATGGCGATCATGCGCCGCGACTGGGCCGTCATCACCCTGGCGGAGCCGCTTCCGGTGCCAACGACGCCGATCTGGGCGATGGAGTTCGGCGGCGCCGTGCTGGCGCTCGAGGACGACGGCCGGATGCTGCAGGCCGGCTACAGCCGCGACCGGCCCCACATCCTCTCGGTGCACGAGGACTGCGATCTCGTCGGCGTCACCGGCGGCGTCCCGCTGCTGCTGCACCAGTGCGACGCCGTCGAGGGCGATTCCGGCTCGCCGCTGCTGCTGTTCCGGGACGGGCGCTACGGCGTCATCGGGCTGCACATCGCGCGCGTGGTGTCGGAAGGGATCGACTACGGCGTCGCCATTCCGTCCGAGGCGTTCGCCGCCTCGATCCTCGGCTGGGCGGGGCCGGGCACAGTCGTCGCACCGCCGACAGACTGAAAGCGGCACATTATCCCCCGGCGCAATCTAGCCCGTGACAAATCGTCCCCAAGTCACCATATTCGCGACCACGACGCGAGCGTGAAGTCCCGCCCTGCTCGGCACCTGCGGCGATCAGCCGGGGCACGCCGGGCAGGGCGCGGCTTTTGCGTACGCGCGTTCCTTGTCTTCAGCCGAGAGTCGTATGTCGAAGGAAGAACTGATCGAATTCAAGGGCACGGTGATCGAGAAGCTGCCCAACGCCATGTTCCGGGTGCGCCTGGAGAACGACCACGAGATCATCGCCCACACCGCAGGCAAGATGCGCAAGTTCCGCATCCGCGTGATGCCTGGCGACGTGGTCGATGTCGAGATGACGCCCTACGACCTGACAAAGGGGCGCATCACCTTCCGCTACAAGTAGCAGCGGCCGCCCGGAACCCGGGCGCACGGATTGCGCCCCTGACGACAGCGCACCACGCCTCGAGGCCGCAGGCCCGTGGCCGGCAAGGCCGCGGCGCCGGATCAGCGCGGCGGCAGCGGCAGATCGCCCAGCCCGACGATCGCCGCGGGCAGCGCAGCCGCATCCACGCCGGGCACCGCCGACCGCTCGACCCTCTGCGACGCGGTGCCGAGGACCAGCACCGTCACCGCCAGCATCAGGCCGACGAGGGGAAGGCCGCCGGCAGGCCGGACCTGACGGATCATTGCAGCACGGGACATGACGGTCGCTCCTGGCCTTGTCCGGGGGCGGCACGGGGCCGCCGTTCGCGCATCAGTCGCGGATCGCGGCCCGCCGGTTCAATTGCCGCCCGCCCGCCGCTATGCTCGCCCGCGGGAGACACGGAGATGGCCGCCTACGTCGCGCTGCTCTACAGCATCATCCTCGGCAAGGGCCGCCGCCTGGTAATGGCGGAGCTGAAGGCGCTGGCCGCGGAGCTCGGCCTCGGCAGCCCGCGCACCGTCGTCGCCACCGGCAACCTGGTGTTCGACGCGCCGCCCACCGACCCGCGGGACCTGGAGGCGCGGCTGGAGGCCGCGTTCGCCGGGCGCTTCGGCCGCCACATCGACATCATTGTCCACGGTGCCGACGACTTCCGCCGGATCGTCGCCAGCAATCCCTTTCCTGAGGAGTCCGTTGCCGACCCGGCGCACGTGATCGCACAGGTGACGCGCGTGCCGGCGAGGCCCGAGGTGGCCGGGCAGCTCGCGCCCTTCGCGGCGGACGGCGAGCGGGTCGCGGTCGCCGGCGGCATCCTCTGGCTGTGGCTGCCGCACGGCGTCGCGAAGTCGCGGCTAGCCGCCGCGGTGACGCCGAAGCGGGTCGGCATCGGCACCGCGCGAAACTGGAACACCATGCGCCGGATCGCCGCGCTTCTGGACGCGTGAGAGCGGCGGGCCCGCGGCGGTCGGCTCAGCGCAAGGCCTGAACGGACGGTGCCGGGACGGCGGCAACGGTCCGCACGTCCACCACCTCCGCCTCGCAGCTGCCGGCCGCGCCGCCGCAGAACACCTCCGCAAAGCCGCAGCCGCAAGGGGAGGCCGCCAGCAGCAGCACCAGCGAAATGCGCCTGCCGCCGCGCCCTGCCCAACTGTCGCCCATCCCGCACCTCCCCATCCCCGCCGCCCACAGTCTGCGTGCGGCTCCAGGGATGGGTCGAGGCGGCAGCCTCGGCGGTTCACGGGTGAAACCTTCGCCGCCGTGGTCCGGCTCGACCGGACCACCCGCGCGGGAGAAGCCGCGCGCCGGGCGCTGGCCGGTGCGACGGGTGCACGCTGCAGCGCCGGGTCGGCCCCACAGGATGCGACAGTGCCCGGCCTCCGCCGCGTGGATCGTCCGGTCAAGCCGGAGGATGACGGCTGGGTGGGTGGCCGTCCCCCGGCGCGGCGGAGCGGCTACAGGCTTACCGACAGGCCGCCGTCGACGGCGAGAACGTGGCCGGTGACGTAGGAGGCGGCGTCGGAGGCGAGGAAGACCACGGCGCCACCGAGCTCCTTCGGCTCGGCCCAGCGGCCGAGCGGGGTGCGGGATTCGACCCAGGCGGTGAAGGCCTTGTCCTGCAGCAGCGCGGTGTTGAGCTCGGTGGCGAAATAGCCGGGGGCGATGGCGTTGACGGTGATGCCGGTCTTGCCCAGCTCGGCGGCGAGCGAGCGGGTGAGCCCGTGGAGCCCGGCCTTGGCGGCGACATAGCCGTGGATGGTCGGCCGGCCGAGGATGGCGGCGACCGAGCCGGTGCTGATGATGCGGCCGAACTTCTGCGGCAGCATCACGCGCGCCGCCTCGCGCGCCAGCCGGAAGCAGGCGGAGAGGTTGACCGCGACCACCCGGTCGAAGTCCGCATCCTCCCACTCGGTGACCGGGCGGCGATGCTGGATGCCGGCGTTGTTGACCAGGATGTCGAGCCGGCCGTGGCGCTCGGCGATCCCGGCCACCGCCGTGCGGACCGCGCCGGCGTCGGCGACGTCGAAGGCCGCGGTCGCAGCCTTGCCGCCGGCGGCCGTGATCCGCCCCGCCGCCGCATCCAGCGTCTTCCGGTCCCGCCCGTTCAGCACCACCAGCGCGCCTGCGTCCGCCAGCGCCTCGGCCATGGCGAGGCCCAGGCCCCGCGACGCGCCGGTCACCAGCGCGACCCGTCCCTCCAGCGAAAACATCCCGGCCATTGCGCTCCTCCCTCCGTCTTGTGGATGGCGCGCACCGTGCCAGAATGGGGGGCGGCGTGCCACACCTGCCGTCGCGCCGTTCGCGAGGTTTCTCCCGCCGCCGGAGCACCGCCATGGCTGCGCACGCTGCCTTCGCCATCCGCCGTCTCACGGCAGACGACCTGGCGCCGTTCCGCGCGCTGCTGGCCGTGTTCGGGCGGGCGTTCGGGGAGGTCGAGACCTACACCGCCGCCCAGCCCGACGACGCCTGGCTGCGCCGGCTGCTGGGCGGTGACCAGTTCATCGCGCTCGCCGCCGTCGCCGACGGTGCCGTGATCGGCGGGCTTGCCGCCTACGAGCTCCGGAAGTTCGAGCAGGCGCGGAGCGAGATCTACATCTACGACCTCGCCGTCGCCAGGGAACACCGGCGCAAGGGCGTGGCCACGGCGCTGATCCGGGCGCTGAAGCCGATCGCCCGCGAGCGGGGCGCGTGGGTGATCTGCGTGCAGGCCGACCCGCCGGATGCGCCGGCGGTCGCCCTCTACGGCAGGCTCGGCACCTGCGAGGAGGTGTTCCACTTCGACATCGCGGTGGACTGACTCAGCGCCAGAGCACGGGCAGCCCGACGGCCGCCGCGACCACCGGGTCGGTCTCCGGCACCGGCACCGCCGCCACTTCGCGGATCGCGGCCTCGAGCGGCACCTCGTCCGGGGTGCTCACCGTCCCGTCCTGGCCGGGCGGATAGCCGCCGACCACGACGAAACCCGGCTGCTGCGCCAGCCGCTTGTGGCCGACGCCGGCCGGGATCACGACAACGTCGCCGGCCTCGACCTCCGCCACGACCCCCTGGTCGCCGCCGAACCCGATGCGCGCCCCGCCGGCGACGCAGCCCAGCACCTCATGCGAGCGCAGATGGTAGTGCCACCAGGGGAAGACGCCGTTGACCCAGGTCCCCTGCCAGCCGTTGCGCCGGAACAGGGCCTGGCATCCCTCCGGCGTGCGCGCCTCGCCTGCGAGCGCCCCGCGGTACACCACCAGCGGGAAACGGCCGTTGTTCGGCATGCCCTCGCCCGGCTGCAGCAGATAGGTCTCGATCTCCGGTCCCGCCATCATCCCGCCTCCCCGTGCGGCTGCGGCCCCGGTCGCGGCCGGAGCCTGCGGGCGAGTGTAGCGCAGATGACGACGGGATGCGCGACCCAGTCGGGCGGCAGCTCTCCCGGCCCGCCCGATCCCGCGGCGCGGATGGCAGGCGTCGAACCGGCAGGCGCATTGCGGAGGTGGAGCGCATCGGCGTTACTGCACGGAGTGGCGGGCGCGGGCGGGAGGAATCGACGTGCGGCGGTATGAACCGGCCGAATGATCGCCCCTGGCTTCGATCGGACGAAGCGTGAGGGAGGCTGAGGCTTCCGGTCGATGGCGCTGCGGCGGAGACGCGTATCGGCTGCCGCAGTGCCTCGCTTCTCGCAATGACGACGGTGTCGGGTGTGCCGGTTGCGACGTGGGCCCGCCTTGCCCCCAACCCCGCCCATCGGCTAGCGTCCGCGCGCTTCTCCACCCACGCGCCCAAGGACGCACGCATGGCCAAGACCGCGATCTCTCCCACCCGGGCCGAGGACTATCCCGGCTGGTATCAGCAGATCATCCGCGCCGCCGACATGGCGGAGAACTCGCCGGTGCGCGGATGCATGGTGATCAAGCCGTGGGGGTACGGGATCTGGGAGCTGGTGCAGCGGGCGCTGGATGACCGGATCAAGGCGACCGGGCACGACAACTGCTACTTCCCCCTCTTCATCCCGCTGCGCTTCATCGAGAAGGAGGCGCAGCACGTCGAGGGCTTCGCCAAGGAGATGGCGGTGGTCACCCACCATCGCCTGGCGATGAAGGACGGCAAGCTGCAGCCCGACGGCGAGCTGGAGGAGCCGCTGATCGTCCGCCCGACCTCGGAGACGATCATCGGCGAGGTGTTCGCCAACTGGATCCAGAGCTACCGCGACCTGCCGGTGCTGATCAACCAGTGGGCCAACGTGGTCCGCTGGGAGATGCGGCCGCGCATCTTCCTCAGGACCTCCGAATTCCTGTGGCAGGAGGGGCATACCGCCCACGCCACCGCCGAGGAGGCGCTGGAGGAGACCTTCCGCATGCTGGAGGTCTACCGCGAGGTCGTCGAGGACATCATGGCGATCCCGGTCATCCCCGGCGAGAAGTCGGAGGGCGAGCGCTTCCCCGGCGCGGTGCGCACCACCACCATCGAGGCGATGATGCAGGACGGCAAGGCGCTGCAGTCCGGCACCTCGCACTTCCTTGGCCAGAACTTCGCGAAGGCGGCCGACATCAAGTTCCAGACCCGCGACGGCGGCATGGAGCACGCGTGGACCACGAGCTGGGGCATCTCCACCCGGCTGATCGGTGCGCTGATCATGACCCACGGCGACGACGACGGGCTGCGGCTGCCGCCCCGGATCGCGCCGCGGCAGGTGATGATCGTGCCGATCGTGCGCTCGCCGGACCAGCAGGAGGCGGTGTTCGCCTACGCCGACGGCATCGCGCAGGAACTGGCCGCCCAGGCGTTCGACGGGGCGCCGGTCCGGGTCCGGGTGGACAAGCGCGACATGCCCTCGCAGGACAAGCGCTGGGAGTGGATCAAGAAGGGCACGCCGATCGTCGCCGAGGTGGGCCCGCGCGACATCGAGAGCGGGAGCGTCGCCTACGTGCGCCGCGACCGGCTGGCGGAGAAGAAGACGATCGCGAGCCGGGCCGAGTTCGTCGGAACGGTCGCCGCCCAGCTCGCGGAGCTGCACAAGGCGCTGTACGACCAGGCGCTGGCCTACCGCGAGCGGCGCACCCGCACCGACATCACCGACTTCGCCGCCTTCCGCGAGTATTTCGCCGGCTCGGACACGTACGCGGCCGAGCGCGGCTTCGTGCGCGCCAAGTGGTGCGGCGAGAAGGGCACGGAGGCCATGCTGGGCGAGCTCGGCGTCTCGATCCGCTGCCTGCCGTTCGACCAGTCCGGAACGGAGGGCAGGTGCGTGCTGACCGGCAAGCCCGCGACCATCGATGCGATCTTTGCCAAGGCGTACTAGACCCCTTCTCCCCCTGCGGGAGAAGGCCACGGAGGGCTGGCGCAGCCCTCTCCCGCCTGCGCGGCCGATGCCGCCTCGGCGCGGCAACGGCCCGCGAAGGGTGAGGGGTTCATGAAGGACACCCTGCGGCGTCATGCGGACGTGCCGGACCGGTGGCTGCTGACGCCGCTGTTCCTGCTGGCGCTGGTCTGCCTCGGACTGGGGCTGTGGCTGCCGGCGATGTCGGTGGAGGCGATCCCGCTGTTCGAGGACGAGATCTCCGTCATCGACGGCGCGATGGCGCTGTGGGAAGAGGAACAGTATTTCCTGTTCTTCGTGATCGTGGTGTTCTCGATCCTCTTCCCCACGCTCAAGATCGTGCTCGGGCTGTGGGCGTGGCTGTGGGCGGACCTCACCGTCCGCTCGCCGCTGAGGCTGGTGCGGGGCATCGAGCTGCTGGGCAAGTGGTCCATGCTCGACGTGCTGGTCATCGCGCTGGTGGTCGCTGCGCTCAGCGTATCGGTGGTGACATCGGTCTGGGTGCACGAGGGGATTTACCTGTTCACCGCCGCCGTCGTGCTGTCGATGGTGGCGATGGGCAGGCTGGAAAGGATTGCCGTCGAGCTCGAGGAGCATTGGCGGCCGCAACGGGAGGGAGTGTAAATGGACGAGCGGGAGCGCCAGGGGCGCATCGACCTCGCGGCCGCCTTGCGCTGGGCGGCCCGGCTGGGCCTGAACGAGGGGGTGTGCAACCACTTCAGCCTGGCGGTGACCGACGACGGCACCGAATATCTGATCAACCCGCAGGGCCTGATGTGGTCGGAGGTCACTGCCGGCGACCTGATGCGGCTGCACGTCGACGGGCGGATCATCTCCGGCAAGCACTCGGTCGAGCCGACCGCCTTCTTCATCCACGGCAAGCTGCACGCCCGCCTGCCGCATGCGACCGCGGCGCTGCACACCCACATGCCCTATGCGACGGCGCTCACCTGCCTCGAGGGCGGGCGGCTGGAGCCGACCTACATCTCCAGCCTGCGCTTCTACGACCGCGTCGCCTATGACGAGGAGTTCAACGGCGTCGCGCTCAGCGAGGACGAGGGCGACCGGATCGCGCGCGCGATGGGCAACAAGCCGGTGTGCATGCTGGGCAACCACGGCGTGCTGGTCACCGGCCGCAACATGGCCTGGGCGTTCGACACCCTCTACTACCTGGAGCGGGCGGCGCAGATCCAGGTGCTGGCCATGTCCACGGGCCAGAAGCTGCGCAAGCTGCCCGAGGAAATCTGCGCCAGGTCAGCGGCCCAGATCGAGGGCGAGGAGCAGCAGGTGATCCTGCACTTCGAGGCGATCAAGCGCACGCTCGACCGCGAGGAGCCCGAATACAGGCAGATGTAGCGCCACGACCCGTGCCTCCACCCCGGATTGCGCCCGCGGCGCGTTCCGGGGTAGGAGAGTCGCGAGACGCTTCCGCACACCCGGCTGCGGCCGGCAGGCATGGAGGCGCGCGATGGGTTGGATCTCGGGTCCGGCCGGCGCTCTGGCCCTGGGGATGGCAGCCGCCGTAGCGGCGGCGGACGACGGCTGCGGCAGCGTGTGCCCGCCGGGAAGCACGGAAATCGGCCGCTATGGCAGCGGCGGCTGGCGCGCTGCGACGGTGGTGCACGAGGACGGCGGCGTGAGCTGCGTGACCTATGCGCCCGCCGGCAACGCCGAGCCCGGGCGCGGGCTGTGGCTGTTCGTCTACCCCACCCACCTGCGGTTCATGCCCGAGGAGCCGCTGTCCCAGCACGAATTCATCAACATCAGCGCCGGCGGCATGACCGTGCCGATGGCGGTGGCGCAGGGCGCGGGCTTCGTCCCGCTCAGCTTTCCGATGTTCGCCCGCGCCGTCGGCGGCGCGGACACGCTGACCGTGCACCTGGGCGTGCGGCGCCCGCTCGACGCGCAGGAATTCCTGACCTGGTCGATGGACGGGTTTGCCGACGCCTTCCGCCGCATCGCCGAGGCCTGTGCCTTCGATCCGTCGCCACTGCTGGGGACGGATTGATGGCGGTCTGGCCATCAAGGCTGTCAATCCCCACCCGTCCGCCCTACATACTGACGAGGCCGTCGCTGCACGCCACCGGTGCCGCGCTGACCGCCACAGGGGGCAGAGCACAGGGGCAGCAATGACCATTCCAGCAAGCTCCGGGATCCAGCCGGCGCAGGGCGAAGGCCTCGCCGGCAGGCTGCCGGAGCTGCCCGAGGACCTGTTCGACCTGCTGCCCGTCGGGGTCTGGGTCTGCGACCGGTACGGCCATGTCGTCCGCTACAACCGGGAGGCGGCGCGGCTGTGGGGCCACGCGCCTGCGCGCGGCGATCCCGACCTCCTCTACTGCGGCGCCGAGCGCCTCTTCCACCCCGACCTGACGCCCCTGCCCCACGCCGAGAGCCCGATGGCCCGGGTGCTCGCGACCGGCGAGCAGGTGCGCGACCAGGCGATGGTGATCGGCCGTCCCGACGGCAGCCGCATCGCCACGCGCGCCGACTTCGCCCCCGTCCGCGACGACGCCGGCCGCATGACCGGCGCGATCGGCGTGCTCCGCGAGGCCCCGGCACCGGAAGGGCGCCAGACGCCATCCCCTGACGGCGCGGATCTGCTGGGGCCGGTGCTGCAGGCGCTGCCCGCGGCGGTCTACATCACCGACGCCGACGGGCGCATCACCTTCTACAACGACGAGGCGGCGGCGCTCTGGGGCGTGAGGCCGGAACCCGGCTCGGACAGCTTCTGCGGCTCGTGGCGCCTGGAATGGCCGGACGGCACCCCCCTTCCCCACGCGGAGTGCCCGATGGCGCTGGCGCTGCGCGAGAAGCGGCCGATCCACGGGATGGAGGCGGTGGCGGTGCGGCCCGACGGCAGCCGCGTCCCCTTCCTCGCCGTGCCGACGCCGCTGTTCGATGCCGCGGGCCGGCTGACCGGCGCGGTCAACATGCTGGTGGACCTCTCCGAGCGGAACGCGGCCCGGGACCGCATCCGGGCCAGCGAGGCCCGCTACAGCGACATCTTCGATTCCGTCGCGGTGGGACTGCTGGTGCAGGATTTCCGCGGGGTCGTCGAGCTGCTGGACGCGCTGCGCGCCGAAGGCGTCACCGACCTGCGCGCGGCGCTCGCGGCGCGGCCGAAGCTGCTGGCAAGAGCGGTCGCCAGCATCGGGATCACGGACGTCAACCCCTATGCCTGCCGGCTGTTCGAGGCGGAGACGCCGCAGGACCTGGTGCAGTCGCCGGGCGCGATCTGGCTGCCGGAAACGACCGGCGCGGTTGTCGACGTCATGGTCGCCCTGTGGGAGGGCCGGCCGGACAACGCCGGCGAGGCGGCAGTGCAGACGCTCCGCGGCCGCCGGCTGGACGTGGCCTACACCGTCGTCTTCGAGGGCGCGCGCGGCGAGCGGGCGCTGGTCAGCCTGCTCGACATCTCGGACCGGAAGACGGCGCAGCGGCTGATCGAGAAGCAGGCAAGCCGCCTGGAGACGCTGAACCGTGTCGCCCGCGCCATCGGCAGCGACCTCGACCTGGAGCGCATCGTCCAGACGCTGACCAACGCCGCCACCGACGTGGCCGGCGCCCGGTTCGGCGCCTTCTTCTACAACAGCGCCGACCAGGGGAGCGAAGGCTACACCCTGTTCGCGCTCTCCGGCGCGCCGCGCGCCGCCTTCGAGGGCCTCGGAGTGCCGCGGAACACGGCGCTGTTCGACTCCACCTTCCGCGGCATGGGAATCATCCGCTCCGACGACATCCGGACCGATCCCCGCTACGGCCGCCAGGGGCCGCACTTCGGCATGCCGCCGGGCCACCTGCCGGTGGTGAGCTATCTCGCCGTCCCGGTGGTTTCGCGCACGGGCAAGGTTCACGGCGGGCTGTTCCTCGGCCACGACCAGCCGGGGATGTTCGCGCAGGACACAGAGGAGATGGTGGCCGCCATCGCGGCCCACGCGGCGATCGCCCTGGACAACGCGCAGCTGCTGCAGTCGACGCGGGACGAGGTCGAGCGACGGCGCCGATCCGATCACGCAGCGCAGCATCTGGCCGCGATCGTCGCCTCGTCGGACGACGCGATCCTGTCCAAGGACCTGAACGGCGTGATCACGAGCTGGAACGCCGGCGCCCAGCGCATATTCGGCTACACCGCCGAGGAGGTGATCGGGAAGCCGGTGACCATCCTGATCCCCGAGGACCGGCAGGACGAGGAGCCGCGGATCCTCGCCCGCATCCGCGGCGGCGAGCGCGTGGACCACTACGAGACGGTGCGGCGGCGCAGGGACGGCAGCCTGTTCCACGTCTCGCTGACGGTCTCGCCGGTAAAGAACAACGAGGGGTTCATCGTCGGCGCCTCCAAGATCGCCCGCGACATCACCGAGAAGAAGCAGGCGGAGGAACGGCTGCGCCTGCTGCTGCGCGAGATGGACCACCGGGTGAAGAACCTGTTCGCGCTGTCCAACAGCGTGGTGGCCCTGAGCGCGCGCTCCGCGACCTCTGTGCGCGAGCTGGCGCAGGCGGTCCAGAACCGGCTGCACGCGCTCGCCCACGCGCATACGCTGACCCTGCCGCAGACGCCGGAGGATGCGAACCCGGCGCGGAAGACGACGTCGCTGCACGCCCTGATCCAGACCATCGTCGCGCCCTTCGACGTGCGCAGCGACGAGAACGTGCCGCGGATCGTGACCGATGGCTGCGACCTGGCGATCGGCGGCGCCGGCGTCTCCGGCTTCGCCCTGCTGCTGCACGAGCTCGCCACGAACGCGGCGAAGCACGGCGCGCTGTCCACGCCGTCCGGGCAGGTGGCGATCCGCTGCAGCGAGGAGGACGGCCGGTTCTGGCTGGTGTGGGAGGAACGCGGCGGTCCGCCGATCGAGGGCGAGGCGGTCGGCGAGGGCTTCGGCTCCCTCCTCAGCCGCGCCGTCGTGGAGGGCCAGCTGCGCGGCCAGCTCGAGCGCGTATGGCAGCGCGAAGGGCTGACGCTCCGGATCGCGGTGCCGCGGGAGCGGGTGGCGGCCGCCTGAGCCTGTGGCCACCTAGGCCGCGGTGCCCTGCCCGGCGTCCGCGGCCGGGGCTGCCGCGCGCGGGGCCGGCTGCGGCCTGCGCTCGGGAAACAGGCCGTGGGCATGGCGCTGCAGCACCACCTGCAGCAGCAGCCCGATCAGGAACACGCGGATGTAGGCGGCGCGGGTGGTCCAGTCCGGCGGAAGCTGGCCGGTGACCAGCTCCGTCGCCGACCACAGCACCCAGATCAGCAGCGGCCCGACGACGGCGCCGAGGTTGTTGCCGCTGCCGCCGACGATCAGCATCACCCAGACGAGGAAGGTCGTCATCATCGGCTCGGTGGCGTCGATGCCGATGAACTTGGTGAGATGGGCCTGCATCGCGCCGCCCAGGCCCATCAGCATGCCGCCGACGACGAACGCCTCCAGCCGGAAGCGCACCACGTTCTTGCCCATCGCCTCGGCAGCAACGTCGTTCTCGCGGATCGCGCGCATGGTGCGCCCCCACGGCGAGCGCGACGCCCGCTGCAGCATCAGGAACAGCACCAGGACGGCGGCGGCGACGAGCCCCAGATAGGCGACGTCGGCCCACGGCTGGCCCAGCTCCTCGAACGGGCGCGGGATGCGCTGGATCCCGCGCGGGCCGTTGGTGAGCCACAGCTCGTTCTTCAGCACCAGCCGCAGGATCTCGGCGATGCCGATGGTGGCGATGGCGAGATAGTCGCTCCTGAGCCGGATGCAGACCACGCCGACCAGCCAGGCGAGCAGCCCGGCCGCGACCATGGCCGCGAGCCAGCCGACGGCGACGGGAAGCTCGAAACCGCCGAGGTGGTCCGGCGACGGCGGCGTGGTCAGGATGGCGGAGACATAGGCGCCGATGGCGAAGAAGCCGGCGATGCCGGCGTTGAACAGGCCGGTGAAGCCCCACTGCACGTTCAGGCCGAGCGCCACGACCGCATAGATGCCGCCGACCGTCAGCAGCGAGATCGCGTAACTGATCCAGCCTTCCACCGAGCGCCTCCTCCGCCTCGCCCGTGTTGTGCCAGCTTTGGCCCGCCGCGTTGAGCAAAATCCGCAGCGCCGACCCGTTGCGAGGGCAGCCGCCGCTTCCCACCTTGGATGGGCCATCTCCTGTCCGGCGCGGAGGCGCCGGCGCCATCGGCAAGGGAGCAGGCGATGATCAGGTGCGTGCAGCGTATCGCAGCGGCCGCCGTCATCGTCGCGGCGGCGCTGGCGCCCGGCGGCGCGGCCGCCGGGCCACCGGATGGCGAGACCCCCTACGCGGTCTCGGTCGTCGGCGCCTGGATGACCGACAACGACTGGAAGGAAATCGCCACCCTCGACGACGTCGGGTTCCGCGATGCCTGGCTGGGCGGAGCGATGCTGTCCTACGAGCTCGCCGGCACCGAACAGTGGGCGCTCGAGGCCGAGGGCCACGTGATCCGCCATTTCGGCCGCAACGATCACTGGGAGGTCAACGCCGTGGCTGTCGGCCGCTGGCGCGACTTCCCGTGGGACGAACGGCTGCCGACCTCGATTGCCTTCGGGGTCGGCCCGTCGCTCGCCTCGGAGGTCCCTGCCGAGGAGGAAGCGCGCAGCGGCGGCAGCGCCCCGCTGCTGCTCTACTGGATGGCGGAGATCGAGGCCGGGCCGCCCGACTCGCAATGGTCTGGGTTCGCCCGGCTTCACCACCGCTCCAGCGCCTACGGCCTCTTCGCCGACCGCGGCGGCTCCAACTGGCTGATGCTCGGGGCGCGCTACCGGTTCTGACCGCTCAGCCGAACGGGTTGCGGAACACCACGAAGGCGCCGCAGGCGATGAAGGCGAAGCCGATCGCGTGGCTGAGGGTGAACTTCTCGCCCAGGTAGAGGACGGAGAAGGCGGCGAACACGACCAGCGTGATCACCTCCTGCATCGTCTTCAGCTCGGCCGCCGAATAGTACTGGTGGCCGAGGCGGTTCGCCGGGACGGCGAGGCAGTATTCGATGAAGGCGATGCCCCAGCTGACGACGACCACCAGCCACAGCGGCTTGTCCGTGTGCTTGAGGTGGCCATACCAGGCGAAGGACATGAACACGTTGGACGCAATGAGCAGTCCGATCGGCGCGAGCTGCGTGACCGACATTCTCGAGACTCGGGAGACTCGGATGATCTGGGTGAAGGGGGCGCAACTCAGGGGCCCGGCCGCGGCCGAATGCAAGAGGCATGTTGCAAGCGGCGTGTAAATGGCAGCGGGGGCCGGCCCGGTCGGGATGGGCGACGGGGCCGTCATCGCACCGGCGGACGGGGACCGCCGGCGAACCCGCCGCGGCAGGCCCCGCCGGAGGGAGACGGCGGACCCGCCGCGCGGCGGCGCTGGCCATCAGATGGCGTCGCGGTGTTCCGGCCGGCGCCGTGCAGCGCCCGGCTCCTTTGCGTCCGTCTCGTGCGGTCCGTCACGGATCGCGCAGGCCGGGATCGGCCCCCGGATGCAGCCGCGCCGCCTCGGCCGTGGTGCCCGGCGCCAGCGGCACCGCCGCCACCGGGGAGATCGGACGAGCGCTGCCGCGCCAGATCCGCACAATGGCGACCAGCGCCGTCAGCCCCTGGATCGCACCGATGACGTGAAACACCCCGGCGGGCCCCATCGCCTGGATGGCCAGCGCCCCAAGGATCGGGCCGACGACGATGCCGCAGCCCAGCGCGAGGACCAGCGCGCCGCTGGCCGGCACGAGCTGGCCCGGCGTGAGCTGGTCGTTGGTGTGGGCGACCGCCAGCGAATAGATCGGGAGCGTCAGGCCGCCGAGCAGCCCGACCCCGGCATAGAGCATTGCCGGCGCGGGCGCTGCGTCGGCGGCCAGCGCCAGGCACAGCGGGACCGCGAGCCCGGCAACGACTGCGATGACCAGCCGGCGGTCCACATGGTCGGACAGACGGCCCAGCGGGAACTGCAGAACCACGCCGCCGACCACTGCCGCGCCGACGAGCAGGCCCACCGCGCCTGGCTCGAGGCCGACGGCGTCGCCGTAGAGCGCAAGGGAGATGTAGACCGCGCCCTGGGCGGCCCCGTTCAGCAGCGCCCCGGTCAGCCCCATCGGCGAGATGCGGTAGAGCGCGCTCAGCGTGAGCCGCTCCGGCACCGCATAGGTGGGCGCGGCGCTCGAGGTCAGCATAACCGGCACCAGCGCGACCGACAGCAGCAGCGAGACCAGCAGGAAGGCAAGCAGGCCGTCCGGCGGGGCGAGCATCAGCAGGAGCTGGCCGAGCGCGGACCCGCCCGTCTGGCTGACGAAATAGACGGAGAGCAGGCTGCCGCGGATCGCGTTCTCCGCCCGGCCGTTCAACCAGCTCTCGGCGACGACGTAGAGGCCGGCGAAGCAGAAGCCGGAGAGCGCGCGGAAGGCGCTCCAGCTCCACGGGTCGGCGGTGAGGAGGTGGAGCAGCGAGGCGGTGCTGGCCAGCGAGGCCAGGGCCGCGAACACCCGCACGTGGCCGACGCCCGCCACCAGCCGCGGCGCAACCAGGCAGCCGACGATCGATCCCGCCGGATAGGCGGCCTGCATCAGCCCGATCGCCGTCTCGCCGAAGCCCAGCGCGCTGCCGCGAAGCGTGAGCGCGGTGACCAGCAGGCCGTTGCCGACCATCAGCAGCAGGATACCGACGAACAGCGGCCAGGCGGAGCGGAAGGCGGCGAGCATGGACGGCCCCGGAGACGGCGCGAAGCCGTGACGCTATCGCGCCGGCACGGCGGTCGTACAGCCCGGAGCGAGCGGGCGGCCGGTCGGGATCTGGGGAAGGCGTCAGGTGACCGGATCGGGCGTCAGGTGCCGGATCTCGACGGTCTCCCGCCCGGCCATGGCCTCGGCGATGATCGAGCGGTGGCAGCGGCGCGGGTCGCGCTCGTAGCAAAGCAGGCACGACGGCTGCTCCCGCGCGAGCTCCAGCGCCAGCGCGAGCGCCGCCTGCGCCTCCTCGCCGGCCAGGTGTTCGCGGTAGATGCGCTCGAAGGTGGCGAGATCGCCGCTGTGGTTGGCGACCCGCCCCGCCTTCGGCGTGCCCAGCGCGCGCAGGTGCCGGTAGGCGATGCCGGCCTCGGCCAGCGAGGCGGCGAGGATGTTCTTCGAGAAGCCTGCGCGCCGCGACGACGCCACCTCGCGGACGTCGATCAGCAGCGTGACCCCGGCCGCCTTCAGCGCGGCGATGCAGTCCGGGACGGACGCCCCCTCGTAGCCGATGGTGTACACGGTGGTCATGGCCGCCCTCCCGCAAGCCGGCAGCCGCAGTGATGCCGCTGTCCCGGCTTATTGCGCACGCAGTCCTGTGGCAATGTGGGTCATTCGGGCGGTTCCGGCAAAGGGAGATCGGCGATGAAGGTCACGGCTCTCGCACTGTTTGCCGCGCTGGCGGGCGCGGCCGTTCCGGCCGGCGCCGCGCGCGCGGCCGACATGCAGCACCTGCGGGCGATGGCAGGGGAGTACAGCGATGTGGTCCTCGCCGACCCGGTGCTGGACGCGGCGCTGCGCGAGGGACTGGGCGCCGAGTACGCCTCGTTCCGCGACCAGATGCAGGTGGTGTTCCCGGCGGAGATCTACGACGACCGCTTCCTGGTGCTGACGGGCTGCCGGCAGCACGACTGCGACGCCCACCGCGGGCTGGTGCTGGTCGACCTGGAAGGCGGGGCGGTCCAGGTGATCCGCAGCAACCTCTACGGCGGCTACATCCCGCTCTCGGCAGCAGCCGAGGCCGCGATCGACGCCTGGAACCACTGACCGGACCGGCCCATCGGCGGCGCCGGGAGGAGCCGGGTCAGACCGGGTGGGTCTTGCCGTCGCTGTCGCTGACGAAGCAGAGGTCGAGCACCTTCTGCAGCTCGGCGGCGTGGCGGAAGCTGGGCTCGCCGTTCACGCCGGTGCGGACCGCGGTGACGAAGTTGTCGTAGGTGAGCGGCACCTTCGGGCACTCCATCGTCCGCCAGGTCTGGGTGTGGATGTCGTCGCCGAGGCAGACGCGCAGCGACGAGACGTCGCTCTCGAAGTTGATCTCGAGGCCGCCCTGGGTGCCGAACACCAGCACCTGCTTCGCATTGGCATAGCCGGTGGCGAAGCGGCTGGCGTGGATCGCGGCCAGCACCCCGCCCTCCAGCTCCAGCGACATCACGAAGCTGTCGTTCATGTCGAGTTCGTAGTCGCCGATCCGGTTGCCCTCGGCCTTGACGAAGGTCTTGAGCCGGCAGTGTACCGAGGTCGGCTTCAGCCCGGCGATGAAGGTGGCGGTGTCGAGGATGTGGATGCCGATGTCGCCGAGCACGCCCCTGGAGCCGTGGCGGCCCGACAGCCGCCACAGCCAGCGCGGCTCCGTCCGCCAGTCGCCCCACTGCCTGCCGACCAGCCAGCTCTGCAGGTAGGCGGCCTCGATGTGGCGCACCTCGCCAATCGCGCCCTCGGCGACCAGCTTCGCCGCCATCGCGATCTCCGGCACCGCGCGGTAGCGCAGGTTGACCATGTTGATCAGCCCGCGGCTCTCCATCGCATGGGTCATCTCCAGCGCGTCGGCGTAGTTCTCGGCCAGCGGCTTCTCGCAGAACACGTGCTTGCCCGCCTCGGCCAGCCGGAGCGTGGTCGCGCGGTGAACCGGGTCCGGCGTCACGTTGGCGCAGGCGTCGAACTCGCCCCACGCGATCGCGGTCTCGAGATCGTGGAAGCCGACGCCGATCCGGTTGTGCTCGTTGAACATGGCGAGCCGCTCCGGATCCCTGTCCACGCCGGCGACGATCTCGCAGTCGGGGTTCTCGCGGAAGAACTGCACATGGCGCTGGGCCATCGCGCCGGTGCCGAGGACGAGGATCCGGACGGGCCGGGTCATCGATAGCCCTCTTCCCCGGCCGCGTGCAGCTTCGGCCCCTTCTCGGTCAGCGGCTCGGGCGCGCGATCGACCGGCACATTGGGCGCGGCGGCAATGTCGGTCCATGCCGGGGCCGGGTTGTGCGCCCAGCGGACCGCGTTGCGCAGCACCCGGCCCACCGCCGGGTCGTGGTAGATCGGATAGGTCTCGTGGCCGGGGCTGAAGTAGAAGATGCGCCCGCCGCCGCGCTGCCAGGTCATGCCGGAGCGGAACACCTCGCCGCCCTCGTACCAGGAGATGAACACGGTCTCCATCGGCTCCGGCACGGCGAACGGCTCGCCGTACATCTCGGTGTTCCCGATCTCGATCCGCTCGCCCACGCCCTGGGCGATCGGGTGGTTGCGGTTGATCACCCACACCCGCTCTCGCTCGCCCGCCTCCCGCCATTTCAGCGAGCAGGGCGTGCCCATCAGCGTCTTGAAGATCTTCGAGAAGTGGCCGGAGTGGAGGACGATGAGGCCCATCCCCTCCCACACCCGCTGGCGCACCCGCTCGACGATCGCGTCCTGCACCTCGCCATGCGCCCTGTGCCCCCACCACAGCAGCACGTCCGTCTGCCGCAGCCGGGCCTCGGTCAGGCCGTGCTCCGGCTCCTCCAGCGTGGCGGTCGCCGCGGCGATGCCGGGATCCTCGCCGAGCGCGGCGGCGATGGCGCCGTGGATGCCCTGCGGATAGACCTGCCTCACCACGGGATTGGTCCGCTCGTGAACATTCTCGTTCCAGACCAGGGCACGGATCATCGGCGGGGTTCCTTTCTGGCGGCAGCGCGCGTTAAGCAGTCGGTGCCTGCCCCGGGACTATGCTCGGCCGGTCCCGCGACGGGCGAGTCGGTCCTGCGGGACATCGATGCTGGGCCATGGCTGCCCGACTTCAAGTCGCGGGGCGCGGAAGGTCGGAACACGGTGACAAACACCCTGAAGAGCCGGTTCGTCAAGGGACTGGGCGGGCAGGCGGTGACCCAGGCGGTCAACATCCTGATCCAGCTCTCGACGGTGCCGCTGCTGCTCCATTTCTGGGGGCTGGAGCTGATGGGCGAGTGGCTGGTGCTGACCGCCATCCCCGCCTACCTGATGCTGTCCGACCTCGGCTTCACCTCCGCCACCATCAACGAGATGACGATGCAGGTGGCCCGCGGCGACCGGGAGGGGGCGCTCGCCACCTTCCAGTCGAGCGCGGTCATGCTCGCCGCGCTGTCGGTCGCGATGGCCGCGGTCGCAGGCGTCTTCGCCTGGGCGGCGCCGATGGCGGAGTGGTTCGGCTTCGTCCACCTGGACAATGCCGAAGCCGGCACCGTCATCGCGCTGCAGGTCGGGCTGGTGATCCTCGGCATCCAGGTCGGGCTGATGAACGCGGCCTTCGTCTGCGAAGGGGCCTACGGGCTCGGCACCGCGCTGATGGCGGCGATCAGCCTGGTCAACTTCGGCCTGATCATCCTCGCGGCAGCTACCGGACTGGGGCCGGTGGGCGCCGCCGCCTTCCTCATCGCCGGCGAGCTCGCCGGCCTGGTGGCGATGCGGCTGGTGCTGCGCCGGGTGGCGCCCTGGGTGCACTACGGCGTCCGGGGGGCCAGCCGGGCGCGCATCCGGGACCTCGCCGGCCCGGCGCTCGGCTTCGTCGTCTATTCGGTCGGCCAGGCGCTGAACGTGCAGGGCGTCCTGCTGGTGGTGGGCGCGGTCCTCGGGCCGGCGGCGGTCACCGCCTTCAACACCATGCGGATGATGACCCGCTTCGTGAACACGCTGCTGGGTGCCTACTACGGGACTGTGCGGCCGGAAATCTCCATCGCCTACGGCCGCGGCGACATGGCGCTGATCCGCCGGCTGCACGCCTTCGCCTGCCAGGTCGCCGTCTGGCTGGCGCTCGCGGCCGCCGTCGGCTTCGCGCTCCTCGGCGAATGGGTGCTGCGGATCTGGACCCACGGCGAGGTCGCCCTCGACCCGTGGCTGTTCGCCGGGCTGATCGCAGCGATGCTGTTCTACGCCCTGTGGTTCGCAAGCTCCATGGTGTTCTACGGCACCAGTCGCCACCACGGGCTGGCGCTGATGCTGGTGACGGCGAACGGCGCGTCGGTCGCGGTCGCCTATGCGCTGCTGGAAACGCTGGGGCTGCCGGGCGCCGGCATCGCGGCCGCGTCGGCCGAGTTCGCGATGCTGGTCTACGTGGTGTGGCGGACGCTGCGCATGCTCGACGAGCCGTTCGGCATCTGGCTGCGCGCCATCCTGCCGCTGCCGGTGAAGCTGGTCCGCCAGCTCATCGGCCGCCCGTCCTGACCCCGGCGGATCCGCCACCGCGTCTCGCGCAAGGAAGAAGGGCCGGCGGGATGGAGCGCCGGCCCTTCGCGGGGGCCGCAGGCACGGGGAACCTGCGGCTGCGATCGAGGCGTCAGGACCGCGGGGCGGTCGACGGAGCGCTCGAGGCCGGGGCGCTGCCGCCGCCGCCGTTGCCACCACCGTTCCCGCCGCCGTTGCCGCCACCGCCGCCGCCGGTGGGGGTGCTGCGGTCACGCTCGACACCGATGTGCGACCCCGGCGGCGGCAGCGGATCGGTGCAGTTGGCATTCCAGGTCGGGCACTCCACGACCACCGGCGGCGGAGGCGGGATGTCCGGGCCGGCGGAGGGCGCCAGACACGCCAGCGGATCGGCGGCGCAGACCAGCACCTGGACCGTGGACAGCACCTCCGGGCAGTAGCGCAGCTCGGGCTCGTTCATCATCTCGCGCATGGCCGCGAGGTCGTTGGCCTCGACCGCCGCGGCGAAGCGCAGCCAGTCGTGCGGCTTGCAGGAGTCGAGCACTTCGGCATCGGTGGCGGCGCTGGCCCCGTTGGCGGCGGCGAGCAGCGCCAGCATCGCGGCGGTGGCGGCAAGCAGCTTCTTCATCATCGTCTCCATTCCGTTCCGCTGCGGCCGTGCCGCCGCAGCCCCTGTTGCAACCCGGGCCGGTTCGGGCCCCACCCCTTCGGACCGTCTCGGCCGATCGGGCATGCGGAAAGAATGGGTTCAGCATGTTTCAGCCGGATTTCGCCGCGGCGGGAGAAGTGTTTCGATTGTTGCAGCGGCCGTGGCGATTCCGTGCAAGACGGCCGCCGCGCACGGCGGTACTGTCCGGCGCACGGGAGGAGTGGGGGAAACCCGGCCGATGGACGAGCGATCGCAGATGCCTGCCGGCGCCGGCCCGGCGACCCATGCCCAGCTTGCGGAGGCGCTGGACACCATTTCAGACGGCTTCGCCCTGCTCGACCGCGACGACCGGTTCGTCCTGATCAACGCCCGGTTCCGCGAGATGTACGGCGCGGTGGCCGACGTGCTGGTCCCGGGCGCGCGCTACCGCGACTTCGTCGAGCGGCTGGCGCTGAGCGGCGAGCTGCCGGAGGCCGCCGGCCGGATCGAGGCCTTCGTGCAGGAGCGGCTGGACGCGCTGCACGACGCCGCCCGGCCGCTGGAATACCGTACCGTGGGCGGGCGCTGGATCCGCCTCGCCAACTTCCCCACCGCCGACGGCGGCACGGTGTGCGTGCGCACCGACATCAGCGAGCTGAAGGAGCGCGAGCGCGCCCTGCAGGAGAGCGAGGAGCGGTTCCGCCGGCTTTCCGAGATCACCCACGAGGGCGTGCTGATCCTGGAGAACGGGATCATCGTCGACTTCAACTCCGCCCTCGTCGCCCTCTGCGGCTATGCGCCGGAGGAGCTGAAGGGGATGAGCACGCTGCAGCTCCTCGCGCCGGAATACCGCGACTTCGCGGCCGAGCGCATCGCCCGGCGGGACGAGCGGCCCTATGAGGCGGTGGGCCTGCGCAAGGACGGCACCCGGCTGCCGGTGGAGCTGAACTTCCGTCATGTCACCCATGACGGCCAGGTGCTGCGCGTCGTTTCCGTGCGCGACCTGCGCGAGCGGCGGCAGGCCGAGCAGGCGCTGCGCGAGACCGAGGCCCGCACGCGCGCCGTGGTCGAGGCCGCGCTCGACGCGATCATCACCATCGACGCCGCCGGCACCATCCTCGAGTTCAACGCGGCGGCCGAGCGCATCTTCGGCTATGCCCGCGAGGAAGTGCTGGGCCGGCCGGTGGGCGAAACCATCGTGCCGCCGGAGGCGCGCGAGCAGCACCGCGCCGGCATGGCACGCTACGTCGCCACCAACCAGCCGCGGCTGATCGGCCGCCGCAACGAGCTGATGGCGATGCGCGCCGACGGCTCGACCTTCCCGGCCGAGCTCACCATGACCGAGCTCCGCCTCGGCGGGCGGCAGCTGTTCACCGCCTTCATCCGCGACCTTACCGAATCGAAGCGGCTGGAACAGGAGATGGCGCTGCAGCGCGAGCGGCTGCACCAGTCGGAGAAGCTGGGAGCGCTCGGCTCGCTGCTCGCCGGCGTCGCCCACGAACTGAACAACCCGCTGTCGGTGGTGGTGGCACAGGCGACCCTGCTGGAGGAGACCGCCACCGACGAGAGGGTGAAGGCGCGCGGCCAGCGCATCCGCGCCGCGGCCGAGCGCTGCGCCCGGATCGTGCGCACCTTCCTCGCCATGGCCCGCCAGCGCCCGCAGCAGCGTACCGCCGTCAGCATTGCCTCCACCGTCGAGGACGCGCTGGACCTCCTCGCCTACGGGCTCCGGACCAGCAGCATTGCGGTTGTCCGTGACCTGCCGCCGGACCTGCCGGTGGTGTGGGCGGACGGTGACCAGATCAACCAGGTGCTGACCAACCTGATCATGAACGCCCAGCAGGCGATGGCCGACCTGCCCGGCGAGCGCCGGCTGGTGATCGCCGCCCGCCACGACGCGCGCGCCGGCACGGTCCGCATCGAGGTGCGGGACTCCGGCCCCGGCGTGCCGGCGGCGCTGCGCTCGCGCGTCTTCGACCCCTTCTTCACGACCAAGCCCACCGGCCTCGGCACCGGCGTCGGGCTGTCCGTATGCCACGGCATTGTCAGCGCCCACGGCGGCACGATCACGGTGGGCGACGCTCCGGAAGGGGGCGCGAGCTTCGTCGTCGAACTGCCGATCGCCTCGCCCCAGGCCCAGCAGGGGCGGGAGGACGGCGGGCCGGAGGCCATTGCCGCCGCCGAACGCCGGGTGCTGGTGGTGGACGACGAGGCGGAGATCGCCTCCACCCTCGCCGAGATCCTCGCCCTCGACGGCTTCACGGTGGACATAGCCGACAGCGGCGAAGCGGCGATCGCCCGGGTCGCGGCCTGCCCTTACGACCTCGTGCTCAGCGATCTCCGGATGCCCGGGCTGGACGGGCCGGCGCTCTATCGCCATCTCGTCGCCGAACGGCCGGAGCTCGCGCGTCGGATGGTGATCGTCACCGGCGACACGCTGAACCCGGGGGCGCAGACCTTCCTCAGCCAGTCCGGCCTGCCCTGCCTGGAGAAGCCGTTCGATCCGGCCGACGTGCGCCGGGTCGTCGCCGAGCTGCTGGCCCGAACCTGAAGCGGCGGCGGGGCGTCACGGAATCGCCCAATTTCGATCCCATTGCCGCCATCGACGGGCGTCATCTTCGCTGACGTCAGGGTCTCCCTGATCGCCCTGCCGCGGATCGCGTGGGTCCCTGCATGCGGCAGGCGCAGCGACCGACTCCCCTTCGGTCGAGCCTCCTGAGTATGACGGCCGCCTTCACGGCGGCCGCTTTTTTTGCGCTATGGTGCCGCGCCATGAGCGCCGCCCTCGCCGCCACGCCATCCTCTGCCCCCGACGAGCCCCTGCTCGCGGTGCACGGGCTCGCCTGCGCCCGCGGCGGCCGGCGGGTGCTCTCCGATGTCGGCTTCACCCTCGGACCGGGCGAGCTGATCCTGATCACCGGGCCCAACGGCAGCGGCAAGACCAGCCTGCTGCGCTGCATCGCCGGCCTGCTGGCGCCGGATGCCGGAACCGTCGCCGGCCCGGCGCGGGCCAGGGGACAGACGCTCCACGTCGGCCATGCCGATCCGGTGAAGCCGCATCTGACGGTGCTGGAAAACCTGCGCTTCTGGGCCGCACTCGGCGCCGGCGGCGGGCGGCCGCCGGAGGAGGCCGCCGACGCGATGGGCCTCGCCGCCAGGCTCGACGTGCCGGCGCGGATCCTCAGCGCCGGCCAGCGGCGGCGGCTGTCGCTCGCCCGGCTGCTGCTGAGCCCCGCCCTGGTCTGGCTGCTCGACGAGCCGGCGAACGCACTCGATACCGACGGGGTGGCGCGGCTGGCCGCGATCGTGGCCGACCACCGGGCGCGGGGCGGCGCGGTGATTGTCGCGACCCACGGGCCGCTGCCGTTCCCGGACGCCCGGCCCCTCGTCCTCGGCCACGGGGCGGTCGCGTGCTGAAGCCCGCGCTCGCCCTCTTCCGCCGCGACCTGCTGCTGGCCTGGCGCCAGCGCGGCGGCGCCGTCCCCGTGCTCGGCGCATTCGTGCTGATGGTGGTGCTGTTCCCGCTGGCGCTGGGGCCGGACCCGGCGCTGCTGGCGCGGATCGCGCCGGGCATCATCTGGGTCGCAGCGCTGCTGGCAACGACGATCACGCTGGATCACATCTTCGCGTCGGACCACGCCGACGGAACGCTCGACCTGCTGGTGGAGTCGCCGGCACCACTGGCGATGCACGCGCTGGCCAAGGCTGCGGCGCACTGGCTGGTCAGCGGCCTGCCGATGGTGCTGCTGTCGCCGCTGCTGGCGCTGATGCTGAACCTTCCCGGTCACGTCTACGGGACGCTGATGGCGGGGCTGCTGCTGGGGACGCCGACCCTGACCCTGATCGGCACGGTCGGCGGCGCACTGATCCTCGGCGCGCGCCGCGGCGGTCTGCTCCTTGTGCTGCTCGTCGTCCCGCTCTATGTCCCGGTCCTGATCTTCGGGGCAGGTGCGGCCGACGCGGCGCTGAACGGCCTTGACGCCGCACCGGGGCTGATGTTTCTCGGCGCGCTGCTGCTGGTCGGGCTCGCTCTCTGCCCGCTCGGCGCCGCGGCCGCCCTGCGTGCGGCGCTCACCTGACCGGGGCTGACGCCGCCGCCCCGGACCGCACCGGGAAAGGACGCGGCAGCACCGGTGCGCCAGCGGGTAGCGGCGACGTCTCCCGGGTGACATGGTAAGAGTCGAGACGCAATGACCAGCGACGCCGACATGCCGGAGCTGCGGGCCCAGCGCCCGGTGAGCCTGGCCAACCCGACCCGGTTCTTCCGGGTCGCCAACCGGCTGCTGCCGTGGCTCGGTGCGGCGACGGCGGTGCTGTTCGCCGTCGGGCTCTACCTGTCGCTGATCGCCTCCCCGCCGGACTACCAGCAGAGCGAGACCGTCCGCATCGCCTACGTCCACGTGCCGGCCGCGTGGATGGCGCTGTTCGTCTACGTCCTGATGGCGGTGGCGAGCGCGGTCGGCCTGATCTGGCGTCACCAGCTCGCGCTGATGGCAGCGCGGGCGGCCGCCCCGGCCGGCCTCGTCTTCACCGCCCTCTGCCTCGCCACCGGCTCGCTGTGGGGCGCGCCGATGTGGGGCACCTGGTGGGAGTGGGACGCGCGGATGACCTCCGTGCTGGTCCTTCTGTTCTTCTACCTGGGCTATGTCGCCCTGATCGATGCCTTCGACGACCCGGCGCGCGGCCAGCTTTCGGCCTCGATCCTGTGCCTGGTCGGCGCGGTGAACGTGCCGATCGTCAAGTTCTCGGTGGACTGGTTCCATACGCTGCACCAGGGCGCCACCGTGTTCCGGCTCGACGGCCCGACGATGCACGCGTCGATGCTGGCGCCGATGCTGGTGATGGCGGCCGCCTTCACCCTGCTGTTCTTCGTCGTCCTGCTGTGGCGGATGCGGGGCCTGCGCGCCCGCGCCCGCATCGCCGCCGCGGCCGCGACGGCCGCCGCCGAGGGAGCCTGAACCATGGCCGCCGAGGGTTTCGACGCCTGGCTCGCGATGGGCGGCTACGCGGCCTATGTCTGGCCCGCCTATGGCCTTGCGCTCGTGGCGCTGGTCGGGCTCCTCCTCTGGTCGATCCTCGGCACCCGCGCGCTGGAGCGGCGGGCGGCGAAGCTGCGCCGGACCCGCGAGGAGGAGCAATGAGCCCGGCCAAGCGCCAGCGGCTGCTGCTGGTCCTGGTCGGCCTCGGGCTTCTCGCCGGCGCCACCGGGCTCTCGCTTGCCGCCCTCAACGACACCGTCACTTTCTTCCACAGCCCGACGGCGATCCTGGAATCGCCGCCGGCGCCGGACCGCCGCATCCGTCTCGGCGGGCTGGTCGAGGCCGGCAGCGTGGTCCGCGAGCCCGACGGCGTGGTGCGGTTCGCGGTGAGCGACGGCGCCAGCAGCATCGAGGTGCGCTACGCCGGCGTGCTGCCCGACCTGTTCCGCGAGGGCCAGGGCGTCGTCACCGAGGGGGTGATGGACGCCGGCGGCTGGTTTGCGGCCGACGAGGTGCTGGCCAAGCACGACGAGACCTACATGCCGCCGGAGGTCGCCGAGGCGCTGCGCGCCCAGGGCCACTGGCAGGGCGAATGACGGGCGCCGCATGACCGCCGAGCTCGGACACTACGCGCTCGTCCTCGCGCTGATCGTGGCGCTGCTGCAGTCGGTGGTGCCGATGGTCGGCGCCGGCCGGCGCGACGACCGGCTGATGGGCTTCGGCGGGCCGTGCGCAATGATGCAGCTGACCCTGGTGGCGGCCGCCTTCCTCGCGCTGGTCAACGCCTACGTCACCTCCGACTTCTCGCTGCGCGTCGTCGCCGAGAACTCCCACGCCGCAAAACCGCTGCTCTACAAGGTGACCGGCACGTGGGGGAACCACGAGGGCTCGATGCTGCTGTGGTCGCTGATCCTCGCGGCCTACGGGGCGGCGGTGGCCTGGTTCGGCGACCGGCTGCCGGCGACGCTCCGCGCGCGGGTGATCGCGATCCAGGGGATGACCGGGGCCGGTTTCCTCGCCTTCATCCTGTTCACCTCCAACCCGTTCGAGCGCCTTGACCCGGCGCCGATCGCCGGCCGCGGCCTCAACCCGGTGCTGCAGGACCTGGCGCTCGCGATCCATCCGCCGATGCTCTACCTCGGCTACGTCGGCTTCTCGATCGCCTTCGCCTTCGCCGTCGCCGCGCTGATCGAAGGCAAGGTCGACGCGGCCTGGGCGCGCTGGGTGCGGCCGTGGACGCTCACCGCCTGGAGCTGCCTCACCGTCGGCATCGCGCTGGGGAGCTGGTGGGCCTACTACGAACTCGGCTGGGGCGGCTGGTGGTTCTGGGATCCGGTCGAGAACGCGAGCCTGATGCCCTGGCTGCTCGGCACCGCGCTGGTCCACTGCGTGGTGGTGGTGGAGCGGCGCGAGACGCTGAAGGCGTGGACCATCCTGCTCGCGATCCTCACCTTCGGGCTCAGCCTGCTCGGCACCTTCCTGGTCCGCTCC
>CALKHQ010000290.1 GCA_937988735.1 uncultured Alphaproteobacteria bacterium
CGCCCCGAACCGCGCTAGGGCAGGGTCCCCCCCGCCCCGATGGGCAGGTGGTCGGAGCCGGCGGCGGCGAGGACCTCGGCGGTGACGCCGAGGCCGGGGGAGACGAACACCTGGTCGATGGGCAGCCCGACCGCGCCGAGCCAGTCGGGCCAGCTCGGGCGGTAGCCGGGGGCACCGCAGAGCCCGGTGCGGGCGCGGAACCCGTGCAGCGCGTAGGACCAGGGCGTGGCGTTGAAGTCCCCGGCGACGATCACCGGCCCCTGCTGCGCCGAGACATGCGCCGCCACGTCGGCGAGGTCGCGGGCCTGCCAGTCCTCGCCGTCGGTCGGCCGGGCGAGGTGGGTACCGACGACGGTGAACCCGCCCCGGCCTTCGCCGCGATCGAAGCGCGCGGTCAGCAGCGGCGGCGTGCCTTCGGCCCGGCCCTGGGTCACGGCGTGCGCCCACGGTTGCCTGGCGAACAGCGCGAGGCGGCAGCCGCGCTGGTTGGCGCAGTCGATCTGGTGCGGATAGTCGGCTTCGAGCAGCGGGCGCAGCGCGAGCTGGACCTGGCCGAATTCCTGGAACAGCACGATGTCGGGGTCGAACTGGCGCACCCTGGCGGCAACGGCGTCTGCCTCGTAGTTGCCGGCCCACAGGTTGAAGGTCATCACCCGCAGCGGGTCGCCTTCCGGCATCGCGGTGCAGGCGCCGTCGTCGAGCACGGTGACGGTCGCCCAGCCGGCCGCGACCGCGCCGACGAGGGCGAGGAACCAGCGCCGCACCGGCATCGCCGCCACCGCGAGGGTGGCGAGCACGATCGCGAGCTGCGGCCGGAAGTGCGTGAAGGTGTCGAGCCAGGGCGTGGTGCGGCCGAACTCGCCGGCGGCGACGGCGAGCGCACCGCCGACGATCCCGATCCACAATATCCCGATGACGCCCGGCATGCCCGCTCTCCGGGGGACTCGCCCGAGTCCCGAAACGGGGCAGCCTGTACGGGTGCCGCCGCAGGATCAACCCTGCGGCGGCGAGACAGCGGGCGGCCCTCCCGCCCCGGAGGCCGGGCGGGAGGGCCGGAGGGTCAGGCGGCTTCGGCCCGCGGCTCGACGTGGAGCGTCAGGCCGCCGTCGCCGGTGCGGACGGTGACGGTGTCCCCGTCCCGGACCGCCCCGCGCAGGATCGCGTCGGCGAGCTGGTTCTGCAGCGCGTTCTGGATCGTCCGCTTCAACGGCCGGGCGCCATAGACCGGGTCGTAGCCGGCATTCGCCAGCCAGGTCCTGGCCTCGGCGGTGACGTCGAGCGTGATCCGGCGGTCGGCGAGCATCTGCTCCAGACGGCGGAGCTGGATGTCCACGATGCCGGCCATATTGTCCCGGCTGAGCCGGCGGAACAGCAGGATCTCGTCGAGCCGGTTCAGGAACTCGGGCCGGAAATGGCCCCGGACCATGCCCATCACCGCCTCGCGCGCCTGCTCCACCTCCGCGTCGTCGTCCAGCGCCGCCAGGAACTCGCTGCCCAGGTTCGACGTCATGACGATCAGCACGTTGCGAAAGTCCACCGTCCGGCCCTGGCCGTCGGTGAGCCGGCCGTCGTCGAGCACCTGCAGCAGGACGTTGAACACGTCCGGATGCGCCTTCTCGACCTCGTCGAACAGGATCACCTGGTACGGCCGGCGCCGCACCGCCTCGGTCAGCGCACCGCCCTCGTCATAGCCGACATAGCCCGGAGGCGCCCCGATCAGCCGCGCGACCGAGTGCTTCTCCATGTACTCGGACATGTCGATGCGGACCATGGCATGGTCGTCGTCGAACAGGAAGGAGGCCAGCGCCTTGGTCAGCTCCGTCTTGCCGACGCCGGTCGGGCCGAGGAAAAGGAACGAGCCGATCGGCCGGTTCGGGTCCTGCAGCCCGGCGCGCGCCCGGCGCACCGCATTGGAGACCGCGATCACCGCCTGGTCCTGGCCGACCACCCGCGCCTTCAGCGCCTCCTCCATGTGCAGCAGCTTCTCGCGCTCGCCGGCCATCATCTTGTCCACCGGGATGCCGGTCCACCGCGAGACCACCTCCGCGATCTCGACGTCGGTCACCTGCTCGTTCAGGAGCTGGCGCTCGGTGTCCGTCTCCGCCGCGGCGAGCTCGCGCTCCAGCTTCGGGATGATGCCGTAGGCGAGCTCGCCCGCCCGGTCGTAGCGGCCCTGGCGCTGCGCCTGCTCCAGCTCGATCCGCGCCTGGTCGAGCTGCTCCTTCAGCTTCTGCGCGCCGTGGAGCTTGTCCTTCTCCGCCTGCCACTGCGCGGTGAGCGTCGCCGACTCCTCCTCGAGGGCGGAGAGCTCCTGCTCCAGCTTCTTCAGCCGGTCGCGGCTCGCCTGGTCCACCTCCTTCTTCAGCGCCTCGCGCTCGATCTTGAGCTGGATGATGCGGCGGTCGAGCTCGTCGAGCTCCTCGGGCTTGGAGTCCACCTCCATCCGCAGCCGCGCCGCCGCCTCGTCCACCAGGTCGATCGCCTTGTCGGGCAGGAAGCGGTCGGTGATGTAGCGGTGCGACAGGGTTGCCGCCGCGACGATCGCGGAGTCGGCGATGCGCACGCCGTGGTGCAGCTCGTACTTCTCCTTGATGCCGCGCAGGATCGAGATGGTGTCCGCCACCGTGGGCTCGGCGATGTAGACCGGCTGGAAGCGGCGGGCGAGCGCCGCATCCTTCTCGATGTGCTTGCGGTACTCGTCGAGCGTGGTCGCGCCGACGCAGTGGAGCTCGCCGCGGGCGAGCGCCGGCTTCAGCATGTTCGACGCGTCCATCGAGCCTTCGGCGGCGCCGGCGCCGACCAGCGTGTGCAGCTCGTCGATGAACAGGATGATCTCGCCGTCGCTGGCCGATACCTCCTGGAGCACCGCCTTCAGCCGCTCCTCGAACTCGCCGCGGTACTTGGCGCCGGCGACCATCGCGCCCAGGTCGAGCGCCAGCAGCCGCTTGTTGGCGAGGCTCTCCGGCACGTCGCCGTTGACGATGCGCAGCGCCAGGCCCTCGACTGCGGCGGTCTTGCCGACGCCGGGCTCGCCGATCAGCACCGGATTGTTCTTGGTGCGCCGCGACAGCACCTGGATGGTGCGGCGGATCTCGTCGTCGCGGCCGATGATCGGGTCGATCTTGCCGGCGCGGGCGGCCTCGGTGAGGTCGCGCGCGTACTTCTTCAGTGCGTCATAGGCGTTCTCGGCCGACGCGGTGTCGGCGGTGCGGCCCTTGCGCAGCTCGTTGATCGCCCCGTTCAGCGCCTGCGCCGTCACGCCGGCGGCGGCCAGCGCCTCGGCGGCCGGGGTGCCCTTTGCGAGCGTCAGCGCGAGCAGCAGCCGCTCGACGGTGACGAAGCTGTCGCCCGCCTTGTCCGCCAGCTCCTCCGCGCTCTGGAACAGCCGCGCCGTCTCGGGCGCCAGATAGAGCTGGCCGGCGCCGCTGCCTTCCACCCGCGGCAGTTTCGCCAGAGCCTGCTCGACGCCCGCCTTCGCCCGGGCCGGGTCGCCGCCGGCGCGGGTGATCAGGTTGGCGGCGAGCCCCTCCCGGTCGTCGAGGAGGGCCTTCGCCACATGTTCCGGGGTGAAACGCTGGTGGCCTTCCCGCAGGGCGATGGTCTGCGCCGCCTGCACGAAGCCGCGGGACCGCTCGGAATATTTCTCGAGATTCATCAGATACTCCCCTGTTCGCGCCTTCTTCGAAGCACGCGCCCTTCGCCACGCGATGCGTCGGCGATCCACTGCGGATATGGGTGTGGCGGACGGGCCACACAAGCGGTTTGACAGATCCCATGGCGCGCCCCGATAGTCCCGGCGATGAGCATCCGCACCATCGAGATATGGCAGTACCCGGTGAAGGGGATTGCCGGCCGCCGGCTGGCGGAAACCGTGCTGCGGCCGGGCGTCGGCGTGCCGGGCGACCGCCGCTTCGCCATCGCGCGCGCCGGCGGGGGGCTGGGGCCGGCCCGGCTGCTGAACATGACCCGCCACGCGCGGCTGGCGACGCTGTCGGCCGACTTCGACACAGGCAGCCAGGTGCTCGTGCTGTTCCGCGCCGGCCGCCCGGTGGCGCGGGGCGACGTCACCACCCCGGCCGGCCGCGCCACCATCGAGCAGTTCCTCGCCGCCTATCTGGAGAAGGAGCTGCAGGGCCCGGCGCGGCTGATGGACGCCGCCGATGCCGGGGCAACGGCCGTCGTCGCCACCGGCACCGACGAGGCGGCGCCCGTTCCCGGCACGCGCCACCAGTTCTCCGACCCGGCGCACACCACCGTTTCGATCATCAACCTCGCCAGCGTGCGCGACCTGGAGCGGGCGACCGGCAGGCCGATCGATCCGCGCCGCTTCCGCGGCAACCTCTACATCGAGGGCGTCCCGGCCTGGGCGGAGCTCGACTGGGTGGGCGAGACGGTGACGATCGGCGAGGCGCGGCTGAAGGTCGTCGAGCGCACCGAGCGCTGCGCCGCCACCAACGTCAACCCCGACACCGCCGCGCGCGACATGAACCTGCCGCTGGCGCTCAAGCGCGGCTTCGGTCACATGGACATGGGTGTCTACGCGACCGTGGTGGACGGCGGCCGGCTGGTGGCCGACGCGGGACCGGCGGCGCGCTGAACGGGCTCGCCGGCCCTACAGCACCTCGCGCTTGCCGGTGCGGTCCGGCGCGCTGATCAGCCCCTCCTTCTGCATCCGCTCGACCAGGCGGGCGGCGCGGTTGTAGCCGATCTGCAGGTGGCGCTGGACCAGGCTGGTCGAGACGCGGCCCTCGCGCCGGACCATCTCCACCGCCTGGTTGTAGAGGTCGTCGTCCTCCGACCGGCCCTCGTCGCCCGCAGGCGAATCGAAGCCCGGAATGCCGAGGGCCACGTCCTCGTCCTCGGTGATGCTGGGAATGTAGCGCGGGTCGCCCTGGGACTTCAGCGCCGCGCACACCCGCTCGACCTCCTGGTCGCTGACGAAGGGTCCGTGGACGCGGGTGACACGGCCGCCGCCGGCCATGTAGAGCATGTCGCCCTGGCCGAGGAGCTGCTCCGCCCCCTGCTCGCCGAGGATGGTGCGGCTGTCGATCTTGGACGTCACCTGGAAGCTGATGCGGGTGGGCAGGTTGGCCTTGATCACGCCGGTGATCACGTCCACCGACGGGCGCTGGGTCGCCATGATCAGGTGGATGCCGGCCGCACGCGCCATCTGGGCCAGCCGCTGGATCGCCGCCTCGATGTCCTTGCCGGCGACAAGCATCAGGTCGGCGATCTCGTCGGCGATGACCACGATGTACGGCAGGTGCGAGAGGTCGAGATCCTGCTCCTCGTAGATCGGGGCGCCCGTCTCCGGGTCGAAGCCGGTCTGCACCGTGCGGGTGAGCGTCTTTCCCTTCGCCCGCGCCTCGGCCAGTGCCGCATTGTAGCTGTTGATGTTGCGCACCCCGAGCTTCGACATCGCCCGGTAGCGCTCCTCCATCTCGCGCACCGTCCACTTCAGCGCCACCACGGCCTTGCGCGGATCGGTCACCACCGGCGCCAGCAGGTGCGGGATGCCATCATAGACCGACAGCTCCAGCATCTTGGGGTCGATCATGATGAAGCGCACCTGGTCCGGCGGCAGCCGGAACAGGAGCGACAGGATCATGGCATTGATCGCGACCGACTTGCCGGAGCCGGTGGTGCCGGCGACCAGCAGGTGGGGCATCTTGGCGAGGTCGGCGATGACGGGAGCGCCACCGATGTCCTTGCCCAGCACCAGCGGCAGCTTCACCGAGCCCTTGTCATAGTCGTCGCACTCGAGCAGCTCGCGCAGCGACACCAGCTCGCGGTCGCGGTTCGGCAGCTCGATGCCGATGGTGGACTGGCCCGGCACCACGGCGACGCGGACGGAAACCGCGCTCATCGAGCGGGCGATGTCGTCGGCGAGGCCGACCACGCGCGAGGTCTTGGTGCCCGGGGCCGGCTCCAGCTCGTAGAGGGTGACCACCGGCCCGGGGCGCACCTTCACGATCTCGCCGTTGACGCCGAAGTCCCGCAGCACGGATTCGAGCAGGTGGGCGTTGTTGGTGAGGCCCGCCTCGTCGATTCGCTTGTTGCGCGGCACCCTGGGCTCGTTCAGCAGCGAGATGTCCGGCAGCACGAACGAGCCCGGGTCGCCGAGGTCGAGCTTGTGCTGGTTCTGGACCACCCGCCGCACCGGCTTCGGCTCCGGCGGGACGATTTCCGCCGCATCGTCCTCGTCGTCACCGACCACGGCCCCGACGGGACGATCCACCTGGGGCGCCGACCGGCGCGCAGGCGCTGGCGCCGCCGGGGCTGCGGGGGCCGCAGGCTCGGGCTTGCGGGCAAGCCTGGGCTCGGCCATGCGCAGTGTCGCCGCGTCGGCCGGCCGCCGCTCGCGGCCGCGCGCGACGAGACCGGCAACGAAGCGCCCGGTGTGGACGGCGGCGAAGACGATGGCTCGTCCGATCATCGTCCAGTCGCTGCGGCGGAGCGCCACCGCCGGCAGGAAGGCCGCGATCGCGGCGAGGCCGGCGATCCAGGCCACCGCCGACGGGGCGAGATTGCGTATCAGGCCGGACCCGACGGAGGTGAGATCGTACAGCAGGACGGTGCCGACCACGCCGCCGAGCCCGGCGCGCAGCGTCCACGCCTCGCCCGCCTCGACCGCGGAGAAGGCGACGGCGGTGAGCATGATCGTGATCGGAACAGCGGTCAGCCGCAGCCACAGCGGCGCAAGGCCGAGCTGGGCGATCAGCCGCCAGCCCCAGGCTGTCAGCACCAGCACCAGGATCGCCGAGGCGATGCCGACCGTCTGAAGCAGGAAGTCGGCGAGATAGGCGCCCGGCAGGCCGAGCCAGTTCGTCGCCGGCGCCTCCGAGGCGGTGTTCCACGACGGGTCGGCGGAATTGTAGCTGAGCAGCGACAGCGCCAGCGCCACGCCGACCGCGATCAGGAGCAGGCCGCAGGCCTCGGACA
>CALKHQ010000291.1 GCA_937988735.1 uncultured Alphaproteobacteria bacterium
GGCGGCGAATTCGCCTTCGTGCTGTATTCGGCGGCCGAGGCCACCGGCGTGATCTGTCGAGAACTGCACGGCGCTGATCGGCTACAAGACCTACCCGCACACCGACATGCACGCCGTCGGCCGCCAGGTCGGACGCATCGTCCTCGACGCGCTCGCCGGCCGCTGCCGCCCGGTGATGGCGTGGCGACACCCGCCGCTGCTCAGCCAGACGCTGTGCCAGGGCACCGACGACGAGCCGATGCGCAGCATCGTCGCCATGGCGCGCGCGGCGGAATCGGAGCCGGGCGTGCTGGCGGCGACCGTGTTCGGCGGCTTTCCCCACGCCGACGTGCCGCACGCTGGCAGCTCGGCCGTGGTGGTCGCCGACGGCGACTCCGGTCTCGCCGCCCGCACGGCCGACCGGCTCGCCGACGCGCTGTGGCAGCGCCGCGCCGACTTCGTCTACCGCCCGCGTCCGCTCGCCGAGACGGTGGCGGCAGCCAGGGCCCTGACCGACGGGCCCGTCCTGCTGCTCGACCATGCCGACAACTGCGGCTCCGGCGGCACGCAGGACGACATGACCGTCATCGCGGAAGTCCTGCGCCAGGGCCTCGACGGCGTCGTCGCCGCCGCGGTTTGGGACCCGGAAGCGGTGGAGGTGATGCGCTCGGTCGGCGAAGGGGCGCGGGTGGCGCTTGATCTCGGCGGCCGCACCCCGATGCCGAGCATCGGCCGGGCCGGGGAGCCGCTGCGCGTCGAGGGCGTGGTCTCGCGCCTCACCGAGGGCCGGTTCCGCGTCGCAGGGCCGATGTATACCGGCGTCACCGTCCAGACCGGCCCCACCGCCGTGCTGGACGTGGCGCAGAATGGCGGCAGCATGCGCATCATCGTGGTTTCGAGGCACCACGAGCCGTGGGATGCCGGGCTGTTCCACAGCCTGGGCATCGACCCGGCCGCCGCCCGCTACCTGCTGCTCAAGTCGCGCATCCACTACCGCGCCGGCATGGGCCGCCTCGCCCGCCACACCTTCACCTGCGACGGCGACGGCGTCACCACGTCGGACAACGCCCGCCTGCCCTACCGGCGGGTCCGCCGGCCGATCTACCCGCTCGACCCGGACGCCGCCCCGTGACCGCCGATCCGTTCGTGCCGGGGCCGCTCAACGGCCTTGGCGACGTCCGCGGCATCCGCGTCGGCCACGCGCAGGACGCGCGGGCGCGCACCGGCGTCACCGTCATCCTGCCCGACGCTCCCGTCACCGCGGCGGTGGACGTGCGCGGCGGCGGGCCGGGCACGCGCGAGACCGACCTGCTCGACCCCGTCGCCACCGTCGACCGGATCGACGCGCTCGTCCTGTCCGGCGGGTCGGTGTTCGGGCTCGATGCCGCCTCCGCCGTCGTCGCCGCCCTTGTCGCACAGGGGCGCGGCTTCAGCCACCGCGGCGCGATCGTGCCCATCGTGCCCGCCGCGATCTGCTTCGACCTCGCGAACGGCGGCGACAAGCAGTGGGGCGAGACGCCCCCCTATGCCGCTCTCGGCCGCCAGGCCCTCGCCGACGCGCGGATCGACGCGGCCGTCGGCAGTGTCGGCGCCGGCTACGGCACCCGCGCCGGCGGGCTCCAGGGCGGCGTCGGCATGGCGTCACTCGCGGGCGACGGCATCGCGGTGGCGGCGCTCGCCGTGGTCAACGCGGCCGGCTCGGTCACCATGCCGGGCCTGCCCCAGTTCTGGGCCTGGCCGTTCGAGCGCAACGGCGAGTTCGGCGGCCTGCCGCCTCCGGAACGGCCCGCCTTCGCGCTGGATCTGCCCGCGCCAGCCGCGCGGGAAAGCACGACCCTGGTCGCCGTCGCCACCAACGCCACCCTCACCAAGGCGGCGGCGAAGCGGGTGGCGATCATGGCCCAGGACGGCCTTGCGCGCGCGATCCGGCCGGTGCACACGCCATTCGACGGGGATGTCGTGTTCGTGCTCGCAACGGGCGAACGCCCGCCCGGTCCCATCGCGGAGACCGCGCTGATCGGCGCGCTGGCTGCCGATTGCGTTGCCCGCGCCATCGCCCGTGGCGTCTATGAGGCAGTTTCAAACGGTAACCTGCCCAGCTATCGTGACCGCCACTCGAAGCAAGCGGGGAGCTGAGCAATGACCGGTTGGGGCGTGGTGAGATCTGTCTGGCTGGCGGGCGTTCTCGTCGCCGGGGCGGGATCGCCGGCGTTTGCCCAGCGGACGGATGTCGTGGTCGGCCTTGGCCTGGAACCGCCGCACCTCGACCCGACCGCGGGCGCTGCCGCCGCGATCGACGAGGTGGTCTATGCCAACCTGTTCGAGGGCCTGACCCGCATCGACGAGCGCGGCGAGGTCCAGCCGGGCCTCGCGGCCTCCTGGGACGTGTCGGAGGACGGCCTCGTCTACACCTTCCACCTGCGCGACGGCGTCACCTTCCATGACGGCACCACATTCGATGCCGGGGACGTGGTCTTCTCCCTCGACCGTGCCCGGGGCGAGGACAGCGTCAACGCGCAGAAGGGCCTGTTCGACGCCATCGCGTCGGTCGAGGCGGTGGGGCCGCTCGAGGTCCGGGTGACCCTGTCGCGCCCGCAGGCGCAGTTTCCCTGGAATCTCGGCTGGGGCGACGCGGTGATCGTCGCGCCGGAGTCGGCGGAAAACAACGGCACCAGGCCCGTCGGCACCGGGCCGTTCCGCTTCGACCGCTGGGTCAGCGGCGACCGCGTGGTGCTGCAGCGCTACGACGGCTACTGGGGTGAGGCGCCGGCGCTGTCCACCATCACCTTCCAGCTCATCCCGGACGCCGCCGCCCAGGTCCAGGCGCTGCTGGCCGGCGACGTGGACGCCTTCCCCAACATGGGGGCGCCCGAGACCCTGTCCCGGTTCGAGGCGGACCCCGCCTTCACCGTCGCCGTCGGCACCACCGAGGGCGAGACAATCCTCGCCATAAACCACGCGCGGCCGCCGTTCGACGACATCCGGGTGCGCCAGGCGCTCGCCCACGCCATCAACCGGCAGGACGTCATCAACGGCGCGATGTTCGGCTACGGCACGCCGATCGGCAGCCACTTCGCGCCGCATCACCCGGCCTATGTGGACCTGACCGGGCTCTACCCGTACGACCCGGAAAAGGCGCGCGCGCTCCTCGCCGAGGCCGGCCTCGCCGACGGGCTCACCGTGCGCCTGGTGCTGCCGCCGCCCGCCTATGCGCGGCGGTCGGGCGAGATCATTGCCTCCCAGCTCGCGCAGGTCGGCATCACCGCCGAGATCGAGCCGGTGGAATGGGCGCAGTGGCTGGATGCCGTCTTCACCAATTCCAACTACGACCTCACCATCGTCTCCCACACCGAGCCGATGGACATCGGCATCTACGGCCGCGACAGCTACTACTTCAACTATCACAGCGACGCCTTCCGCGAGGTCATGGACCGGCTGGCGCTTGCCACCGACCCGGCGGAGCAGAACGCGCTCTACGAAGAGGCGCAGCGCATCATCGCCGGGGACGCCGTGAACGTCTTCCTGTTCCAGCTGCCCAAGCTCGGGGTGTGGAACAGCAGGCTGCAGGGGATGTGGGTCAACAGCCCGATCCAGGCCAACGACATGACCGGCGTCTCCTGGGCCGAATAGCCGCCCGCCCTCACCGCCGCCGCAGGCGCTGCCGATGCTGAGCCTGCTCGCCCGCCGCCTGCTGGGGCTCGCCGCGACGCTGGCGGCGGCGAGCGTGATCGTGTTCGTGCTGGTGAGCCTGCTGCCGGGCGACGCCGCCGAGCTCATCCTCGGCGTCAACGCGCGGCCCGACACGCTGGCGGCGCTCCGGGCGGAGCTCGGCACCGACCGTCCGCCGCTCACCCGCTACCTGGACTGGGTCGGCGGCATCTTCGTCGGCGATTTCGGGACCTCCTACACCTACAAGCAGCCGGTGTCGGCGCTGATCCTGGAACGGATGGAGGTGAGCCTGCCGCTCGCCCTCGGCGCGATCGTGCTTTCGACGCTGATCGCGATCCCGCTGGGCGTGCTGGCGGCGGCGCACCACCGCCGCGCCGGCGATTACGGGATCATGGCCTTCACCCAGGTCGGGGTCGCCATCCCGAACTTCTGGCTCGGCCTTCTGCTGATCATGCTGTTCGCGACGACGCTGGGCCTGTTCCCTGCCGGCCGGTTCCCCGGCTGGAGCGCCGGCTTCTGGCCGGCGGTGGAATCGCTGGTGCTGCCGGTGGTGGCGCTGGCGCTGCCGCAGGCGGCGATCCTCGCCCGTGTCGTCCGCACCTCCGTGCTGGAGGTGCTGGGCGAGATGTACGTCCGCACCGCCCGCGCCAAGGGCCTCAGCCGCGCCCGGGTGCTCCTCGGCCATGCGCTGCGCAACGCCCTCGTCCCGATCGTCACCATCATCGGGCTGCAGCTCTCCTTCCTGGTGGCGAGCGCCATCGTCATCGAGGGCGTGTTCACCCTCCCCGGCCTCGGCCGGCTGATCCTGCAGTCGATCAACAACCGTGACCTGATCGTGGTCCAGGGCGTGGTGCTGCTGCTGGCGGCGATGGTGGTGCTGGTCAACTTCGTCGTCGACATCAGCTACCTCGTGCTCGACCCGCGGATCCGGATCGGCCCCCGTGACGGCTAGGTCCTCGCCCTTCCGCCATCCCGGCCTCGTCATCGGCGGGGCGATCTCCGCCGTCGTCGTCCTGCTCGCGCTGGTGTCCATGGTGTGGACGCCCTATGCGGTCGAGGCCCAGTCGATGGCGAACCAGTTCGCCCCGCCGAGCTGGGAGCACCCGCTGGGGACCGACGTCTACGGCCGCGACATGCTCACCCGCATCATGCTCGGCGCCGGCAACGCGCTGATGGTCGGGGTGGTCGCGGTCGCCATCGGCGCCGTCGTCGGCGTCGCCATCGGACTTGTCGCCGCGCTCGGGGACGGCGTTCTCGAATCCGTGCTGATGCGGAGCGCGGACTTCGTCTTCGCCTTTCCGGCGATCCTGTCGGCGATCCTGATCACCACCTGGCAGGGGCCGGGCGCGATCAACGCCATCGCCGCCATCGGCATCTTCAACATCCCGGTGTTCGCCCGGCTGACGCGCGGCGCGGCGAAGGCGATCCTCGCCACGGAGTTCGTGCGCGCGGCCCGGGCGCTGGGCCAGACCATGCCGGCGATCGCGCTGAAGCACGTGCTGCCCAACATCTCGGGCCTGCTGATCGTGCAGGCGACGACGCAGTTCGCGGTGGCGATCCTCGCCGACGCCGGGCTCAGCTACCTCGGGCTCGGCATCCAGCCGCCGCACCCGAGCTGGGGAAAGATGCTGTTCGACGCCCAGACGCTGACCCACCTCGCCCCGATGCAGGCGATCTACCCGGGGCTCGCGATCGTGATCAGCGTGCTCGGCTTCAACCTGCTGGGGGACGGCCTGCGCGACGTGCTCGACACGCGCGCCGGCGCAGGCCGCCGCCTCGGCTGAAGGTCGGGCCGCGGCAGCGCGGGGTCAGAACCGGAGCTGAATGCCCTGGCCGATGTAGTCGGAGCCGCCGACGATCCCGTTGATCAGCCCGAAGATGCCGGAGCGGTGGTGGATGCGCTCCACCGGCTGCACCGGCGCGTCGTCCGGCACCGGCAGCAGCAGCTCGACCACGAGCTGGTTCAGCACGTGACTGAACCGCCCGCGGTCGGCCTCGAGCGGCGGAATCTCGGTGGTGATGCTGGGCCCGATGCCGACGGACCAGCCGTCGAGGAGCTGGAGCCCGCCGAGCCACTCCGGCAGCGCGAGGCCCCGCCAGCGCGCGACCAGCGCCGTCCCCAGCTCCCAGAAGTCGCCGCGGCCGTGATGGTGAACCACCTGCGCCTCGACCTCGAGGCTCAGGCTGTCGCCGATCCAGCCCAGCGCCTGGGCGGCGGCGAAACCGAGGATGCGGTCCTCGGTCGGCGTCAGCCCCGCCCGGCCCAGCGCATACTGGCTGAAGTCCTCCAGCACGCCGACGCCGTCGAAGATGGTGATGGTGGTCGGGCCCGGCTCGGCCGCCACGGCCGTGCCTCCTGCAGCTACGGCAAGGAGCACGCCCGCCGCGCAGGCCGTCGCTCGACACGCTGTCCGGGAAACCCGCATCCCTGCCCCCTCGTTTCCGCGCAGCCGATCATCCGATGATGGCGCAAGTGGGGCGACTGCTCCAGCAGTGGTCGGAGCGGCGGGATTTGAACCCACGACCCCTTGACCCCCAGTCAAGTGCGCTACCGGGCTGCGCTACGCT
>CALKHQ010000292.1 GCA_937988735.1 uncultured Alphaproteobacteria bacterium
GGCCGGAGCTCGCCGAGCGGCTGGCCTTCCTGCAGAACGCGGTCGGCGGTATCCTCGGCCCGTTCGATTCCTTCCTCGCACTGCGCGGGGTGAAGACGCTGCCGCTGCGCATCCGCCAGCACTGCGCCAACGGCCAGGCCATCGCGGAATTCCTCGAGCGCCATCGGAAGGTGGCGCAGGTGATCTACCCCGGCCTTCCCAGCCACCCGCAGCACGACCTCGCCCGCCGGCAGATGACCGGCGGCTTCGGCGGGATGATCACGGCGGTGCTGAAGGGCGGGCTGGACGACGCGCGGCGCTTCCTCGAGCGGGTCGAGATCTTTGCGCTGGCCGAGAGCCTGGGCGGGGTGGAAAGCCTGATCGAGCATCCGGCGATCATGACCCACGCCTCTGTACCGGCCGACGTGCGGGCCGGGCTCGGCATCAGCGACGGGCTGGTCCGCCTCTCCTGCGGCATCGAGGACACCGACGACCTGATCGCCGACCTCGATCAGGCCCTGCGCTGAGGCCCGACACGCGAACGCCCCGCGCGGGCGGGGCGTTCGGGGGATGGACGGGTGACGGCGGGGATCAGTTGATGCGGTTGCCCGCAAGCAGCACGTTCTCGCCGCGGGTGGCGCCGGCGCCGGTGATCGGCTCGTAGGTCGAGAGCCGGTTGCCGTCGAGATACCACTCGTAGCACACCTCGGTGCCCGACCACGGTGCGAAGCTGGGGAAGCTGTGGCACATCATGTCGCTGCTGCTGACCCGCCATTCGCCGGTGTAGCGCTGGCTGAAGATCACCATCTCGGCGTCGCCGTCGGGGCGGTAGTGGACCGAAAGCCGCGGCCCGACCATGGTATTGCCCGCGGCTACCTGGCGGATCTCGGCGCCGGTGAGCCGGCGGCCGGGAATGTCGTGGACGTAGATCTCGCCGGTGGGGCGCTCGGCGAGCTGGATGGCCTGGGAGAGCGGCAGGCTCTGGCGCGGCCCGTCGCCCATCATGCCGATCATCGGCGCTGCCGGCGCATGGCTGCTGCCGGTGAAGACGGCGCCGCCGGCGTCGGCCATGTAGGCCTCGCCCATCGGCGTGCCGCGCTGGGCCAGTGACGGCGTGTCGCTGCCGCTGGAGCATCCGGCGAGCGCGAGGAGCGCCGCTGCAATCCCCCCCTTTGCCAACTTCAGCATCATCGGTCCTTCCCCACAGTCCCTGCGGCAACATGACGATTTCCTCATTATTTCCGCAGGTGCGCCCCGAACTTTACCGTGCCCATTGTTGTCGGGCTTGGTGAAACTGTGGTTAACTTTGTTTTGCATTCGATCATTTAAAATTAGTAATTCTTTCCATTGATCCTGGGTCACCGCCGCCCGAACAGGCGCTCGATGTCGGCCAGCTTCAGCTCCACGTAGGTCGGCCGCCCGTGGTTGCACTGGCCGGAATGGGGCGTTGCCTCCATCTGGCGCAGCAGCGCATTCATCTCGTCGGCCGAGAGCCGCCGGCCGGCGCGGACCGAGCCGTGGCAGGCCATGGTGCCGCAGACGGCCTCCAGCCGCTCCTTCAGCGACAGGCACTCCTCCAGGCTCTCCAGCTCGTCGGCGAGATCGCGGACAAGACCCTGGACGTCGGTTTCGCCGAGCAGCGCGGGCGTCTCGCGCACCACGACCGCGTCGCGGCCGAAACGCTCGATGACGAGGCCGAGCTCGGCAAGCTCGGCGGCGCGGGCCGCCAGCCGGTCGGCGGCCGCTTCGTCCAGCTCGACCACCTCCGGGATCAGCAGGCCCTGCCGGGCGACGCCGGTTTCGGCCAGCGCGCGCTTCATCCGCTCGTGGACCAGCCGCTCGTGCGCGGCATGCTGGTCGACGATGACCAGCCCGTCGACGGTCTCGGCCACGATGTAGGTGCCGTGAAGCTGCGCCCGCGCCGCGCCGAGGGGATAGTCGCGGAGCGGCGCCGGTGCGGGGTCGGCGGCCGGCGCGGGGCCGGCCTCGGCCGTCGGGCGTGCCGCCGGCTGCAGCGCCAGCGGCGCCTGGTAGGCGAGGGCGGCCTCGGCCAGCGCCGGCCGCCACGTCGCGGCGGGCGCGGGGTGGGCGGACCGCCAGCCGCCGTCGGCCGGCCGCATCGCGCCCAGTGCGCCGGCGGCCACGGTGGTCGCCGCGCGGTGGCCGGCCTCGGCCAGCGCGTGGCGCAGCGCGGAGACGATCAGGCCGCGGACCAGTGCCGCGTCGCGGAACCGGACCTCGGCCTTCGCCGGATGGACGTTGACGTCCACCTCCTCGGCCGGACACGCGACGAACAGTGCGACCATCGGGTGCCGGTCGCGGGCGAGCAAGTCCTGGTAGGCGCCGCGCACCGCGCCCAGCAACAGCCGGTCGCGCACCGGACGCCCGTTGACGAACAGGTACTGTGCCTGCGGTGTCGCCCGGTTGAGGGTGGGCAGGCCGGCGTGGCCCGTCAGCCGGATCGACTCACGCGCGGCGCGGATCGGCAGGGCGTTGTCGGCGAAATCGCGGCCGATCACCGCCGCCAGCCGGCGCAGGCGCGCCGCCTCGTCGGGCGCGGCGTCGGCCAGGTCCGCCTGGGCAGCACGGTAGTCGCGCTTCACCGACCCGCCCTCGGTGACCCGGAAGCTCACCTGCGGGTGGGCCATGGCGAGGCGGTCGATCACCTCCAGCACCATGGCAAGCTCGGCCCGGTCCGACTTCAGAAACTTCAGGCGCGCGGGCGTGGCATGGAACAGGTCGCGGACCTCGACCCGCGTGCCCGGCGGGTGGGCCGCCGGGGCGGGCGCGCCGACCGCGCCGCCATCGACGGTGAGCGTCCATGCGGTGTCGCTGCCGGCCGGGCGGCTGGTCAGCGTCAGCCGCGCGACCGCGCCGATGGAGGGCAGGGCCTCGCCGCGGAAGCCGAGGGTGCGGATGTGGACGAGGTCGTCGCCGGGGAGCTTCGAGGTGGCGTGCCGCTGCACCGCCAGTGACAGCATCGCGGCGTCCATGCCGCAGCCGTCGTCGGTGACCGCGATCCGGCTCTTGCCGCCGTTTTCCAGCGCGACGTCGATGTGCTTGGCGCCGGCGTCGAGGGCATTCTCGACCAGTTCCTTCACCGCCGCCGCCGGCCGCTCGATCACCTCGCCCGCCGCGATGCGGTTGACCAGCGTTGCCGGCAGGATGCGGATCGCCGCCATGAGTCTTGTGCGCTTCCCCCTCGTGATTCGCTAAATCTAGGGGGTGCGATTCGCGCCGCAAAGCGGGCTCTGGCTAAATTAGCTGTAATGTAAGGGAGCCGGGCGAGGAGATCCGCGGTCCGGATTCTCCCCCTCCGATGCGGGGCGCCGCTGAAGGCGTCATGCGCCGGAGAAGCCGGAGCATGACGGGGAGGAGGGGCTTCCGGTTGCCGGGGCCGTGTTGGCTATTCGGCGGCCTCGGCGGGCTGGTCGCCGTCCTCGGGCAGGCCGATCATCGCCTTCATCGCGTCGCCGGCGACGCGGGTGGGGGTGATGCCGATCGGCTGGCCGACGGCGACGATCAGCAGGTCGTCCGCGTTGAACCACTGCCGCGCCGTCTCCACCGCGATCTCGGGCGTCACCGCGTCCACCAGCTCGTGCCGCACGTGGTAGTAGTCCGGCGGCAGGTCGAGCTGCTGGTAGGTGCGCAGCGCGCTGGAGATGGCGCTGGTATTGGAGAAGCGGATCGCATAGGAGCCATTGATGTAGAGCTTCGCCTGCTCCACCTCCTCCGGCGTCGGCCCCTCGGTCCCCATCAGCGCCCACTGCTCGCGCAGGATCTGCAGCGTCTCCGCGGCGCGCTCGTTCACCGTCGAGGTGCTGCCGAGGATGAGGCCGGTGTGCTCGAGGCCGTAGAGCCAGCTCGACACGCCGTAGGTCAGCCCCCGCAGCTCCCGGATCTCGCGGTAGAGGCGCGAGCTGAAGCCGTCGCCGCCGATCACGCGGTTGACCACGTTCACCGGATGATAGTCGGGCGACCGCGACACCGGGCCGGTGTGGCCGAACAGGAACACCGTCTGCGGCAGGGGCACTTCCACCAGCAGCAGCTCCCCCCGGCCCTGAGGCTCCACGTCCGGCAGCGCCCACGGGCTCGCGTGCTCCGGCAGCCCGCCGAAGGTGAGGTCCAGCAACGGGCCGAGTTCCTCGGCAGTGATGTCGCCGACCACACCGACCACCAGGTTGTCGCGGGCGAAGCGGCTTTCGACGAAGGCATGCAGGTCCTCGGCCGTGATCGCCGACACCGTCTCGATGGTGCCGGACGGCGGCCGGCCGTAGGGGTGATCCGGGAAGGCGGCGGCGAACCAGGCCCGCGAGGCGATGGCGCCGGGGTCGGTCAGGTCGCTGCGCAGGCCTGCCAGCAGGGCGGCGCGCATCCGCTCCATCGGCTCGGGATCGAAGCGCGGCTCGTTGAGCGCCTTGGCGAGCAGGGCGAAGGCGAGGTCGCGGTTGGCGCTGAGGGTGTAGAGCGAGCCGGTGAACTCGTCCCGGCCGGCGCCGAAGCCGAGCGAGATCGAGTTGGCGGTGAGCGCGGCCTGGAAGGCGCGGGAATCCAGGTCCGCTGCGCCTTCGTCCAGCATCACCGAGACGAACTTGGCGACACCTTCCTTCCCCTCGGGGTCGAGCGCGGAGCCGCCCTCGAAGGAGAAGTCCACGCTGATGACCGGCACCTCGTGGGATTCCACGAGCCACGCCTCGATGCCGCCGGGGCTGATCACGCGCTCGCCGACAAAGGCCTCGGCGGACGGCGCCGCGGCGACGAAGGCCGACACGGCGAGGGCGGCTGCAGCGAGGCGCGAGCCGAGAGAGGAAAGCCCAAGCATCGTGCCGTTCCTACATGGCCGGCGCCGGCAGGGCGATGCCGACGACCGAGTTGTTGTCATTGAACACGGCCCGCGCCGCCGCGTTCACCTGCTCGGCCGTCACCGCCGCGATCCGTTCCGGCCAGCTCTCGACGTCCTCGATGCTGCGGCCGGTGATCAGCGCCTGGCCGATGATGTTGGCGCCCGCCATCAGCGAGTCCTGCGCGAAGATGGCGGAGGCCTGGAGCTGGCTGATGGCGCTGTCCACCTCCTCCTGCGTCACGCCCTCCTCGAGCAGCAGGGCGATCTCCGCTTCGATCGCCGCCTCGATCGCGGCGATCGCCGCCTCGTCGTCGCCCGTGACCGGCGGCGTTCCCCACAGCACAAAGGTGCCGAGGTCCATCGGGTCCGGGTTGTAGCCGGCGCCGGCGCCGATGGCGACGCCCTGGTCGAGGACGAGACGCTGGTAGAAGCGGCTGTCGGTCCCGGAGCCGATGATCTCCGACAGCACCTGCAGCGCATAGGCGTGCTCGCTCGCGCCCGCGGTGTAGGAGGGGGCGAGGTAGCTCTTGCTCCACGACGCCTGGCCGAGCTGCGGATGGGCGAGCGTCACCCGGCGCGGGGCATAGTGCTCCGGCTCGTCCGGCCGCTTGCGCACCGGCGTCTCGGCAGCCGGTATGCGGCCGTAGGTCTCCTCCGCCAGCGGCCGCAGTTCCTCGAGCGTGACCGGTCCGGAGACGAGGACGACGGCGTTTCCGGGCGCGTACCAGGTCCTGTGGAAGGCGATGATGTCCTCGTGGCTCACCGCAGCCAGCTCGTTCATGTAGCCGATGATCGGCACGCCGTAGGGGTGGTGGGTGAACAGCGCGGACCGCACCTCGACGTTCAGCCACGACGACGGCTCGTTGCCGATCCGGGTCGCGAACTCCTCGAACACCACCTGGCGCTCGGTGTTGATGACCTCCGGCGTCAGGACCGTGTTGGTCATCCGGTCCGCCTCCATCTCCATCACGCGGGCCAGGTGCTCCGGCGCCACGATCTGGTAGTAGGCGGTGTAGTCCCAGGTGGTGAACGCGTTCTCGCTGCCGCCGACCAGCGCGACGAAGTCGGAGAAGGCGCCGTCCGGATAGGTGGGCGTGCCCTTGAACTGGAGATGCTCGAACAGATGGGCGAGGCCTGACTGGCCGATCGTCTCGTCCGCCGAGCCGACTCCGTAGTAGATGATGTGGCCGACCGCAGGCATGGCCTGGTTCTCGATCAGGACCACGCGCAGCCCGTTGTCGAGCGTGAACATCTCCGGGTTGAACACCTCGGCCGCGGCCGGCGCCGCAAATGCGGCGGCCGTCAGGGCGGCGGCAAGGATCGCGGCCGGGCGCCGGCAGGCGCGACGGTTCGTCTTCGCTGGTGCCATGTGACCTCCTCGGGAGCCCTC
>CALKHQ010000293.1 GCA_937988735.1 uncultured Alphaproteobacteria bacterium
GCCCTCGGTGACCGCGCTGACGGCGCGGACCGCACCGATGGTGAAGCGGGCGTCGGGCGCGCCCGGAACGGCCGGATCGGGGGTGGCCACGATGTCCTGCAGCGACAGCGACGACGCGGTCAGGTAGCCGACCTCGGACGACCAGGTGCCCGCCAGCTCGTGCCGGCCGACATCGACGAAGGCACGCACGCCGTTGTTGCTCTCGATGACGACGCGCAGCGGTTCCGCTCCGGTGCCGAACAGCGAGCCGCCGCCCAGCCGGGCCTGGATGCCGAAGCTGTCGAGGTCCACCGGGTCCGGCTCGACACGGAGGTTCAGGTCGTCGAGGCTGATCCGGAGGTGCCGGGGCTCGCCGTAGATCACCTGATCCGCCGGCTGGTCGAACACCACCACCAGGTCGGGGATCAGCAGGTTGTAGCCGTCGCCGACCACCTCGACCGTCACCGGCCCGTGCTCGAACGAGTAGCCCGGCCAGCCGGGGTCGGTGAGAAAGGACTCGATCTCCCGGCGCAGGTTCTCGCCTTCCTGCTGGGTCGCGGCGAGGGCGGGCGCCGCCCCGAAGCTGCAGACGGCCGCGCCCAGCGCCGTGGTCGCCAGCAGCGCCCGCGCTCCGGCGCGCGATGCCCTGCATCCAGGTGAACGTCCGATCATCTGCCTGCTCCTTGCGTGAAACTGTCCGGATGCGAGGGCGCGCCGGACGGCCGCCCTTCCCGCTACGGAAGCTACCATATTGCCGATTGTGGCGTGAGTGGGATGAAGCGGGAGGCCGCGCGCGGGAACCGTGCCGGGGCTTGTGGAATCGCCGCGGGGACGCCACCTTGACCCCATGCGAGGCCATTCGATGACGGCCTGGGGGGCACCGCGCGACACCAGCCCGGTGATAGCCGTCCTCGGCCCCACCAACACCGGCAAGACCCACTATGCCGTCGAGCGCATGCTGGCCCACCGGTCGGGCATGATCGGGTTCCCGCTGCGCCTGCTTGCGCGCGAGATCTACGACAAGGTGGTCGCCGAGCGCGGGCCGCGGGTCACCGCGCTGATCACCGGCGAGGAAAAGATCATCCCCGACGATCCGCGCTACTTCATCTGCACGGTGGAGGCGATGCCCCTCAGCCGGCAGACGGAGTTTCTCGCCGTCGACGAGATCCAGCTCGCTGCCGACCCCGACCGCGGTCACGTCTTCACCCAGCGCCTGCTCGGCGCCCGCGGCATCTCGGAGACCATGTTCCTCGGCGCGCAGACCGCGGAGGGCATGATCCGCCGCCTGCTGCCAAACGCCGAGATCCGCACCCGGCCGCGGTTGTCGCGGCTCAGCTACGCCGGCCCGCGCAAGCTGTCGCGGCTGCCGCCGCGCACCGCCGTCGTCGCCTTCTCGGCCGAGGACGTGCACGACATCGCCGTGGCGCTCCGGCGCCGTCGCGGCGGCTGCGCCATCGTGATGGGCGCGCTCAGCCCGCGGACCCGCAACGCCCAGGTCGCCCTCTACCAGTCCGGCGACGTTGATTTCCTGGTCGCCACCGACGCCATCGGCATGGGGCTGAACATGGACATCGACCATGTCGCCTTCGCCAGCATCGGCAAGTTCGACGGGCGGCAGAACCGGCGGCTCACCGACGCCGAGATCGGCCAGATCGCCGGCCGCGCCGGCCGCTACCTGCGCGACGGCACCTTCGGCGTGACCGAGCCGCTCACCGCCTTCGACCAGCCGCTGATCGACGCGGTGGAAGCCCACGATTTCCCGCCGGTGCGCGCCTTCCAGTGGCGCAACGGCCGGCCCGACACGCGAACGCTGGGCGCGCTGCTGAAGAGCCTCGACGACCTGCCGCCCGACCCGTCGCTGGTGCTGACACCGGACGCGGAGGACCACCTGGTCCTGAAGCAGCTCGCGCAGATGCCGGAGATCGTGAAGCTCGCATCGGATCCGGACGGGGTCGCACTGTTGTGGGAGGTGTGCCAGACGCCGGACTTCGCCCAGGTCGGCAGCACCGGCCACGCCCGTCTGGTGGCGCGCATCTTCGGCCACCTGCGCACCGACGGAGTGCTGCCGGTGGACTGGGTCGCCCGCCACGTCGCCCAGCTCGAGCGGGTGGAGGGCAGCATCGGCACGCTGCTCGAGCGCATCGCCCGCATCCGCACCTGGACCTACCTCGCCCACCACGGCGGCTGGGTACCGGACGCCGACCACTGGCGCGAACGCACCCGGGCGATCGAGGACCGGCTGTCGGACGCGCTCCACGACCGGCTGACCGACCAGTTCGTCGACCCCTATGCCGCCACCACCGGCCGGCGCCGCCGCAAGCGCGACGAGGAACCGCTGGTCGCACGGCTGCGCGACGGCGTCGTCTGGGTCGGCGACGAGCGGGTCGGCGCCCTGGTCGGGCTCCGCTTCGTGCCGGACGCCGACAGCGGACTCGATGCCGACAGTTTACGCCGCCGTACGGCCGGCTATGGTGATACGGCACTGGCGCGAGCCGTGCGACGTGCGCTACGAGAAGGCATGCCAGCTCATATCGATCTGATCACCGCTGCGGCGGATGACAGCTTCCGGCTCGGGACCGACGGCGTGATCCGCTGGAACGGGTCGGAAATTGCCGCGCTCAAGGGCGACCGCGACGTGCTCGCGCCGGCGATCCAGCCGGCCGGGTCCGAACTGCTGGAACCGGCGGACCGGGACCGTCTGGTCGCGCGCCTGCGGGCGTGGCTCGACCGCCACATCGCGGGCCTGCTGGGGCCGCTGCTCCAGCTCCGGGGCGCCGGGGGCCTCTCCGGCCACGGCCGCGGCCTCGCCTACCAGCTCGTCGACGGGCTCGGGATGGTCCCGCGCGACCAGGTGCGCGGCCACCTCAACGCGCTGAGCCAGGCCGAGCGCAAGATGCTGCGCGAGCTCGGGGTCAACTTCGGCCGCTATGCGGTGAGCGTGCCGGCCGTGGCGCGGCCGGATGCGCTGCGGCTCCGCGCGCTGCTGTGGTGCGTGCACAACGGCCGCCCGGTGCCGAACCTGCCCGCCCGCCGCGGCCGCAGCGTGCCGGACGACCCGGCGGCGCCAGACGGCTTCTATCCCGCGATCGGCTACATCCGCATCGGGCGCCGGCTGATCCCGGTCCGGCTCTACGACCGGCTGGCGGACGCCGCCGCGTCGCAGCTCCGCCACGGGCGGCTCACCGCCTCGCCGCAGCTCGCCGCCTACGCCGATCTCACGCTCGCCGAGCTGCGCCAGGCGCTGACCACCCTCGGCTACCGGGCCGTCACCGATGCCGAAGGCGAGCACTTCCGGCCGCAGCGCCGCCACGCCGGCCCGGCGGCGCGCGCCGGCGCCGGGGGGGCCGAGGGCGAGGCCAGGGACGGACGCCGCGAGCATCACCGGCGCCGGAACCGCCAGGGCGGCGACGGCCGTCGCGGCGAAGCCGAGGCTGGCGACGGCGCGCAGCGCGATCAGCGCCCGCGCGAGGACCGGCCGCAGGCGGCCCGGGGCAATGGCAAGGCGCCGCGCGACGGGCAGCAGCGGGAGGGCCGGCGGCCGAAGGACGGCCAGCGGCAGGGCCCGCCGCGGCCCCGGCCGCGGGAGTTCGATCCGGACTCCCCCTTCGCCGTGCTGCGCCAGCTCA
>CALKHQ010000294.1 GCA_937988735.1 uncultured Alphaproteobacteria bacterium
GGCGTGATCTACATCGGCTCGCTGTTCGTGCTGCTCGCGCACAGCTTCTTCTCGATTGACGGCTTCACCGGCCAGATCGTCTACGAGCCGACCCTCGACACCTACGCCGAGCTGTTCACCGCCGCCAACCTGGACGTCATCCTGCGCACGGCGGCAATGGCGGCGGCGGTGACCATCACCGACATCATCATCGCCTTCCCGATCGCCTACTACGCGGCGCGCTACGCCTCGCCCAGGGCCAAGGCGCTGTTCTATCTCGCGGTAATGCTGCCGCTGTGGTCGAGCTATCTGGTCCGGGTCTATGCGTGGAAGCTGATCCTCGCCAAGGAGGGCATCATCTCGTGGCTGGCCGAGCAGCTCCACCTCGGCTGGGCGCTCGAGGGCGTGCTCTCGATCCCGGTGATCGGCGGGGCGACGCTCTCCACCTCCTACATCGGCACCTGGATCGTGTTCAGCTACATCTGGCTGCCGTTCATGATCCTGCCGATCCAGGCGGCGCTGGAGCGGGTGCCGCGCACGCTGACCGAGGCCTCGGCCGACCTCGGCGCCCGGCCGGGCCAGACCTTCCGCACCGTGATCCTGCCGCTGGCGCTGCCGGGGGTGGTGGCCGGCTCGATCTTCACCTTCTCGCTCACCCTCGGCGACTACATCATCCCCGGCATCATCGGCAGCTCGCGGCCGTTCATCGGCCAGGTCGTGCTCTCGCTGCAGGGCACTGCCGGCAACATCCCGCTCGCGGCGGCCTTCGCCGTTGTCCCGATCGTGATCATGGCGCTGTACCTGACGCTGGCGAAACGCCTGGGGGCGTTCGATGCGCTCTAGGACCGGCCGCGGCCGTCAGGCGGGCGCGACGCATTCCCGCATCGGGCGGCCGTCGCGGTCGCTGCGCATCGCTGCTCTGGCGGGGCTGCTGTTCCTCCACCTGCCGCTGGCGTCGATCATCCTCTACGCCTTCTCGACCGAGGACCGCAGCTACCAGTTCCCGCCGCCCGGACTGACGCTGAAATGGTTTGGCGTCGTCTGGGAGCGGGACGACATCTGGGCCGCGATCGGGCTCAGCCTGCAGGTGGCGGCCCTGTCCACGCTGCTGGCGCTGGTGCTCGGAACCCTGTTCGCCGCGGCGCTGATGCGCTGGCGCTTTTTCGGGCAGAATGCGCTTTCGCTGCTGGTCATCCTGCCGATCGCGCTGCCGGGCGTCATCACCGGCATTGCGCTGCGCTCGGCCTACGGCATCGCCGGCATCGACTTCTCGATGCTCACCATCATCGTCGGCCACGCGACCTTCTGCATCGTCGTGGTCTACAACAACGTGATCGCTCGGCTGCGGCGCACCTCGCCCTCGATGTTCGAGGCGTCGATGGACCTCGGCGCCGACATGCTCCAGACCTTCCGCCACGTCGTGCTGCCCAACGTGGCGACCGCGCTGCTGGCGGGAGGAATGCTCGCCTTCGCGCTGTCGTTCGACGAGGTGATCGTCACCACCTTCACCGCCGGGCCGCAGCAGCAGACGCTGCCGATCTGGATGCTCTCCGAACTCATCCGTCCGCGCCAGCGCCCGGTCACCAACGTCGTCGCCTGCTTCGTCATCCTGGTGACGTTCATCCCGATCCTGATCGCCTATTACCTCACCCGCGACACCCACGACGTGTCCGGGTCCGGCAAGTGAGGAGAGCCCGCATGCAGACCAAGCTCCTGATCAACGGCGAGCGCGTCGACGGCGACGGTCCCGTCGAGGAGATCGTCAATCCGGCGACGGGCGAGAAGATCGCCGAGGTTCCCGAAGCAAGCCCGGAGCAGGTCGATGCGGCCGTCCGCGCCGCCGGCGAGGCGTTCCGGAGCTGGTCGCAGACCACGCCGCAGCAGCGCGCCGGGCTGTTGCTGCAGCTTGCCGACGCGATCGAGAAGGAGGCGGACGGCTTCGCGGCGCTGGAGTCCCTCAACTGCGGCAAGCCTCTCGTGCGCATGCGGGAGGACGAGATGCCGGCGATCATCGACACCTTCCGCTTCTTCGCGGGTGCAGCGCGCTGCCTGCCTGGCAGTGCCGCCGGAGAATACCTGCCGGGCCACACCAGCATGCTGCGCCGCGACCCGGTGGGCGTCGTCGGCTCGATCGCGCCGTGGAACTACCCGCTGATGATGCTGGCGTGGAAGATCGCGCCGGCGCTCGCCGCCGGGAACACGGTGGTGCTGAAGCCGTCGGAGCAGACGCCGCTCACCGCGCTCAGGCTCGCCGACCGGCTGGCGGACATCTTCCCCGCCGGCGTGATCAACGTGATCGCCGGCCGCGGCGAGACCGTCGGCGCCGCGCTGACCGCGCACAAGGGCGTGCGCATGGTCTCGCTGACCGGTGACATCGCGACCGGGCAGAAGGTGCTGCAGGCGGCGGCGAAGTCGCTGAAGCGCACCCACCTCGAGCTGGGCGGCAAGGCGCCGGTGATCGTCTTCGACGACGCCGACCTCGAGCAGGTGGTGGACGGCGTTTCCGCCGGCGCCTTCTACAATGCCGGCCAGGACTGCACCGCGGCCTGCCGTGTCTATGCGTCGGCGAAGATCCACGACCGGCTGGTGGCCGACCTTGCCGGCGCCTTCGGCAAGCTGAAGTACGGCGATCCGCATGATCCCGAGACGTTCTTCGGCCCGCTGATCAGCACCCGCCAGCGGGAGCGGGTGGCGAG
>CALKHQ010000295.1 GCA_937988735.1 uncultured Alphaproteobacteria bacterium
CGCATTCGATCGGGGTGCCCGCGGCGCCGCGGCGGCTGAGGAAGAAGGCGATGGCCGCCCCGACGACACCGCCGCCGCAGACCGCCACCCGCATCGCCGGGCGGGCCTCAGGCGGCCGCGGCGGCGTCTGGCGCGAAGTCGTGGACGAGGGTGGTGCGGACAGCCTCCGGCATGACGGCCATGTGCCCGTATTCCGGATGGTCGAAACCCAGCACCACCTGCACGCCGGCGCGGCGGAAGGCCGCGATCTGCTGCGGCGTCAGCTTGAAGTGCACGAACTGGACGGCGCTCGCCTTGCCGTCGGCGCGGGTGCGCTCGACGTCCTCTTCCGGCCGCGCCTCGACGCGCTCGCCGTCGATCGTCATCAGGATGTGGTTCTCGATGCCGCCCAGCCGGCGCAGCACCGCCTCGCGGCGCTGTTTGTCGTCGATCTCGAACATCACCGTTGCCACCAGCTCGTCCCCCTTGGGGATCAGCGGGTTGTAGGCCCTGAGCTCGTCCTCGATCTGCTCCTCGCCGCCCTTCTCGATGAACAGCATCTCGTGGACCTGGTGCAGCATGGTGTCGTAGTTCTCGAAGTAGAAGGTCGCGAACGGTCCGACCTCCACGCGCCGGTTGCGCTTGGCTGCCGCCATGGCGCGCCGGCGCTCGGCGCGCACGGCGGCATAGGCGTCCATCGCCATGATGTCGTCGCGGGTGATCTCGGTCTTCATCCTCTCATCCTCGCCTTCGCGCTCTCTTCCGACCGAACATGGGCCGGAGGCCGCGCGCTTCTAGCCCAGGCCGTAAGCCATCGCCATCAGCTGGATCGGATGCGGGGCGCGATCGACCGGCGGGGGCGCCCCCTCCGACAGCCGCTCCATGCCCTGGACAATGTGCTCGCCGGCGAGAGGGCATTCGGAAACGACATGCCGGCGGCCGGCCTGGGCTCCCTCCAGCGCCTTGCGCGCGACCGGGCGCCCGACCTTGAGCGCCACCTCGAAATTGTCCTTCATCACGCCCCAGGACCCGCCGTGGCCGGAGCAGCGCTCGATCACCTCGACCTCGGCACCCGGGATCAGGCGCAGCATCTCGCCGGCCTTGACGCCCATGTTCTGCGCGCGGGCATGGCAGGCCACGTGCAGGCTGACCCCACCGTCCAGCGGCTTCAGCCCCGGCGCCAGCCCCTCGCGGCGGGCGATGTCCACGACATATTCCGAGACGTCGAATGTGGCCTGGGCCAGCTTCTTCACTGCCGGATCATCGGGCAGGATCAGCGGCCATTCGAACTTCAGCATCAGCGCGCAGGACGGCACCAGCGCGATGATGTCGTAGCCCCTGTCGATCCAGCCGCCGAGCTCGGCCGAGACCTTCCGCGCCCGTTCGGCCACCCGGGCGATGTCGCCGTGCTCGAGCTGGGGCATGCCGCAGCAGGCCGGGTAGACGACCTCGGTCTCGACCCCGTTGTGCGCCAGCACCGCACGCGTCGCCGTGCCGATGTCGGGGTTGTTGTAGTTGACGAAGCAGGTCGCGTAGAGCACCGCCTTGCGGCCGAAGGCCGGGGCCTCCCGGTTGACCGCCGGCGCCGCGCCCTTCGCCCGGGCGACGAAGGTCTTGCCGTGATACTTCGGCAGGGCGGCGTCGCGATGGACGCCGGCGACCTTCTCCATCAGCGGCCGGGTGATCGTGTTGCCGCGCTTCGACGCCCAGTTGGCGAGGCCCGGAACCACGCTCGCCAGCTTGCCGTTGCGGTCGGTCTCGGTCAGCCGCTCGCCCCATTTGTCGACCTTGCCCTGTGCGCGCTCGGCTGCCCGTGCGCGGAGCATCAGGTGCGGGAAGTCAATGGCGAACTCGTGCGGCGGCACGTAGGGACATTTGCTCATGAAGCAGATGTCGCACAGGGTGCACGCCTCGACGACCGGCTTGAAACCGGCGGAGTCCACGCTGTCGAGCTCGCCCGTCGGCGAGTCGTCGATCAGGTCGAACAGCCGCGGGAAGCTGTCGCACAGGTTGAAGCACAGCCGGCAGCCGTGACAGACCTCGAACACGCGCCGCATCTCGGCGTCGAGCTTCTGCGGATCGGTGAAATCCGGGTTCTGCCAGTCCAGCGGATGGCGGACCGGCGCTTCCAAGCTGCCTTCGCGCATCTGAACGTCCGGTCTTTCCTGTGGGGGCGGAAAGAAAGAAAGGGAGGGGAGCGGGACGGTCGGGTCCCGCTCCCCAGCCAGGATCAGCCGAGCTCGTTCAGGGCCTTCTGGAACCGGCCGGCGTGGCTCTTCTCGGCGCGAGCCAGCGTCTCGAACCAGTCGGCGATCTCGTCGAAGCCCTCCTCGCGGGCCGAGCGCGCCATGCCCGGGTACATGTCGGTGTACTCGTGGGTCTCACCGGCGATGGCGGCCTTCAGGTTCTGCTGGGTGGTGCCGATCGGCTCGCCCGTCGCCGGGTCGCCGACCTCGCGCAGGAACTCCAGGTGGCCGTGGGCATGGCCAGTCTCGCCCTCTGCGGTCGAGCGGAACACCGCCGCGACGTCGTTGTAGCCTTCGACGTCAGCGCGCTGGGCGAAATAGAGGTAGCGGCGGTTCGCCATGGACTCGCCGGCAAACGCGTCCTTCAGGTTCTGTTCGGTCTTGGTGCCTTTCAGAGCTGGCATCTGATTCCTCCATCGCATTCCTGGAAAACCGAGCCCTGGCGGGTTTCCCGGCCAGGCAACGGCGCTAACGATGCTCCCCGCCCCCGTGTCTGTCAACAGATTAGAATTATTCCAAGAATGCAAATGACTCGCAACTGCGCCCCTCCCAAAGTCCCTCCTTCCCGTCGTGGTCCGGCTTGACCGGACCACCCGCGCAGGGGATGCCGGGCGCCGTCATGCCCCTGCGTCCCGAGCTGACACGCGGACGACGCCCGCTGCGCGGCTTCCGGCCCTCTGGGTGTCCGGTCAAGCCGGACGACGACGGTATGGGAGACGACGGTATGGTGAGAGGCTCGGGTGCGGCGCGGTCCGGCTGCCGCGACGGCACCGTGGCGCGCCGGTCATACCGGGTGGCGACAGGGCACGGCCGAGGCGAAGCGCCCGGCGGTAACCGCAATCCGGAAGGGAAAGGCCCCTACCGCCGGCGGATGCGGTCGCGGGGGCGGACGCGGATGACGACGTCGACCGCCGCGATCTCGTGGCCGTCGGGCGTTTCCGGCAGGGCCGCGAAGGCGACGTTGGCGGCGTCGATGTCGACGATGTCGCCGCTGTCCTCGTAGTAGAAGTGGTGGTGCGAGCCGGTGTTGGTGTCGAAGTAGCTGCGGCCCGATTCCACCACGACCTCGCGCAGCAGGCCGGCTGCCGTGAACTGGTGCAGCGTGTTGTAGACGGTGGCGAGCGAGATGCGGGTGCCCGCGTTGCTGGCCTCGCCGTGGAGCTGCTCGGCGGTGACGTGACGGTCGGCGGTGCCGAACAGCAGCTCGGCAAGCGCGATGCGCTGGCGGGTCGGGCGCAGCCCGGCCCGCTTCAGCCGTTCGACCGTGTCCTGGCGCCCCTGCGCGTCGGCCGTGTGCACGTGCTCATGCATGTCCATGGACACACACATAGCGCGCAGGGGCCGGCTGCGCAATTGTCGCGCGTCCGGCAACCGTCAGTTGCCGGTGGTGATTCGCTCCACCAGCTCCTTCACGGTCGGCACATAGCCGTTCGAGTAGAACGGATCCTCCGCGAAGCGGTAGGCGTTGTGGCCGGCAAACATGAGCTGGTTCTCGATCTGCTCCGAATGGCTGATGGCCTGCAGCGTCTTCTGGATGCAGAAGGAGCGCGGATCGGCCTTCCGCCCGGTGGAGTAGGGCTCCGTCTGCGACCAGTTCGAGAACTGGCACTGGCTGAGGCAGCCCATGCATTCGATCTGGTCCTTGCGGATCTGCTGCGCTTCCTCCGGGGTGACGAAGATCAGCGTGGAATCCGGCGTCCGCATCGCCTCGGTGTAGCCCTCGGCCATCCACGCCAGCGCACGCGTCCTGTCCTGCGAGGTGACGTAGACCGTGCGGCTGCGCGCGCCCACGGACAGTTCGGTGTCGTGGTCGCCCAGCGCCTCGGTGGTGTAGGCGATCTGCCGCTCGCTGCGGTCGATCAGGTTCTGCAGGAACTGGTTGCGGACCGCCGAGGAGTAGAAGCCGGTGGGGCTGAACTTGTGCAGCAGCACGTCGCCTTCCTTCAGCGTCAGCAGGCGCTGCTTCCACGCGTCAGAGATCGGGCTCTCCATGGTCAGCAGCGGCCGGGTGCCGAACTGGAAGGCGACCGGCGCGATGTCGGGGTCCTCGATCACGTCCTCCCACTCGCGCAGGAACCAGACGCCGCCCGCCATCACGATCGGGGTTTCGTGGAGCCCGAATTCCTTCATCTGGGCCCGGAGCGCCACCAGGCGCCGGTACGGCGGCTCCGGCTTCAGCGGGTCCTCGGCATTGCTGAGCCCGTTGTGCCCGCCGGCGAGCCACGGATCCTCGTAGACCACCGCGCCCAGCCATTCCGGAAACTTGTGATAGGCCCGCTTCCACAGCGCGCGGAATGCGCGGGCGGAGGAGACGATCGGGTAGTAGTAGACGCCGTGCTCGGCGCAGATCTCGGCCAGCTTGTAGGGCATGCCCGCGCCGCAGGTCACCCCGTGGATCAGCTTGCCCACCCGGCTCAGCGCCGCGCGCAGGATCGTCTCTGCGCCCGCCATCTCCCACAGGATGTTCATGTGGATGCGGCCTTCGCCGCCGGCGTATTCGTGAGCGATCCGGGCCTGCTCGCAGGCGCCTTCGATCGCATAGGCCAGCAGCTCCTGGTGCCGTTCGCGCCGGGTCCGCCCGCGGTAGACCTGCGGGATCAGGTTGCCGTCGGCGTCATAGGAGTCGGCGTTGACGCCGGAGAAGGTGCCGATGCCGCCGGCGGCAGCCCAGGCGCCGGAGGACCGCCCGTTCGACACGGAAATTCCCTTGCCGCCCTCGATCAGCGGCAGCACTTCCTTGCCAGACATGCGGAGGGGTTGAAGCCGGATCATCGACCTTCCTTGAAACCGTATGAGTACTCTTGGCGGCTATGTGTGTCCGGCCGTCCCCGCATGACCACAGGGTGCGCGAAAAAATTATCGCGGCGCCGCCGCTGCCAGCAACACGGCAGCCGGGCGGTGGTTCCAACATTGGTTGAGCCCGCGCCCCCCCCCCTTGCCGACCTGCGCCGGCGGCGGCTCGGGCATCCAGGAGCAAGAGGGAAGGGATCGGTAACCGGGAGGGAGAAGGCTCGGGGCCGTCAGCCGGTTTCGGCCGGTTCGGGCTCGGGCGCCAGCGTTCCGAAGTGGCGGCGGGCGGCCCGGCTCTGGGTCTGGTAGATCGAGGCGGCGTTCGCCGGGAACGGCGCCGGAATGCGCACGGGGACCGCGGCCAGCCGGGGCTGGTTGCTCGGCTCACCGCACAGCAGCCGGCCCTGGAAGCTCTGATAGTCGCCGTAGGACGTCATGGTGCCGACCAGCGGCCAGGCGTCGCCGGCACAGAGTTCGTAGAGAAGCAGCCCGCGGTCGCGTCCGGACCGGTTGATGTCCGACCCGTGGACCAGGCGGGCGTGGTGGAGCGAGATCGAGCCCGCCGGCCCGGTGAGCTTCACCGCCCGGCCGAGGTCGAGGCCCGCAGCCTCGACGTCGATGGCGCCGCAGAAGACCCCGTCGCTGTGGTGGTCGTACACCGGGCCGCGGTGGCTGCCGGGCAGCACCATCATCGGCCCGTTCTCCTCGTCCACGTCGTTGACGAAGACGCCGACCGCGAGGACGTCGTCGTTGGTGTGCGGGTAGAACGCCCAGTCCTGGTGCCATTCGACCGCCGCGCCGTAGCCGGCCGACTTCAGGTTCAGCTTCGAGTTCTGCAGCCGCACGGCAGGGCCGATGAGCTGGCGCACCGGCGCGAGCACCGCCTCCTCCCGCACCAGCCGGTCGAAGAAGGGCGCATGCGTGTGCGGCGCCTTGATCCGGCGCACCCGCGGCCGGTCGGGCCGGTGGCTGTCCTCGAGGTCGTAGATGTCGGTGTGGGTGGCGAGCCCGCGCGCGCCCTCGAGCAGGCGGGCGATCTCCGCCCGCATCGCCGCCACGATGTCGGCGTCCAGCACCGAAGGCAGCAGCAGATAGCCGTGCTCGCGGTAGAAGGCGATCTGGTCGTCGGTGAGGCGCATCGTCGATGATCCTGCATGGGCGCGCGCGCCCGAGCCTAGTCCAGGCGTCTGCCGCGGCCAAGCGGGGATGCGCGCCATGATTTCGCCAACACCCCGGCCTAGCGTGGCCGGGCCTGGGATGGGCGAGCGAGGAAGAGGAGATCGCGATGCGGGTGAGGCTTCGGCTGAAGCCGTCCGTCCCTGCCGCCGCCGCCATCCTGCTGGCGGTTGCGGTCGCCGCCTGCGTGCCTGGCGGGGTAAGGGTGGGGTTCGGCGGCGTTTCCGTCTCGACGCGCGGCGTCGGCTTCGGGTTCGGCCAGATGTTCAGCCTGGCCTCGGCCGGCGGCAGCCAGGGCTACGGTCAGGGCCACAGCGGCCAGTACCAGCTTCCCCCGACCGACGGGCCGCGCCCGGTGGCGGCGACATTCCTCCACGAGGTCGCCTGCGCGGACAGGATCGGCAACAACCTGGGCCGCGGGTTCGAGGCGCTGGACCCCGACACCGGCGCCGCCGCCTGTTTCTCCTGCCCCGAAGGCTACACCCGCAACGGCCCCTCGGTGCCGCCGTCCGACCCCTTCGCCTGCCGGCACGACGGCGGCGGGCTGTTCCAGTCGGCGGAGAATCTCGGCCCGCCGGGGTGCGGCGATGGCACCATCCAGATCGGCAACGCCTGCTATTCCTGCCCCGCCGACATGACGCCGACCGGCATTCCCGACCCGGGCTCAGCCTGCCTCACCGCCAACTGACGGCAGGTGACCGGCGCCGGAACGTGCTATGACACGGCTTCCCCCGGCCGCAGCAAAGGGTGGGAGCCATGCCCAGCTTCGACATCGTCTCGCGCACCGACCTCGCCGAGGTGGACAACGCCATCCAGGGCGCGATGCGCGAGATCGGCACGCGTTACGACTTCAAGGGCAGCAACTGCTCGATCGAGCGGACCGGGGACACGCTCACCATCCGCGCCGACGACGACTTCCGGCTGAAGCAGGTGCACGAGGTGCTGCGCGGCTACCTCGCCCGGCGCAAGGTCGATGCAGGCGCATTCGACTTCCAGAAGCCGGAGGCCGCGTCCGGCAACACGCTCCGCCAGGCGGTGATGATCCGTCAGGGCATCGACCGCGAGCTCGCCCAGCGGATCGTCAAGGCGATCAAGGCGGCGAAGCTCAAGGTGCAGCCGGCAATCCAGGGCGACGAGCTGCGCATCAGCGGCAAGAAGCGCGACGACCTGCAGGAGGCGATCCGGCTGATCCGGGCGGAGAAGATCGAGCAGCCGCTGCAGTATGTGAACTTCCGCGACTGAGACCGGCGATGGCGCGCGCTCCGCTGCTCGAGCGCTGGCGGTCGGAGCGGACGGCGGCCTATCTGGCGCGGGTCGTCGCCGAGACCGAACACGATCCCTTCCGCCGGCAGCTCCTGCAGACGATGGCGGCGGCCGCCGAGGCGCAGGCAGAGAGGCTCGCCCGCAACATCGGGTCGACGCCCCGCTTCCGCCCCGGCCTGCGCGCCCGCCTGCTGGCGTGGGTGACCCGCCGGCTTGGCCCCGGGAAGGCACGGCCGCTGCTGTCGGCCGCACGGGTGCGCGGGCTCTCGCTCTATGACGCCGCGCCGGCGCCCGGGGGCGCGGAGCGACCCCCCTCGCGCCCCCGGCCCGACGGCCGCCATCGCCATCGCGGCACCGGCGGCGGCGCGCTCCGGGCCGCGGTGTTCGGGGTCAACGACGGCCTCGTCTCCAACGCCGCGCTGGTGATGGGCGT
>CALKHQ010000296.1 GCA_937988735.1 uncultured Alphaproteobacteria bacterium
GCCGGCCGTTCCTGTCGCCGTCGTGCCGGTGGCCGCGCCGGGGCGCGGCGCGATGGACGGCGGCTTCCGCATCTTCGAGCAGCAGCCGTGGCGGCTGGAGCAGGCGGGGCCCTTCGCCGAGGTCAGCCGCCTGCTGCAGGCCGAGGCGTCAGCCGCGATCGATCCGGAGGTCCGGGCGCAGGCGCGGGTGCGCTTCGCGCGCTTCCTGTTCGGCCACGGCCAGTTCCGCGATGCCGGCAGCGTGCTGCGCCTGATCGGGGCCGACACGCCCGAGCTGTTCGAAGCCGATCCGTCGCTCACGGCGCTCCGCGGGGCGACCGCTTACATGAACGGGGACATCGACCAGGCGGTCATCGACCTTTCCGACCACCGGCTGGCGCCGTCGGGCGAGGTGCAGTACTGGCGCGCCGCCGCGCTCGCCGCCCAGGGGCGCCACGCCGAGGCCGAGGCGCTCTACACCGGCGCCGCGGAGGCGCCGGGCTGGTACGAGAACGGGCTGCGGATACCGCTGGCGCTGGCTTCGGTGGACACGGCGCTGGTGACCGGCGACGTGGCGCGGGCGGCCTCCGTGCTCGACACGCTCCCCTATTTCGGCCTCGAGCCCAAGCTGGCGGCCGAGGTTGCCGTGCGCCGGGCCGCTGCCGCCTGGGCTGCCGGCGAGACCCGGACGGCCGAGGAGGCGTGGGAGGACGCCATCGCCAGCGGCTTCCCCGGTGTGGCCGCCCGGGCGGTGTTCGACCGTACGCGCGCGTTCCACGATGCCGGCCGGCTTTCGGCCGCGGAGGCGGCGGCGGCCCTCGACGCGATCCGCTACCACTGGCGCGGCGGCGAGTTCGAGTTCGGCCTGCTGCGCCAGCTCGCCGAATACCAGTTCGCCAGCGGCGACTATCGCAGCGGGTTCCGCACGCTCAAGCAGACGCGGTCGCTCTTCACCGACGATATCCATCGCCGGGCGATCGACGAGCGGCTGCGGTCGGCATTCGCCGACCTGTTCGGCCCCGAGCCGCCGGCGAACGTGTCGCCGGTGACCTCGATCGCTCTGTTCAGCGAGTTCGAGGACCTGGCGCCGGCCGGCCGGGAGCGCGACGAGATGCTGCGGCGGCTCGCGGGGCGGCTGGTCGCCATGGACCTCTATCTCGAGGCAGCCCGGGTGCTGCACCGCCTGCTGCTCGATGACCTCGTCGGGCCGGCCCGCGGAGAGCTCGGCCGCGACCTCGCGGTGCTCTACCTGGCCGGGGGGCAGCCGCAGGCCGCGATCGACGCGCTGCTCGCCACCCGCTCCCGCGATTTCCCCCAAGCCCTGAACGAGCAGCGGCGTCACCTGCGCTCCAGCGCCCACCTCGCCCTGGGCGACTATGCGGCGGCGCTGACCGCGCTGGAGGAGGATCTGGCGCCGGCGGCGGACATGCTGCGGGCGGAGATCTACTGGCGGCAGGGCGACTGGCAGGCGGCGGCGGAGGCGTTCGGCCGGCTCGCGGAGGGGCCGGACTTCCGCTGGCCGCCCGTGCCTGGTCCGGTGGCGATGGCGACCGACGCAGACGCTGCGCCGTTCGCCGCGGGCGAGGCGATGCCGGCGCTGCCGTCGGCGGAGGAGGCCGCGGCGCTCGATGCGCCGGCCGACGGCGGGGAAGGGACGGACGCCGGCGCGGCGGTGACTGCCTACCCGCCCCGGACTGCGCCGCTTGATCCCGCCGCCGCGGAGCACGTGCTGAACTGGGCGATGGCGCTGACCTATGCCGACGACCAGGCAGGCCTCGCGTACCTGCGCCAGCGCTACAGCGGCGTGATGCGCGACACCGAGCACGGCGACATGTTCCGGCTGCTGGTCGCCGACGACATCGGGCCGATCCGCTCCGTCGCGGATCTCGGCCGCATCGGCCCCAGCATCGACATGTTCGAGCAGTTCCTTGCCGGCTACCGCGAGCGGCTGGCGGACGAGCTTGCGGACCCCGTCGCCGGCGATCCGCCGGCCGATGCCGGCGCCGACGCCGGTGCGGCCCCGGGCCCCGCAGCCGGCTGAGCCTCGCCCCTGCGGGCGGACAGGCAGCGGGTGTTGCTGGCGGGGGCCTCCCTGCTTACAGTGGTGGCATGGTGAGCTTTCTTTCTCGGCTGTTCGGCGGCGGGTCCGCCAGGGAATCGAAGGAGCCGGCGGGCGATGCCGCCGAGGCCGTGGAATACCAGGGCCTGAGCATCCGCCCGGCTCCGCAGCGCGCCGGCGGCGAGTGGCGGGTGGCGGGGGTCATCGTCAAGGAAACGGAGGCCGGCCCGCTGGAGCGCACCTTCATCCGCTCCGACCTGTTCGGCTCCCGCGACGACGCGGCGAGCTTCGCAATCGTCAAGGCGAAGCAGATCATCGACGAACGCGGCCAATCCCTCTTCGCCGACGGCGCAAAGACCGGCCGCGCCTGATCCGCAGGACAGGAGAGGCCGAGCCCGCCTGCCGACCGGCCGGGACGGATCAGTGACCGCGCCGACCCCTCGCCCTCCCACGCCGCTGCGGGGCGCGGGCCCCTCCCTCTCCCGCGAGGGGAGAGGGTAATGAAGCTGCCGAACCGTTCACCTCTTCTCCCCAAGCTCGATGCCGGTCATTGCAGCCGGCCTCCGGACGGTGCTTCGACCCCCGCCTCTCCCCGTGCGGGAGAGGTCGACGCGCGTCAGTGCGACGGGCGAGGGGAGGGCGCAGGCCGCGGGTAGCTGCGCCGGCTGCGGGCGGGAGGAGACGCAGCCTGGCATGCGCCGGTGCCAGGCAAGTGCGCCGCGGTCAGTCCTCGTCGAACAGGCGGCCGCCGCTGCGGGCCGGGCGGGCGGCAGGGGCGGGTTCGTCGGCGGCGATGTCGCCGGTGTCGTCGTCCGCACCGGACATCATGTCCTCGGCGAGGATGCCGGCCTGCTGGCGGATGGCGCGTTCGATGGTGGCGGCGACGTCCGGATGGTCGCGCAGGAACTGCTTGGCATTCTCCCGCCCCTGGCCGATGCGTTCGCCGTTGGCGGAGAACCAGGCGCCCGACTTCTCGACCACGCCGGCCTTGACCCCGAGGTCGAGCAGCTCGCCGGCCTTGGAGATGCCCTCGCCGTACATGATGTCGAACTCGACCACCTTGAACGGCGGCGCCACCTTGTTCTTCACCACCTTGACGCGGGTCTGGTTGCCGACGACCTCGTCCTTCTCCTTGATCGCGCCGATGCGGCGGATGTCGAGGCGGACGGAGGCGTAGAACTTGAGCGCGTTGCCGCCCGACGTCGTCTCCGGGTTGCCGAACATCACGCCGATCTTCTGCCGGATCTGGTTGATGAAGATCACCATGCAGTTCGAGCGCGAGATCGAGGCGGTGAGCTTGCGCAGCGCCTGCGACATCAGGCGCGCCTGCATGCCCGGCTGGACGTCGCCCATCTCGCCCTCGAGCTCGGCCCGCGGCACCAGCGCCGCCACCGAGTCGACGACCAGCACGTCGATGGCACCCGAGCGCACCAGCGTGTCGGCGATTTCGAGCGCCTGCTCGCCGGCGTCGGGCTGGGAGATCAGCAGCTCGTCGAGATCGACCCCGAGCTTGCGGGCATAACCGGGATCGAGCGCATGCTCGGCGTCGATGAAGGCGCAGGTGCCGCCGTTCTTCTGCGCCTCGGCGATCACGTGGAGGGCGAGCGTGGTCTTGCCGGAACTCTCCGGCCCGTAGATCTCGATCACCCGGCCCCGCGGCAGGCCGCCGATGCCGAGCGCGATGTCGAGTCCGAGCGAGCCGGTGGAGATGACCTCGACGTCGCCCACGCCCTCCCTGGAGCCGAGGCGCATCACCGAGCCCTTGCCGAACGCCCGGTCGATCTGGGCGAGTGCCGCGTCCAACGCTTTCTGCTTGTCCATTCCGCCCTGCTCGACCACCCGAAGCTGTGCCCGCACGTCCGACTGACTCATCGAGGCCTCTCCCTTATTCCACAGGCCGGGGTCGTATGCAATGACGCCACTATACCACATTTGTTCACGAACACAAGCAGAACATTTGCCGGCGGGCCGCACGGGATGCGGAACAGGTGGCGATCGGTACGGAACTTCGAGCGTACGGCGGCGCCGGCGGCGTGGCTGTGCGTGTCGTTTGCCCCGGGCGAATCCGCCCCGTAGAGTCGGGCCGGCCCTGCCGGACGGGGCCGGGGAGAACGGGGCCTGCGCGGCCGCGCGGGCGCAAACGGGAGGCACGAATGTCGGTCGGGTCCTTGCTGTCGATGAATCCGCGCTGGCTGCTGAACGGCATGTGGACGCTGAGCGACAACGGCGTGTTCCGGCCGCGGCTGACGCCGGCGCCCGGGCTGGCCAACACCGAGGTCATCACCTGGCCCAATGCGCAGTGCAGGGTGGACGTCGACGACCGCGGCGCGGTCAAGGTCGCCCCGGCGTCCAACAAGGCCTACGGCTTCCTGCCGTGGCGGCCGGGCGGCGTCACCTACATGGAGGTCGATCCCAACGCGCAGCTCGTGCTCACCGGCCCGCTCTCGGCCTGCACCGTGTGGGCCTTCGAGTCCAACGGCACCACCGTGCTTGTCCACGCCAATGCCAATTCCGGCATCAACTGGGCCGACATGACCCAGGCCCAGAAGGATGCCAACATGATGACCAAGCTGAACTACGTGAACGCGATCAAGGCGCTGTACGCGGCCCCGGTCGACGTGGCCCGGCTGGTCTACGCCAATACGCCAGGGGTCATGGGCGCCCAGACCTACGAGGGGTACATGGGCTTCGTGCTCGGCACGAAGGCGCGCGCCGGCTTCACGCTGAACAAGGTGAAGTGGGCGGCCAGCCGGGGCTCGGACACCTGGCAGTTCTTCTTCTATGGCTATAACGGCACGGCCCGCGCCAACCGGGTGCTCTGGCCGCTGTAGCCGCCGACGCCTCCCTGCTTCACCGCCCGGGCAGGCGCCGTCACGGCTCCTGTCCGAACAGGCGCCAGCGCCGCAGCACCATCTTCTCCACCTCCAGGATCGCCATCAGCAGCACGCCGGCGACGATGATGACGATGCCGTCGACGATCGTCACCGGCCGTGCGTCGAACAGGCGGTGCATGAACGGCGCGTATGTGAAGGCGAGCTGCGCCGCCACCACCACCGCGAGCGCGATCAGCACCGCCGGCGTGCCCAGCGCGCCGCGGAAGGTGAACGACGTCATGTGCAGGTAGCGCACGTTGAACAGGTAGAAGACCTCGAACACGACGATGACGTTCACCACCATCGTGCGGGCCGTCTCCACGTCCCGCCCGCGCTCCAGCGCATGGAAGAAGATCGCGAGCGCGCCGGCGGCGAACAGTCCCGAGACGAAGACGATGCGCCAGACCAGGAAGGGGGAGAGCAGCGGCGCCCGCGGCGGCCGCGGCGGGCGGCGCATCACCCCCGGCTCCGACGGCTCGAACGCCAGCACCAGCCCCAGTGTCACGGTCAGGATCAGGTTGATCCACAGGATCTGCGCCGCCGTCATCGGCATGGTGAAGCCGAGGAGGATGGCGATGATGACTGTGAGCGCCTCGCCGCCGTTGGTCGGTATGGTCCAGGAGATCACCTTGCGGATGTTGTCGTAGACGGTGCGGCCGGCGTGGACCGCGGCGACGATGGAGACGAAGTTCTCGTCCAGCAGCACCATCTCCGAGGCTTCCTTCGCCGCCTCGGTGCCCTTGTGGCCCATCGCGATCCCGACATCCGCCTGCTTCAGCGCCGGCGCGTCGTTGACGCCGTCGCCGGTCATCGCTACCACCGCGCCGGTCGACTGCAGCGCGCGCACGATGCGCAGCTTGTGCTCCGGGCTGGTCCGCGCGAACACCGCGGCGCGGGTGGCGACGTCGACCAGCTCGGCATCCGTGAGCCGGTCGATCTCGGCCCCGGTCACGACCTTCACACCGTCGTCGAGGCCGAGCTGGCGGGCGATTGCGCCCGCGGTCGCCGCATGGTCGCCCGTGATCATCTTCACCGCGATGCCGGCCGAGCGGCATTCGGCGATGGCGGCGATCACCTCGTCGCGCGGCGGATCGACGAAGCCGATGATGCCGAGGAAGACCAGCCCGTCCTCCAGGTCGGCGAAGCCGAGCGGTCCGTTGCCGTCGGCCTGGGTCTTCATCGCGAAGCCGAGCACCCGCTCGCCCTCCGCCGCCGCCTGCGCGATCCGCGCGCTCCAGGCGGCGTGGTCCAGCGGCCGCTCGCCGCCGTCGGCCGCGAGTTCGTGCGCGCACATCGCCAGCAGCTTCTCCGGCGCGCCCTTGACGAAGATGACATGGCCGCCGGCCGGTGCCGCGTGGCGCGTCGCCATGAAGCGGTGCTGGGCGTCGAACGGGATCTCGTCGCTGCGCGGCCACGCCGCCCGCAGCTCCTCCGGCGCCAGCCCGGCCTTCATGCACAGCACGACCAGCGCCCCTTCCATGGGGTCGCCGTCAACGATCCACTGCCCGTCCACCTGGCGCAGGTGGGCGTCGTTGCACAGCAGCCCGCTGCGGATCAGCGGCATCACAGCCGGCAGGGCGCTGGCGCCATCGCCGTCCACCGTCGTCAGCGCGCCGGCCAGGTCGTAGCCGGAGCCGCTGGCGATCACCATGTGCCCTGCCGTGACCAGCCGCCGGGCCGTCATCTCGTTGCGCGTAAGCGTGCCGGTCTTGTCCGAGCAGATGACCGAGGTCGCCCCCAGCGTCTCCACCGCCGGCAGCCGGCGGATCACCGCGTTGCGCCGCGCCATCCGCTGCACCCCGATCGCCAGCGTGATGGTAATGACCGCCGGCAAGCCCTCAGGCACCACGCCGACCGCCAGCGCCACCACTGCGATCAGCGCCTCCGACCACGGCCAGCCCCGGGCGAGCGTTGCGAAGGCGAACAGCAGGCCGGCGCCAGAGATCGCGACCCAGGTGAAGCGCTGGCCGAACCGGTTGATCTGGCGCAGCAGCGGGGTCGTCAGCTGCTCGACATGCTCGATCAGGCTGCTGATGCGGCCGATCTCGGTGCGGCTGCCCGTGGCCACCACCACGCCGGCCCCCTGGCCGGCGGCGACCAGCGTGCCCGAATAGGCCATGCACAGCCGGTCGCCCAGCGGCACGTCGCCCGCGACCGGATCCTCGCGCTTCTCCGCGGCGACCGACTCCCCGGTCAGCATCGCCTCGTCGATCAGCAGCCCGCGGGCCCGGATCAGCCGCAGGTCGGCCGGCACGCGGTCGCCGGCCTCGATCAGCACCACGTCGCCCGGCACCAGATCGGCCACGGGAACGCTGGTCCGCGTGCCGTCGCGGCGCACGCTCGCCCGCGGCGAGACCAGCCGGCGGATGGCGCTCAGCGCTTTCTCCGCCTTGTCCTCCTGGATGAAGCCGACGATGGCGTTGATCGTGACGACGGCCACGATGACGGCCGCGTCGATCTGGTGCCCCAGGATCCAGGCAGCGACCGCGGCCGACAGCAGGAAGTAGATCAGCGTGTTGTTGAACTGGGCGAGGAAGCGGAGGACCGGGCTCCTGCGCCGCGCCTCGGGCAGCGCGTTGGCGCCGTGGATCGCCCGGCGCCGCTCCGCCTCCGCCGCGCCAAGCCCGCCCGGCCCGGTCTCGAGCAGCCGGCACGCCTCCTCGGCGGAAACCGTGTGCCACGCCGGTTCCGTCGTTCGCGCTGTCCCCTCGACCCGGTCCTCGGGCACGTCCGTCACCGTCTGGCCTGTGGACCCCGGACCGGCCCGCCCGGCCGCGCCCCGGCGCAGCCGCTTCCCCGGGCCGATCGCCCCGCAGCGGTCTGCCAGACGAAATGCCGGGCCACAAGGAGGAATCGCGCCCTGCGACTCCGGGCCGTCCCTTCGCCGTCAGGGCGTGGTGGAGACGCCGCGCCGGCGTCAGCGGCTGAGCACTTCCTTCACCATGGTCGCCAGGTCCTCGAGATTGAAGGGCTTGGCGAGGAAGTGGATCTCGGTGTCATCCGCCAGCCGGTCGCGGATGGCGTCCTCGGCGTAGCCGGAGATGCAGATCGCGCGGATGTCGGGGATGCGGGCGCGGACGTGCTTGATCAGCGTCGGGCCGTCCATCTCCGGCATCATCACGTCGGTGATCAGCAGGTCGATGCGGTTGTCCGCCTCGTCCAGGAGGGCCAGCGCCTGCTCCCCGCCGTTGGCGGCCAGCACCTCGTAGCCCTTGTTGCGCAGCGCGCGGGTCGAGAACAGGCGGACGGCGTCCTCGTCCTCGACCAGCAGCACCCGCCCGGCGCCGGTGAGGTCGCGGGCGTGGCGTGCCGCCTTGTCCGTCCGCGGGTCGCGGGTTTCCGCCGGGATGTGGCGCGGCAGGTAGACCGAGAAGGTCGCACCCTCGCCAGGCACGCTGTCGGCGAAGATGAAGCCGCCGGTCTGCTTGACGATGCCGTAGCAGGTGGAAAGCCCGAGCCCCGTGCCCTCGCCGAGTTCCTTGGTGGTGAAGAACGGCTCCCAGATGCGGTCGATGATCTCCTTCGGGATGCCGTGGCCGGTGTCGGTGACCCGGATGCAGACATAGTCGCCCGGCGGCATTGCCTCGTGGACGCTCTCCTCCTGGGTCGCGACCGGGAAGTTCAGCGTCTGGATGGTCAGCGTGCCCTGGCCGTTCATCGCGTCGCGGGCGTTGACCGCGAGGTTGATGATGACGTGGGTGAGCTGGCTCTCGTCCGCCTTCACCAGCCACAGGTCGCGGGCGTACTTGATCTTGAGCTCGATGCCCTCGCCGAGCAGGCGGCGCAGCATGTGGCCGAGCTCGGCCACCGTGTCGGTCAGGTTCACCACCCGCGGCGTCATCGTCTGCTTGCGCGAGAAGGCGAGGAGCTGGCGCACCAGGTTGGCCGCGCGGTTGGCGTTCTGCAGGATCTGGTCCACGTCCTCGTAGGACTGGTCGCCCGGGGTCATCCGCGCCAGCAGCAGGTCGCAGAAGCCGATCATCGCGGTCAGCAGGTTGTTGAAGTCGTGGGCGACGCCGCCGGCGAGCTGGCCGACCGCCTGCATCTTCTGCGCCTGGGTGAACTGCTGCTCGAGCTGGCGCTGGGTGGTGATGTCGGAGACGGTGGCAAGGATGGCGTCCACGGTGCCGTGCTCGCCGATCAGCGGCGTGAACACCATCGAGACGATCATCGTCTGCCTCGCCCGCCAGGCGACATCGATCGCGTCCGCCGGCTGCCGCGAGGTGACGGTCGTCTGCAGCCGGGCTTCGACCGCGGGGCGGTCGTCCTCGGCAACGTGGTCGATCAGCGAATGGCCGCGCAGCTTGCGCTCGGCGCCGGGCTCGAAGCTCCCGGGGAAGGCGATGCGGCCGAAGGCGGCGTTGGCGTAGGAGATCGAGCCCCGCGGGTCGAGCAGGGCGATGCCGACCGGCGCGTTCTGGATCGCGATCCCGAACCGCGTCTCGGCCTCCTCCAGCGACGCGGCGGCCGCGGAGCGCGCGGGCCGCGGCACGGCGACGCCGACGCTGCCGCCGCCGAGCGGATCCGTCTGCGGCAGGCTCGCCTCGTACCACAGCGCGGGATGGCGCTCGCCTTCCGCATCCCGCAGATCGACCAGGGCCGGCTGGTGCGGGTCGGTGGGGGCGACCGTCTCCGCCGCCACCTCCGTCCAGCGCAGGCGCTGCACCGCGGCGGGGTCGCGGCCGAGAAGGGTGGCAAGGCCGGCGTTGACGAAGCGCAGCAGGCCATCGCGATCGACGTGGCCGACGCCCACCGGCAACCCGTCGAGGAGGGCGCGCAGCCGCTCCGCCTCCGCCCGCGCCTCGGCGATGGCGGCCTGGTCGATGGTGACGTCGTGGAACAGCCAGGCGAGCCGGTGGCCGTCGCGGCGCACCTGCACGCGGTAGGAGCGGTCCTGCTCGCCGAGACGGAGCGGCAGCAGCGCCGAGCCATCGCGGCCGTCGATCAGCCGCTGGAGTGTCGTGCCGGCCGCCCGCGGGTCGCGCGACAGCGCGGCGAGGTCGGTCGTCCTCGCGCCCTGGACGCGGGCGAAGGTGCGCCAGTAGGCCTGGTTCGCGTCCAGCACCACCCCCGTCGCGTCGGTCAGCGCGCAGGGAATGCCGACCACGTCCAGCGAGTCCGTGCCCACGACTGGGCCGCGTCGCTCGGCCGCGACCTTGCGTATGGCCAGCAGGCTGACGCAGCCGACGCCGCCGGCGATGGCGGCTGCCGCAACCACGCCGACGGCGCCCGCGCCGGTGAGCCAGGCGACGATGACGGCGGCGCCGAAGCCCACCAGGGCCGAGCCTGCCACCAGCGAACGCTCGAGCCGGGCCGGTTCAGCAGGCAGGCGGTCGGACACCGGCCGCACCCGCCGCCTTCTTCCCGTGCTTTCGACTGCGCTCGTCATGCCTTTCCCGTCCCGGCCCGTGAGCGGCTATCCCGCGCTGCGGGGCATCGCCTTTCCGCGGATGCGCCAGATGTAGCTGATCACCTCGGCAACCGCGCGATAATGCGCTTCCGGGACCTCCGCGTCGACCTCGACCGAGGCGTAGAGGGCGCGCGCGAGCGGCGGGTTCTCCACCAGCGGCACATCATGCTCGGTCGCGATCTCGCGGATCCGGCGCGCCATCGCGTCCACGCCCTTGGCCACCACGCGCGGCGCGGCCATCGACTGCGGGTCGTAGCGCAGCGCCACCGCGAAGAGGGTCGGGTTGGTGACGACCACGTCCGCCTCCGGCACCGCCGCCATCATCCGCCGCCGCGACCGCTCGCGGCGGAGCTGGCGGAGCCTGGCCTTGACCTCCGGGTCGCCTTCGGAGGACTTGTGCTCGTCCTTCACCTCCTGCCGGGTCATTCGCAGGCTCTTGCGGTGCTTGTAGCGCTGGAAGGCCCAGTCGGCCCCGGCGACCACCGCCATCACCGCGGTGACCGCGGACACCAAGGCGAGGACGATCTCGTGGATCTTCTGCGCCAGGGCCGCGGTCGGCAGTGTGACCATGGCCTCGATGCCGCGGAGCTGTGGCCAGACGATCCACAGCACCATCACGCCGACGATGACGAACTTGGCCAGGCTCTTGCCGAACTCGACCAGCGCGTGGGTGGAGAAGATGCGCTTCGCGCCCTTGAGCGGGGACAGCTTGCCGAGGTCGGGCTTCAGCGGCTCGGCACTGAACAGCAGCCCGTTCTGCAGGTAGTTCGCCGCGATCGCCATCGCGCAGAGGAAGAGGAAGGGCAGGGCCAGCAGGAGGGCGACCTGCATCGTCAGCCGCGCGAGCAGGCGGACGATGCCGCCGCCCTCCAGCGTGATCAGGTGCGGCTGCTCGAAGAACACGATCAGCACGCGCTTCAGGTCGGCGGTGAGGTCCGGGATCAGGAAGCTGACCAGCAGCGTCGCGCCGGCGAGCGCGAACAGGTTGGTCACCTCGCGCGAGGTCGCGACCTGGCCCTTCTCGCGCGCGTCGCTGAGGCGTTTCGGTGTCGGTTCTTCCGTGCGTTCCGCGTCGGACACCGCCTACTCCGTCACGGCGCGAGGAACAGGCCGGTGGTCTCGGCCTGGAAGCGCTGGAAGAACCAGATCATGGCGCCGCCGAGCGCGAGCCCCAGGATGATCAGCGACACGCCGATCTGAACCGGGAGCGCGAGGAAGAACACCTGGAGCTGCGGCATCAGCCGGGCGAGCAGGCCGACGGCGACGTTGATCGCGGTGTTGAGCAGGATGAAGGGGGCGGCGATCTGCATCGCCAGCGCGAACGACCGCGCCACCATCATCGCGACCGTGTCCGCCATGTCGCCGGGGTCCGGGATGCCGCCAGCCGGGAACAGGTCGTAGCTTTCCACCAGCCCGACGATGAAGGCGTGGTGCAGGTTCAGCACGAACAGCAGCGTCATGCCCGTCATCGACAGGATGGCGCCGGTGATCGCGTTCTGCTGGTTCGACGAGGGGTCGAACAGCATCGCGCTGGAGAGGCCGGCCTGGAAGGCGATGATCGTGCCCGCCGAGGCGAGGGCGGTGAACAGCACGCGGGCGAGGACGCCGATGAACACCCCGATCGTGGCCTCGGCGAACAGGAACAGGGCGAGGTCCGCCACCTCCTCCGGCATGTCGGGGATGCCGGCGGCGACCACCGGGGTCGCCACGAAGCTGATCGCGAGCGCCAGCAGCAGGCGGGAGCGGATGGTGACGAAGGTTTCGCTGAAGCCGGGCAGGAACATCAACGCCGCCCCCAGCCGGGTGAAGACGGCGAGGAAGGTGAAGAGCTGGGCCTCCACCCAGGCTGTCAGCAGCATCGCGCGGCGCCGGCGGGGGTCAGGGAAGGGTGGCGATGCGGTCGGAGATCCGCAGCATGAAGGAATCCATCGTCGCCAGCATGAACGGCATCAGCAGCAGCAGCGACAGGAACACGACCAGGATCTTCGGCACGAAGGCCAGGGTCATTTCCTGGATCTGGGTCAGGGCCTGCACCAGCGACACGGCGACGCCCACCACCAGCGCAATCAGCATGACCGGCCCGGCGACCTGGATCATCGTCCAGATCGCATCGCCCATCACCTCGATGATGTCCTGCTCAACCATCGGTCGATCCCGTCCGGCTTTCTGCCTCTGGCATGCTTCTCGACCGTCATCGCCGGACTTGTTCCGGCGATCTCCCTTCGCCCTTGCGCCGCATTCGGGAGATGGCGGGCGGGGACCCGGCCATGACGCGCGGCAGGGATCAGACGATGCCTCAGATCGGCATCCGCATCACGTCCTGATAGGCCTGCAGCACCCGGTCGCGCACCGTCACCACCGTCTGCAGCATCACCTCGGCGTTGCTGACGGCGGTGACGACGTCGGTCAGCTCCGCCTGGCCGGCGATGCCCTTCAGCGACATTTCCTCGGCGTGGCGCCCGGCCTCGACCGCCGACTGCAGCCCCTCGCCCACCATGTCGGCGAAGCTGGGGCCGGAGGGCGCCGACGGCGCGGCCGCCGGCGTGTCCGTGGCGAAGTCGCGCAGGGCCGCATCATAGGCCTTCAGCGCGGTGGTGTAGTCGATGCTCATCGGTCAGGTTCCCGTGCTCGCGAGGCTAGCTGCGCAGCATCTCGATGGTGCGGCGGACCATGGCCTTGGCCGCCTCGACCACGTTGACGTTGGCGTCATAGCTGCGCTGGGCCTCGCGCAGGTCCATCATCTCGGTCAGCATGTTCACGTTCGGCAGCTGGACGTAGCCGTTCGCGTCGGCCGCCGGATGCTGCGGATCGAACTTCAGCTCGAACGGGCGCCGGTCCGGCAGCACGCGGTCCACCTCCACCCGCGACGCGCCGGTGATCTCGTCCAGCACGCTGCGGAAGGTCACGACCCGGCGCCGGTAGGGCTCGAGGCCCGGCCGGTCGGCCAGCGAATCCTTGTTGGCGATGTTCTCGGCGATGATCCTGAGCCTCTTGCCCTGGGCTTCCATGCCGGAGGCGGAGACGTCGATCGCGGTGAACAGGTCCATCGGTCAGGCTCCCGTCGCGGCGTCAGCGGCCGCCGAGCGCCATGCGGATCATGGCGAGATGCTTGGTGTAGAGGCTGGTGGCGAGCTGGAAGCGGGCGGCGGTTTCCGACACTTTCATCAGCTGCTCGTCCAGGGCCACGGTATTGCCCGAAAGGGTGACCTCGTAAGGCGTGCGGTTCTCCTCCACCCGCGCGTCGGGGCCGACGCCTTCGCCGGCTCGGGCGCGCTTGAGCATCGCGGCGAAATCCTGTGGGGCGAGGTCGCGGGCGCGGTAGCCGGGGGTATCCGCGTTGGCCACGTTCTCCGCCAGCACCGACTGCCGCTGGCCGAGCCAGCGCATGTTTTCGCGCAGCAAGCTGAACAAGGGCAGGTCGGAGAAGCTCATGATGCTCTACTCAGCGATCGGCAGGCCGTTGCGGCCCGATGTTGAGGCCGCATTAACCCTACACTTTCGGCATCCTTGTTAAAAAAGGGTGTACGGCGTAAGACTATTGGCCAAGACGGGTCGCAAACCGTTAGCGGATGTGGCCGGGCTGCCGGAAGAACGGCCGTCCGGGGGACAGGCGCATCCGCTAGATCAAACAGGGTGGTGGGCCGAAGCCGGCAGGGGTCCTTGTCGCCGGGGCGGGCTCGCAAGCGTGTGCAGGAGCGCCAGTTGCTATACCTGACCCGGAAGATTGGGGAGTCGATCGTCATCAACGACGAGATCGAGGTGACCGTTGTTGCCATCCGCGGCAAGTCGGTGAAGCTCGGCTTCACCTTCCCGGAAGGCGCCAGCGTGCTGCGGCGGGAGCTGTTCGAGCGGATCCAGGACGAAAAGGCGCAGGCCACCGCGGCCGGCCAGCCGGTGGAATCCGTCCGCCTGCCGGGCCACCAGGACGCTGCGCACGGCGCCCGGCCGCACGGCCGCGGGCCGGTTTCCGCCCACGGTGACGACCGTCGCTCCGATGGGGCACTCGCCGAGGGAGAACGGAAGGTCTCGGTCGCGCGCGCCGGGAGCTGACGTCGCAGGCGCTGCCGACCCGGCGGATGCGTCTGCCGGCGCCTTTCCTGTTGTCCCTGATCCCGTCCTGCGCCGGCATCAAGACGCCAGCCGGCGGGTAGGCAATTTCTGCCTGCGCTTAATCAATATTTAAGCCTAATGGCCCGACAAACGGTCCCCGGGGCGCCGACATCCGGCGTCGCCGAAGGGGACGATGCCCATGGCCGACCAGCGGCCCGACAGCGCAAGGCGTGACGCGACCGGCGCCGAGAAGGCGGTGGCGCTGAGCTACCGCCCGGACGAGGTCGACGCCCCGGTCGTGTCGGCCAAGGGCAGCGGCCATGTCGCGCGGCAGATCGTGGAGGTCGCGCTGGCGCATGGCGTGCCGGTTCGCGAGGACGCCGACCTGGTCGAGCTGCTTGCCCACGTCGACCTCGACACCGTCATCCCGGTGGACGCCTTCGTCGCAGTCGCCGAGATCCTCGCCTACCTGTACCGACTGAACGGATCGCCCGAGGGCCTGGCACGCGCAGCCAACCGGGCGACGGGAGAGATGCAATGACCGTTACTGCCGCAACGCTCGAGGCCGGCCTCGTCGAGGTCTCCCGGATCCTCGAAGGGTTCCGTGCCAAGCTGATCGAGGGCGAGCTCGTCGACCTCCAGGGCATGGACACCAAGGTCATCGACCTCTGCGCCGGGATCGCCGAGCTGCCGCCCAGCGAGCGCGCCGGATTCGAAGGCCAGCTCAACGGGCTGCTGCGCGACCTGCGGCAGATCTCCGACGTCCTGCTCGAGCAGCAGGCGATGGTGGACGAGGCGATCCGGCTGCGCGAGACCGGCGGCGCCTGACAGCATCCGGGCGCGCACCAGCCACAGCTTCTTCCGGAACGACCCGAATGGCCTTCGGCGACTATTTCCAGTTCGTCTTCGCGCTGGCGTTCGTGCTGGCGCTCATCCTCGCCGCCGCCTGGGCCTTCCGCCGCTTCGGCCGCGGCACGGTGCTGACGCCGCGGCGTGCCGGGCCCTACCGCCGCCGGCTGGGGATCGTCGAGGCAATCGCACTGGACACCCGGCGGAAGCTGGTGCTGGTGCGCCGCGACGACCGCGAACACCTGCTGATCATCGGCGCCCAGGGCGAGACGGTGGTCGAGACCGGCATCGTGGTTCCCTCCGACGACGACGCGGAAGCAGCGCCCGGGCGGCGCGAGCGGCCCGTCCCTCGCCCCGGCACGCCGTCGCAGGACGGCGGCGGTGCGTTCCTGCGTCTCGTCCGCCAGTCGGTCCGCGGCCAGTGAAGCTCCCCTCTGCCTTCTTCATCGGCGTCGTCGCCGCGCTCGCGCTCGTCGCGACGCTGGCGGCCGGTCCGGCCTTCGCCCAGGAAATCTCGATCGACCTCGGCGAGGGCCCGACCTCGACGGGCCGCATCGTCCAGCTCGTCATCCTGGTCACGGTGCTGGCGCTGGCGCCTTCGATCCTGGTCATGGTCACCTCCTTCACCCGGATCGTCGTCGTGCTGTCGTTCCTGCGCACGGCGATCGGCACCCAGTCGGCGCCGCCGAACACGGTGATCATCAGCCTTGCCCTGTTCCTCACCGGCTTCGTGATGGCGCCGGTGCTGGAGCAGGTCTATGCCGACGGCGTGCGGCCGCTGATCGACGGCGAGATCACGGAGGAGGAGGCGTTCGACGCCGCCATCGTGCCGGTGCAGGCCTTCATGCTGGACCACGTCCGCGAGCAGGACCTGCGGCTGTTCGTGGACATGGCCGGCTCCGACGCGCAGACGGCGGAGGAAGCGCCGCTCTCGGCGCTCATTCCCGCCTTCATGATCAGCGAGCTGCGGCGCGCCTTCGAGATCGGGTTCCTGCTGTTCCTGCCCTTCCTCGTCATCGACATGGTGGTGGCGTCGGTGCTGATGTCGATGGGCATGATGATGCTGCCGCCGGTGATGATCTCGCTGCCGTTCAAGCTGATCTTCTTCGTGCTGGTGGACGGCTGGTATCTGGTCGCCGGCAGCTTGGTCGAGAGCTTCACCCCGGCATAGCGCCGGCCCGCCTTCCGCCCTTCCCCGGAGGTCGCCCAGGCGGCGCCGGTCCAGGCGCCGCTTGGCGCGCTCGCGGAACAACGCTACATATCCAGTCCGCCGCGCAGCGTCCCGCCGCGCAGCGCCGGCCCAGCAACGAAGAACGCCATGCAGACGACAAACGACATCCGTTCCGCCTTCCTGGACTATTTCGCGCGCCACGATCACCGGGTGGTGCCGTCGTCGCCGCTGGTGCCGCGCAACGACCCGACGCTGCTGTTCACCAACGCCGGCATGGTGCAGTTCAAGAACGTCTTCACCGGCGTCGAGAAGCGGGACTACGTGCGGGCGACGACCAGCCAGAAGTGTGTGCGCGCCGGCGGCAAGCACAACGACCTGGAGAACGTCGGCTACACCGCGCGGCATCACACCTTCTTCGAGATGCTGGGCAACTTCTCCTTCGGCGACTACTTCAAGGACGTCGCGATCGAGCTCGCCTGGAACCTGGTGACGCGGGAGTTCGGCCTGCCGAAGGACCGGCTGCTGGCGACGGTCTATGCCGAGGACGACCAGGCCTTCGAGCTGTGGCGCAAGATCGCGGACCTGCCCGAGGGGCGGATCATCCGCATCCCCACCTCGGACAACTTCTGGGCGATGGGCGACACCGGCCCGTGCGGCCCGTGCTCCGAGATCTTCTACGACCACGGCCCCGAGATTCCGGGCGGTCCGCCGGGGAGCGACGACCAGGACGGCGACCGCTTCATCGAGATCTGGAACCTCGTGTTCATGCAGTACGAGCAGGTCACGCCGGAGAAGCGGATCGACCTGCCGCGGCCGTCGATCGACACCGGCATGGGCCTGGAGCGCATCGCCGCCGTGCTGCAGGGCAAGCATGACAACTACGACATCGACCTGATGCGGGGGCTGATCGAGGCCTCCGCCGACGCGTCGAACACCGATCCTGACGGCCCCGGCCGCGTCAGCCACCGGGTGATCGCCGACCACCTGCGCGCGGGCTCCTTCCTCATCGCCGACGGCGTGCTGCCGTCGAACGAGGGCCGCGGCTACGTGCTGCGCCGGATCATGCGGCGGGCGATGCGCCATGCGCACCTGCTCGGCTGCAAGGACCCGCTGATGTACCGGCTGGTGCCGGCGCTGGTGCGGGCGATGGGCCAGGCCTTCCCCGAGCTCGGCCGGGCCGAGCCGCTGATCGTCGAGACCTTCCGGCTGGAGGAGGAGCGGTTCAAGCAGACGCTCGACCGCGGCCTCGGCCTCCTGGAGGAGGAGACCCGGAAGCTCGGCGAGGGCCAGCCGCTGCCCGGCGAGGTCGCGTTCCGGCTCTACGACACCTACGGCTTCCCGCTCGACCTGACCCAGGACATCCTGCGCGGCCAGGGCCGCGGAGTCGATCTCGCCGGCTTCGACGCGGCGATGGCGCGGCAGAAGGCGATCGCCCGCGCCTCCTGGGCCGGCTCCGGCGAGGCGGCGACCGAGACGCTGTGGCTCGAGCTGCGGCAGGAGAAGGGGGCGACCGAGTTCCTCGGCTACG